>NZ_JBDKXK010000002.1:0-388266 GCF_039710735.1 Cupriavidus sp. DL-D2 | reverse complement strand
TCGGCAGTCCAAGTTGCCATCGTTGGCAAGCAGAACCGCCTGCCCTCTCCCCCGCCCCTCTCCCGCATGCGGGAGAGGGGAGCAAACAAGGGAAAAGAAAAAGACTTTACGCCGCGTGCTTCGTCGTATCCGCTTCATACCCGCTGCGGTCCACCGGAAACACGATGCGGAACGTGCTGCCACGGCCCACTTCGCTGGTCACGCGCAGGTCCGCATGGTGGCGCGACAGCACGTGCTTGACGATGGCCAGCCCCAGGCCCGTGCCACCGGTGTCGCGCGAACGGCTGCGGTCCACGCGATAGAAACGTTCGGTGAGACGCGGGATATGTTCCGGGGCGATCCCCAGCCCCGTATCGCTGACCGAGAACACGGCATGTCCGTCGGTGTATGTCATGCGGATCGCGATGCGGCCGCCCTCTGGCGTGTAGCGCACCGCGTTCGACACCAGATTCCCGAGCGCCGACAGTAGTTCGCCCTCGGCACCGCGTACCGTCACGCCCGGGTCGATCTCGCTGCGGATCTCGTGGCGATCCTGCGAAAGCGCTTCCGCGTCGTGTACCAGATGGGCCATCAGCGCCCCCACATTGACGCGCTCATGGCATGGCGGCTGGGCATCCGACTCCAGCTTGGCCAGCGCCAGCAGGTCTTCGACGATATGCTGCATTCGCATCGACTGCACAAGCATCAGTTCGATATAGCGATTGCGGTCTTCCTCCGACACTGGCAAGTCGCGCACGGTTTCCAGGAAACCAGTCAGCACTGTGAGCGGCGTCTTCAGTTCGTGCGAGACATTGGCCACGAAGTCGCGGCGCATCGCCTCGGTGTTCTCCACCTTGGTGATGTCCTGGGTGAGCACCAGCTTGCGATTCTCGCCGTAGGGCAGGATCTGCACCGAAGTGATGTTGCGCTTGTGCTCGCCCATATCGCGCATCACCAGCGGCTCGTCGTAACGCTCGCGCGTCAGATAGTGAACGAATTCCGGACGGCGTATCAAGTGGGTGATGCGCTGGCGCACGTCGCGCTTGGCGTTCAGGCCGAAATGCTGCTCGGCCACATCATTGCACCACTCGATCTGATCGGCGTCATCGAGCATCAGCACACCATATGGCGATGCCTGGATGGCCTGGATAAATCGCGTGTGTTGCTGTTCCACCGACAACACCTGCGTGCGCCACCGTTTGACCAGCCGGTGCAGGCGGTAGTAGACCTCGCCCCACAGACCCAACGCGCTAGGAATTTCCCCATAGGCTGGAGCATCCAGCACACGCCACAGCCGATTGATCTGGAACAGGTAATAGCTCAGCAGCAGGAGCAGGGAAACGGAAAGGAACAGCAGGCCGGTGATAGCGCCCGCCGCGGCGTACAGGCCTGCGGCAATGGCTATCAGGCTGACGAGGATGGCCACGGAACGGGCCCAGATGACATTCATGCGAGGGAAAAAGGTTCGGTCGGCAGTCGCATTGCGACAAAGTGTGCCACGAAAGCGTATGCAGGTGGCATGACGCCTGGATTATCCGACATCGGTCTGGGCGGCCCTCGCTGCACCGCCCCCGACCAGGACAACGAAGATCAGTGGCTCGGCGAACGCGCCAGCCGGTAGCCGCTGCCGCGTACCGTTTCGATCATGTTGCTGTAGCCGCCCGGCGTCAGTGCCGCACGCAGGCGCTTGATGTGGACGTCGACCGTGCGCTCCTCAACGAAAACGTGATCGCCCCAGACTTGATCCAGCAGTTGCGACCGGCTGTGCACCCGTTCCGGATGCGTCATCAGGAAGTGCAGCAGGCGGAACTCCGTAGGACCCAGGTCCAGCTTGATCGGACCGGTCTCGTCCTGCCCCGTGACGCGATGCGTTGCGGGGTCCAGACGCAAGCCGTTGATCGCCACCACGTCGTCGGTCAGTTGGGGCGCACGGCGGCGCAGAACCGCCTTGATACGTGCCAGCAGTTCCTTGGGCGAGAAAGGCTTGGTGACGTAATCGTCCGCACCGGCTTCCAGACCCATGACCTTGTCCTGCTCCTCGCTGCGCGCGGTGAGCATGATGATCGGGATCTGCTTGGTACGGTCGTTGGTGCGCAGTTCCTTGGCAAAGGTGGCGCCCGACTTGCCCGGGAGCATCCAGTCCAGCAGAACGAGGTCGGGCAGGACATCGCTCATCAGTGACAACGCCTGCTCGGCGTTGTACGCGCGGATCGGATAGTGCCCCGCGTGCTGGAGATTGACGGCAATCAGCTCGGCGATTGCCGGTTCGTCTTCAACAACGAGAATACTGCTTGGCATGTAGTTTTTTCTCCGCTTATCGATGCTGGCGCGTTATCAGCTCAGGGCTTCGCGCTCCATGTCTTCCCGTGAAGTGTGGCGAACGTCCGTCCCCTTCACGATGTAGATGATGAATTCTGCAATATTCTTGGCGTGGTCACCGATGCGTTCGATGGCCTTGGCGATGAACAGGAAATCCAGCGCCACCGAGATCGTGCGCGGGTCTTCCATCATGTACGTGATCAGCTTGCGCACGAACGCGCGGAATTCCTCGTCGATCGCCTTGTCGTCCTTGACGATGCGCGCAGCCGCCACGGTGTCGAGCCGTGCGAACGCGTCCAGCGCCTGGCGCAGCAGCGTGATCGCCATTTCGCCGGACAGCTTCACTTCCGCGTAGTTGATGTTGTGCGCGGCGGCATCTTCCATGATGTGCTTGGTCCGCTTGGCCACCTTCTCGGCCTCGTCACCCGCACGCTCAAGATTCGTGATCGTCTTCGAGATGGCCATCACCAGGCGCAGGTCGCGCGCGGTGGGCTGGCGGCGGGCGATGATGTTGCCGCAATCCGCGTCGATCTCCACTTCCAGCGCGTTGAGCTGGTGTTCGCGGGCGATGACCTGATCGGCCAGATCGGCGTCGAAATCGGCCAGCGCGCGCATGGCCAGTTCGATCTGCGCTTCCACCAGGCCACCCATTTGCAGCAGCTTGGTATTGATGGCGTTGAGGTCTGCGTCGAACTGGGTCGAAAGGTGCTTGTCAGTCATGGTCTTCTCCTGGCCTCTAACCTGCGAATCAGCCGAAGCGGCCGGTGATGTAGTCTTCGGTTTCCTTCCGGTGCGGCTTGATGAAGATCTTCTCGGTCTCGCCGAATTCGATCAGCTCGCCCAGGTACATATACGCCGTGTAGTCCGAGCAGCGCGCCGCCTGTTGCATGTTGTGGGTCACGATCACCACCGTGTACTCGTCCTTGAGTTCGGCGATGAGTTCCTCGATGCGGCCCGTGGAAATCGGGTCCAGCGCCGAGCACGGTTCGTCGAGCAGCAGCACTTCCGGGCGGATGGCGATGCCGCGGGCGATACACAGACGCTGCTGCTGGCCGCCGGACAGGCCGTAGCCGGACTGGTGCAGCTTGTCCTTGGCTTCGTTCCAGAGCGCGGCCTTCGAAAGCGCCCACTCCACGCGGTCGTCCATTTCCGAGCGCGACAGCTTCTCGAACAGGCGCACGCCGAATGCGATGTTGTCATAGATCGACATCGGGAACGGCGTCGGCTTCTGGAACACCATGCCAACCTTGGCGCGCAGCAGGGAAATGTCTTCCTTGCTGGTCAGCAGGTTGGTGCCGTCCATGTTGATCTCGCCCTCGGCGCGTTGCTCCGGGTACAGCGCATACATCTTGTTGAACGTGCGCAGCAGCGTGGACTTTCCGCAGCCGGACGGGCCGATGAACGCCGTGACCTTGCGGTCCGGGATCGACATGTTGATGTTCTTCAGCGCGTGGAACTGGTTGTAGAAGAAGTTCAGGTTCCGCACGTCGATCTTGGCGCGCACGGTATCGGGAATATCGATGACGGTAGAGGTCATGCTGATGTCTCGCTTGAATTCGGTAGTCGGGCTGGGTGCCGGTTATTTCTTGAACAGCATGCGCGCGATGATGTTCAGCGCAAGCACACCAACAGTGATCAGGAACACACCGGCCCAGGCCAGTTGCTGCCATTCCGTGAACGGGCTCATGGCAAAGCGGAAGATCGTGACCGGCAGGTTGGCCATCGGCTTGTTCAGGTCGCTGGTCCAGAACTGGTTCGACAGCGCAGTGAACAGCAGCGGCGCGGTTTCGCCAGCGATACGTGCCACCGCCAGCAGCACGCCGGTGATGATGCCTGCGTACGACGACTTGACCGTGATCGACAGCACCATCTTCCACTTGGGCGTGCCCAGCGCCACGGCCGCTTCACGCAGTGCATTCGGCACCAGGTTCAGCATGTTCTCGGTGGTGCGGACGACGATGGGAATCTGCAGCAGCGCCAGCGCACAAATGCCGGCCCAACCCGAGAAGTGGCCCATGCGAGTCACCACGAGGGCATAGACGAACAGGCCGATCACGATCGACGGCGCCGACAACAGGATGTCGTTGATGAAGCGCGTGAAGCTGGCCAGGTACGACTTCTGGCCATACTCGGCCAGGTAGATACCGGCCAGGATGCCCAGCGGCGTGCCGATCAGCGTGGCCACGCCCACCATCACGAAACTGCCGAAGATGGCATTGGCCAGACCGCCGCCGGCGGTATTCGGCGCCGGCGTCATCTGGGTGAACAGGTCGATCGACAACCCGCCCACACCCAGCGTGATCGTGGTCCAGAGAATCCACGCCAGCCAGAACAGGCCGAAGATCATGGCGCCCAGCGAGGCAGCCAGTGCAATCAGGTTGATACGGCGGCGACTGTTCTGCAGGCGGCCGCGCACGACGTCCGCATCAGGGCGAACTGCCGGAATCGACGACGAAGACATGGTGTGACTGGCTTGGTTCATTTGCCACCCTCATTCTTGGCTAGGCGCAGCAGCAGGAGCTTGGACAGCGCCAGCACCACGAAGGTAATGAAGAACAGGATCAGGCCCAGTTCCATCAGCGCCGCGGTGTGCAGGCCAGCGCCGGCTTCGGCAAACTCGTTGGCCAGCGCGGAGGTGATGCTGTTACCCGGCGAGAACAACGACACGTTGTCCAGCAGGTTGGTATTGCCGATCACGAACGTGACGGCCATGGTTTCACCCAGCGCACGGCCCAGGCCGAGCATCACGCCGCCGATGACACCGGCACGCGTGTAGGGCAGCACCACGCGCCACATCACTTCCCACGTCGTGCAACCCACACCGTAGGCCGACTCCTTGAGCAGCACCGGCGTGACTTCGAACACATCGCGCATCACCGAGGCGATGTAGGGAATGATCATGATCGCGAGAATCACGCCTGCGCACAGCAGGCCGATACCCAGCGGGGCACCCTGGAACAGCTTGCCGATCACGGGCAACTGGCCCACGGTATTCGACAGCGGCTTCTGGAAGTACTCGCCGAAGATCGGCGCGAACACGAGCAGACCCCACATGCCGTAGACGATGGACGGCACCGCTGCAAGCAGTTCGATGGCAGTGCCGAGCGGCCGGCGCAGCCAGACTGGCGACAGCTCGGTAAGAAACAGTGCAATGCCGAAGCTGACCGGCACAGCGATGATAAGGGCGATCAGCGACGTCACCACGGTGCCGTAGATCGGCACGAGCGCGCCGTAGACGTCGGCGGGTGGATCCCACTCGGCGGTCCACAGGAACGCGAAGCCGAATTGCTTGATCGACGGCCATGCGCTGATGGCCAGTGACACGATGATGCCGCCCAGCAGCAACAACGTCACGATGGCGGCGCCGCGGGTCAGGCCGCCGAACAGGATGTCGCCAAGACGGCTTGGAGGCCGGACGGCTGGGAGATCGGACGTAGTCGCCATGATGGGGAAACGTTGGGTGGATCGGTTGCCGCGGCGCCATTCCGGCCACCGCGGCACCGCCGCCCTGTGCCGCATCAGCGACATCGGGCGACAGGTCTTGCTTTCAGCAACCCACTACTGCGGGTTGCCAAAGTCCTGCTGACAGACAGAGCTTAGTACAGGGACTTAGTACAGCGACTTGCCCGAACCGTCCTTGACGCTTTGCTTCCACGTGGCGCGGATCTGGTTCACGACCGCTTCCGGCAGCGGCACGTAGTCCAGGTCCGTGGCCATCGCGCCACCGCTCTTGTAGGCCCAGTCAAAGAACTTCAGCACTTCCTGGCCTTGCGCAGCCTTGTCCTGGGTCTTGTGGACCAGAATGAAGGTGGCGCCGGCGATCGGCCATGCACCCTTGCCCGACTGGTTCGTCAGGATCTGATAGAACGACTTGTTCCAGTCGGCGCCAGCAGCAGCAGCCTTGAACGCGTCGTCGCTCGGCTGCACCACTTCACCAGCAGCGTTCTTCATGACCAGGTGGGTCATCTTGTTCTGCTTGGCGTAGGCGTACTCGACGTAGCCGATGGCGCCGTTCAGGCGTTGCACAAAGGCGGCCACGCCTTCGTTGCCCTTGCCGCCCGTGCCGCCACCCGGCCAGTTGACGGTGGTGCCTTCACCCACGGTGCTCTTCCAGTCGGGGCTGACCTTCGACAGGTAGTTCGTGAAGATGAACGTCGTGCCCGAGCCGTCAGCGCGGCGCACCGGCAGGATGTCCTGGCTCGGCAGCGAAACCTTCGGGTTCAGCGCCTTGATGGCCGGATCGTCCCACTTCTTGATCTTGCCCAGGTAGATGTTGGCCAGCACGTCACCCGTGATGGTCAGTTCGCCCGGCTTCACACCTTGCAGGTTGATCACAGGCACCACGCCGCCGATCACGGTCGGGAACTGGACCAGGTTGCCCTTGGCCAGTTCTTCGTCCTTCAGCGGAGCGTCCGAGGCACCGAAATCAACGGTCTTGGCGCCGATCTGTTTGATGCCGCCCGACGAACCGATCGATTGATAGTTGACCTTGTTACCCGTTGCTTTTTGGTAGGCGTCTGCCCATTTGGAATACACGGGCGCCGGGAACGAGGCGCCTGCACCGGTAATTTCCGCCGCGAACGCAGTACCCGCTACGACCATCGAAACGATGCCTGCTACGGCAGTCTTGACCAGCTTCATATGTCCTCCAGAGAACATGGTTGGGGAATGACAAATTTTTGACAAGGCGAACTTTATGCTCCCTGTGTGACAGTTCCATGACATCCCCAAATCTTCTTCAAGCTCTCCGCCATATGGCCGATATCCGCGCCTTCGTCACGAATTTGTCGCACCGCCGTGCTGTAATCGCCACTCGATTTTGCGCTGCCCTCCTCTTCCTCCATGACCGTGCTGTCACATTCTGTGCTGCACCCTGTCCGGCGGTTAATTGCCAAATTTGAAAAAAAAAAGCCACGGCGGGAGCCATGGCTTTCGTCTGGAACCTACGGTGACTGAATCGCGTCAGGCAGCGCGCAGCGCGTTGGCCAGCGTCTGGGCCGCACGCTCGGCGGTCTCCACCTGCTCGGCTTCCACCATCACGCGCACGACCGGCTCCGTACCCGAGGCGCGAATCAGCACGCGGCCGCGGCCCTCCAGTTCCGGCTCGACTTGCGCGCGTGCCGCGCTCAAGCCCGCATGGCTTTCCCAGTCAAAGCCCTTCTCCACGCGCACGTTGATCAGCGTTTGCGGGAAAAGGCTCACGCCATCGAGCAGTTGCGACAGCGTCTTGCCGCTACGGCGCAGGGCAGCCAGCACCTGCAGCGCCGAGACGATACCATCGCCCGTGGTATGGCGATCCAGGCAAAGCAAGTGGCCCGAGCCTTCGCCACCCAGTTGCCAGCCGCGCTTGTTGAGTTCTTCGAGCACGTAGCGGTCGCCCACCTTGGCGCGGACAAACTCGACGCCCTGGCGCTTGAGCGCCAGTTCCACCGCCATGTTGGTCATCAACGTGCCAACTGCGCCTTCCACCTTCTGACCGGAAGCCAGGCGATCGCGCACGATCAGGTACAACAGTTCATCGCCGTTGTAGAGGCGGCCTTGTCCGTCCACCACCTGCAGCCGGTCCGCATCGCCATCGAATGCCAGCCCCAGGTCAGCGCGATGATGGCGCACGGCCTCTACCAGTTTTTCCGGCGCGGTAGCGCCATACCCGGCGTTGATGTTGCGGCCATCGGGCTGGTTACCGATCGGCACCACCTCGGCACCCAGTTCGTGAAAGACATGCGGTGCGATGTGGTACGCGGCGCCATGGGCGCAGTCCACCACGATGCGCAGCCCGTGCAAATCCTGTTCGTACGGGAACGTGCTCTTGCAGAACTCGATGTAACGGCCCGCCGCATCGTCGATTCGCTTCGCACGGCCCAGGTCCTCGGAGCGCACGCATAGCATCGGTTCATCGAGTTGCGCTTCGATCTTGGCTTCGAGTTCATCAGGCAACTTGTCGCCCGAGGCCGAGAAGAACTTGATGCCGTTGTCGTAGTACGGATTGTGGCTGGCGGAAATCACCACGCCTGCCGCCAGGCGCAGCGCGCGGGTCAGGTAAGCAATCGCCGGTGTCGGCAACGGACCGGTCAGTTGCACATTCACCCCTGCGGCCGTGAATCCAGCCTCCAGCGCGGCTTCAAGCATGTAGCCAGAGACGCGGGTGTCCTTGCCGATCAATACGGTCGGCTTGCCCTGCGTGGTCTTTTGCCCAAGGGCCAGCACCTTGCCGGCCGCATAGCCGAGCCGCATCACGAAATCCGGCGTGATCGGCGTTTCGCCAACACGTCCACGCACACCATCCGTCCCGAAATATTTGCGAGTCATCGTTCTGTTTCTCCCAATTCTCACCACGATCACCGTGGTTACTGTATTTGCCGTACGTCTATGCGTCTGCTGGCCTGTTCGTCGGTTCTTGCGGCTGTCGCTTACGGCGCTACCGATTCATGGCGGATCGCCCACCAGACCTTCAGGGCATCCACGGTTTGTTCCACGTCGTGCACGCGCACGATGAATGCGCCCCGCTCGGCGGCGCAGACCGCCGCGGCGATACTGGCTGCCACACGTTCCTGCGGCGGCTTCCCACCCACGATGGCACCAAGCGTCGACTTGCGCGACAGGCCAGCCAACACCGGCAGCCCATCGATCGCCAGCCGCGTCATCTGCCCCAGCAGGCGCAGATTATGATCCGGCGTCTTGCCAAAGCCAAAGCCCGGATCGAGCGAAATGCGCGAATCGTCCACGCCCGCCGCCCGAAGGGTTGACACGCGCTCGCGCAGGAATGCTTCCACCTCGGCGACTACATCATCGTATTGCGGGTCTTCCTGCATCGTCTGCGGGTCACGCTGCATATGCATGATGCAAAGCGCCGCTTGCCCGGCAACCACGGCTTGCGCCGCGCCCGGCATACGAAAGCCCCAGATATCGTTGATCAAATCGGCTCCGCCTGCCAGCGCGGCGCGCATCACCTCGGGCTTGTACGTGTCGATTGACAACGGTTTGCCGCAATTCGCCAGCGCTTCGACGATGGGCATCACGCGTGCGAGTTCCTCATCGAGCGGCAGTGCAGCGGAACCTGGACGGCTCGATTCGCCGCCGATATCGATGATATCGACGCCCTCCGCGATCATCCGCTCCGCATGCCGGATAGCCGCATCGCGCGAGGCATGTCGCCCGCCGTCCGAGAACGAATCGGGCGTCACGTTGAGAATGCCCATCACGAGTGGGCGGCGGTCGCGGGCGAACCGGTAACGCCCGCACTGGAAAAACTCGCTCGACAAGATTGACGTCCTGAAAAACAAAAAAGCCGGTGCACCAGGCACCGGCTTCGCAGGCTATCAGAAACCACCGCGTTTGAAACCGTCGGAAACGGTCGCTTACGCTCGGCTCCTCGCCGTATTACACCGTGTCGTCGACTCGTGCCGTGGCCGGCGCGTTGGACGGGGTCACCGGCGAACCGCCGCCCGGAGGCGTGCTGCCGCCACCGCTCGGACCCTGCAGGTGACGCGGCGGGCGCGGCGGCTTGCCGGCCATGATGTCGTTCACCTGTTCGGCGTCGATCGTTTCCCACTCCATCAGCGCGTTGGTCATGGCTTCGACCTTGTCGCGATTCTCTTCGAGCAGGCGCTTGGCCAGCGCATACTGCGTATCGATGATCGTGCGGATTTCTGCATCGACCTTCTGCTGCGTCGCTTCCGAAACCGTCTTCGACGACAGCTTGCCGAACATGCCATCCTGCTCGGTATCGACATACACCATCGCGCCGAGCGAATCGCTCATGCCGAAGCGGGTCACCATGTCGCGGGCAATCTTGGTGGCACGCTCGAAGTCATTCGAAGCCCCGGTGCTCATGGCGTTGAGGAAGACCTCTTCCGCGGCACGGCCGCCGAACAGGATCGCGATTTCCTCAAGCATGTTGTCCTTGTACTTCGAGTACTTGTCATGCTCCGGCAACTGCCACGTCACGCCCAGTGCCCAGCCGCGCGGCATGATCGTAACCTTGTGGACCGGGTCGGCCTTCGGCAGCAGCTTGGCCACCACCGCGTGGCCGGACTCGTGGTAAGCCGTGGCCTTGCGCTCTTCCTCGCGCATGACCGTCGACTTGCGCTCCGGACCCATGTAGATCTTGTCCTTGGCGTCCTCGAAGTCCTGCATGTCCACCACGCGCTTGCTGCGGCGGGCGGCAAACAGTGCAGCTTCATTGACCAGGTTGGCCAGGTCGGCGCCCGAGAAGCCCGGCGTACCGCGTGCGATCACCGACGCGTCCACGTCGTTGCCGATCGGCACCTTGCGCATATGAACCTTCAGGATCTGCTCGCGGCCGCGGATGTCCGGCAGGCCAACATAGACCTGGCGGTCGAAACGGCCCGGACGCAGCAGCGCCTTGTCCAGCACATCCGAACGGTTGGTCGCAGCGATCACGATCACGCCCGAGTTGGCTTCGAAGCCGTCCATCTCGACCAGCATCTGGTTCAGTGTTTGCTCGCGCTCGTCGTTACCGCCGCCCATGCCGGCGCCGCGATGGCGACCGACCGCGTCGATTTCGTCGATGAACACGATGCAAGGCGCCTGCTTCTTGGCGTTCTCGAACATGTCGCGGACACGGGCTGCACCTACGCCGACGAACATTTCAACGAAGTCCGAACCCGAGATGCTGAAGAACGGCACCTTGGCTTCGCCAGCGATGGCGCGCGCCAGCAGCGTCTTGCCGGTACCCGGAGGGCCAACCAGCAGCACGCCGCGCGGAATACGACCGCCCAGCTTCTGGAATTTCTGCGGATCCTTGAGGAAGTCGACCAGTTCGACGACTTCTTCCTTCGATTCGTCGCAGCCTGCGACGTCGGCGAAGGTCACCGCGTTCTGGTTTTCATCGATCAGGCGCGCACGGGACTTGCCGAACGAGAAGGCACCGCCTTTCCCGCCGCCCTGCATCTGCCGCATCATGTAGAACCAGAAGACGATGATCAGCAACGTCGGTCCCAGGTAATACAGCGCCTGGACCAGCACGTTCGGTTCGTCATCGGCCTTGCCGGTCACCTGGACGCCGTACTTCATCAGGTCGCCGACCATCCAGATGTCGCCCGGCGAGATGATGGTGTACTTGGACCCCTCCTTGGGGGACACCACGAGGTTACGGCCCTGCACGTCGACACGCGACACCTTGCCGTTCTTGGCGTCATCCATGAACTGCGAGTAGGTGACACCGTCCTGGGCACGCGGTTTGTCGAACTGCTTGAAGACGGTGAACAAAACCAGCGCGATTACGAGCCAGATTGCCGCCTTTTGAAACAGGTTGTTATTCAAGGCCGAACTCCTTTGCAATTGCCTTGCCAACGGGAAGCTGCATTGCATTGTAATGCAGTGCCCGTCCCCACAGGGAAATCTGATTCTATGGGCCTGATAGTGCCCGAGCCAGCCGCTTCAGGGCAAGCCGGCGTCACCCGGCAAAACCCCAATCCCTCAACTTTCAGTCCAACGACTTCAGGTAACGCCCAAGAATGAAGGTTTCTGAAGACTTGTCGCGCGACGCCTTGGGCTTGCGGCTCGCCACCACCTTGAACTGACGTTTGAATTTTTCCACGATCTGGCTGTAGCCCGAGCCGTGGAAACACTTTACCAGCAGCGAACCCTCCGGTTTCAGGTGCGCCTGGGCAAATTCCATCGCCAGATCGCACAAATACTCGATCCGCGCCGAGTCAGCCGAGGCCACACCGGACAAATTGGGGGCCATGTCCGAGATAACAAGGTCGATTCGCGAACCGCCGGAGGCTTCCAGCACCACCTTTTCCAGTTCGTGGAACACGCTTTCCTCCCGGAAGTCTCCCAGGATGAACGTGACGTCCGCCACGGGTTCCATGGGCAGGATGTCGATCGCGATGACCGCCCCGTCGATGCTGCCGTCCTTGGCCCGGGGAGAGTCCGCGAGCCGGTTCCGCGCGTACTGGCTCCAGCTGCCCGGCGCGGCGCCCAGGTCCACGATGACCTGCCCCGGCCGGATCAGCTTGTCCTGCTCGTCGATCTCCTTGAGCTTGAAGGCCGCGCGGGCGCGATAGCCCTCGCGCTGCGCCATCTTCACATAGGGATCGTTGATGTGGTCGTGCAGCCACGACTGATTGAATTTGTTCTTGCCCTTGGCCATTGCCTCGACATGCCTTTCTGCGGGAGCTGCCCGTCACGTTTTGCGACAGATCACAGCTTTATCTCCCGATTTTGGTGATCCTTGCCGCCTGCCGGCGACATTTTGGCGGATAATACGCGCCAATTCGATATTAGCCTTCCCGATGCCAGCCCTTCACCTGATTTCCGCCCAACGTTCCGAACTGCGCTCGCGCGCCCACGGCCTCAACCCCGTGGTCATGATCGGTGCGGAAGGCCTGACCCCTTCCGTGCTTGCCGAGATCGACCGCAGCCTGGCTTCGCACGACCTGATCAAGGTCCGGGTGCTCGGCGATGATCGTGACGCACGCGTCGCCATCTACGAAGCCATTTGCGACGAACTCAGCGCCGCGCCGATCCAGCATATTGGCAAGCTGCTCGTCATCTGGCGCCCCGGCCCTGCCCGCCTGAAGGAAAACCAGCCCGAAGACTTCGGCGCAGTCGAAAAGCGCCGTCTGGGCGCTGGCGCCGCACCGCGTACCGTCACGGTGCGCAAGCCGGCCACCGGGGGCATGCGTCGTCCGAAGAGTTCGTCGGTGCGTGTGCTCGGCAACGAGCGCGTGACCCAGGGCGGCAACGTCAAGCGCTCGCGCGCCCGCCCGGCCAGCCAGAAAAAGAAGTCCTTGGGTTGATCGGCCGGCGGCCGATCGGTTCCATGAAAAAGGCGGCCCCGGCCGCCTTTTTTGCGCTTTGCTGATCGCTCCTGCTTGTTTCCCGCGTATTACTCCGCGTATCACTCGCCCGACGATCTGGGCGCACTCGCGCGCCAGACCAGTACCAGCGCCAGCAGGCTCTGGACCAGGTAGAACACGCTCGACACGCCGTGCAGCATGCCAAACTCGCGCTTGTATGGTGACTCCGACACGCCCAGGTTCAATGCCTGTGCCTTCACCTTGAGTCCTTCCATGAACGGCTGCACGCCGAAATAGCCAGCCAGCACGCATACCAGCATGGCGAGCACGATCCACCGCAGTGTCCGGTAGCGCGCCGCACCCCGGCGAATCAGCACATTGCACAGTACGAGCTGGAGCACACCGACCGTCACACCGATCATCGCCTGGTAGCGGAACAGATGCCCGGCAATCATGCCTGCGGTTTCCCGGCTTTGCAGCACGGAGAAGAGCGTCGGCGCCACCATGTAGCCAACCGTCCAGAGGCTCCCGGCCCACACCACCGTCAGCAACAAGAAGACGCGATGCGGCAGCGGCGGCAGGTTCGAGTAAGAGGACGAGAACATCCCGTCGCTCAGATGTAGCGAACCGTGATGACTTCGTACTCGCGGTCGCCGCCCGGGGCCAGCACGGTGGCCACGTCGCCCTCGAACTTGCCGATCAGCGCACGGGCGATCGGCGAACTCACCGAGATCTTGCCGCTTTCGAGGTCGGCTTCGTCATCGCCAACGATCTGGTAACTCACGGGCTTGCCCGATTCCAGGTCCTCAAGGTCCACGGTGGCGCCAAAAACGATGCGGCCATCGGTGTCGAGTTGCGTGGGATCAATGACCTGTGCCGCGCCCAGCTTGGACTCCACTTCCTGGATGCGGCCTTCGATAAAGGCCTGCTTTTCCTTGGCAGCGTCGTACTCGGCATTTTCCGACAGGTCACCCTGGGCGCGCGCTTCGGAAATGGCGTTGATCACCGCAGGGCGTTCGACGGCCTTGAGGCGCTGCAGCTCTTCCCTGAGCAGTTCGGCGCCACGCTTGGTAATCGGAATGGTGCTCATGTCTCGTTCAACAAAAAAATGAGCCGCAGCGGAGTGGGATTCATGCCCCGGCAAACTTCTGCCAGGCGGCACGCCCGCTCAAACCGCGGCTTTCAGATGGAATCGACCGGCTCCAGGCCGGTCGATCTGCGAATTCAAAACGTAGTGTAGGCCAGAACCGCCGCCAGTTTCAACCCGGCGGCGGCCCGGCTGCGCCGCATCCGTTACGCGGCAGCGCAGCAACTACGTGGCATCAGGCCAACTGCTTGTGCAGGCTCTGCAGGTCATAGACCTCCAGGCTCTGCATGTGCTTCAAACCCTCCACCGCGGCGTTGGCGCCGGCGATGGTGGTGTAGTAAGGCACGCGGCCGGCCAGTGCGGCGATGCGGATGGAGCGCGAATCGGCGATCGCCGTACGCGTTTCGTCCACGGTCGTGAAGACCAGCGCCAGTTCACCGTTCTTGATCATGTCGACAATGTGCGGACGGCCGTCCTTCACCTTGTTGACCACGCGAACCGGAATGCCGGCGGCCTCGATGGCCGACGCCGTACCCCGCGTGGCGACGATCGGGTAGCCCAGGTCGTGCAGCATGCGGGCCACGGCCACGGCGCGCGGCTTGTCGCTGTCCTTCACCGTGATCAGCACCGTGCCCTTCTCGGGCAGACGCGAACCGGCGGCCAGCTGGCTCTTGAACAGGGCCTCGCCAAACACCTTGCCCACGCCCATCACTTCGCCGGTGGAACGCATTTCAGGTCCGAGGACCGGATCCACGCCCGGGAACTTGTTGAACGGGAACACCGCTTCCTTGACGCTGAAATACGGCGGAATCACTTCCGCGCCGATGCCTTGCGAGTCGAGCGACTGGCCGGCCATGCAGCGCGCGGCGATCTTCGCCAGCGACAAGCCGGTCGCCTTCGACACGTACGGCACGGTACGCGAGGCGCGCGGGTTCACTTCCAGCACGTAGACGATGTCCTCGCCGTTCTTCTGCTGGATGGCGAACTGCACGTTCATCAGGCCGACCACGTTCAGCGCCTTCGCCATCGCGGCGGTCTGGCGCTTCAGTTCGTCGATCGTGGCTTGCGCCAGCGAGTACGGCGGCAACGAGCAGGCCGAATCGCCCGAGTGCACGCCAGCCTGTTCAATGTGCTCCATCACGCCGCCGATGAACACGCGTTGACCGTCGCACAGCGCGTCCACGTCGCATTCGATCGCATCGTTCAGGAAGCGGTCCAGCAGCACCGGGGAATCGTGCGAAACCTTCACGGCCTCGCGCATGTAGCGTTCGAGGTCGCGCGGCTCATGCACGATTTCCATGGCACGGCCGCCCAGCACGTACGACGGACGCACCACCAGCGGGTAGCCGATTTCCTCGGCCAGGCGCAGGGCTTCGTCCTCGGCGCGCGCGGTGCGGTTCGGCGGCTGGCGCAGGCCCAGCTCGTGCAGCAGCTTCTGGAAGCGCTCGCGGTCTTCCGCCGCGTCGATCATGTCCGGGCTTGTGCCGATGATGGGCACGCCGTTGGCTTCCAGATCCAGCGCCAGCTTCAGCGGGGTCTGGCCGCCGTACTGGACGATCACGCCAACCGGCTTTTCCTTCTCGACGATTTCGAGCACGTCTTCCAGCGTCAGCGGCTCGAAATACAGGCGGTCCGACGTGTCGTAGTCGGTCGACACGGTTTCCGGGTTGCAGTTGACCATGATGGTCTCGTACCCGTCTTCGCGCAGTGCCAGCGCAGCGTGTACGCAGCAGTAGTCGAACTCGATACCCTGGCCGATCCGGTTCGGGCCACCGCCCAGCACCATGATCTTGCGGTTGTTGGTCGGCTCTGCCTCGCACTCGCCATGTTCGGCTTCATACGTGCCGTACATGTACGCGGTGTTGGTGGCGAACTCGGCCGCGCAGGTGTCCACGCGCTTGTAGACCGGACGCACATTGTGGGCGTGACGTGCCGCGCGTACGGCCTTGGCATCTGTCTTCATCAGCTTGGCCAGGCGGCGATCCGAGAAGCCCTTCTGCTTCAGGAAGCGCAGCTCGGCAGCCGACAGGCTGTCCAGCGTGCGACCGCGGGCCAGGCCTTCGGTCTTGATGATGTCTTCGAGCTGTGCCAGGAACCACGGATCGATCGACGTCTCGGCGTACACCTCTTCCAGCGACATGCCCAGACGGAACGCATCGCCCACGTAC
This sequence comes from Cupriavidus sp. DL-D2, assembly GCF_039710735.1. Lineage (NCBI taxonomy): Bacteria > Pseudomonadati > Pseudomonadota > Betaproteobacteria > Burkholderiales > Burkholderiaceae > Cupriavidus > Cupriavidus sp. DL-D2. The sequence goes on along the minus strand of NZ_JBDKXK010000002.1, from coordinate 371,944 downwards.
CAGATACGGTCCGGACCGGCTTCGCCGATTTCCTCGATCACCTCGTCGCGGTCGGTGGACTTCTCGTCCAGGCCGTCCACGCCAACTTCCAGGCCGCGCAGTGCCTTCTGGAACGATTCCTGGAACGTGCGGCCCATCGCCATCACTTCACCCACCGACTTCATCTGGGTGGTCAGGTGGCTGTCGGCCTGCGGGAATTTTTCGAAGGCGAAACGCGGCACCTTGGTGACCACGTAGTCGATCGACGGCTCGAACGATGCCGGGGTCTGGCCGCCGGTGATTTCGTTCTTCAGCTCGTCCAGCGTGTAGCCCACGGCCAGCTTGGCCGCGACCTTGGCGATCGGGAAGCCGGTGGCCTTGGAGGCCAGTGCCGACGAACGCGACACGCGCGGATTCATTTCGATCACGATCATCCGGCCATCGACCGGGTTGATCGAGAACTGCACGTTCGAACCGCCAGTGTCCACGCCGATTTCGCGCAGCACGGCCAGCGAGGCGTTACGCAGGATCTGGTATTCCTTGTCCGTCAGCGTCTGCGCCGGGGCCACGGTGATCGAGTCGCCCGTGTGGATACCCATCGGGTCCAGGTTCTCGATCGAGCAGATGATGATGCAGTTGTCCGCCTTGTCGCGGACCACTTCCATCTCGTATTCCTTCCAGCCGAGCAGCGATTCTTCGATCAGCAGTTCGCGCGTGGGCGAGAGGTCCAGGCCGCGCTTGCAGATCTCTTCGAACTCTTCGCGGTTGTAGGCGATACCACCGCCCGAGCCGCCCAGCGTGAACGACGGGCGAATCACGATCGGGTAGCCGGTGGTGCCCGTCTCCTGGGCGATGCGCGACTGCACAGCCACGGCCTCGTCCATCGAGTGGGCGATGCCGGACTTGGCCGAACCGAGACCGATCTTGGTCATCGCGTCCTTGAACTTCTGGCGGTCCTCGGCCTTGTCGATGGCTTCCGGCGATGCGCCGATCAGCTCCACCTTGTACTTGTCCAGCACGCCATGGCGATGCAGGTCCAGCGCGCAGTTCAGCGCGGTCTGGCCGCCCATCGTCGGCAGGATCGCGTCCGGGCGTTCCTTCTCGATGATGCGTTCGACCACTTCCCAGGTGATGGGCTCGATGTACGTGACGTCCGCCGTGCTCGGGTCCGTCATGATGGTCGCCGGGTTCGAATTGACCAGGATGACCTTGAAGCCTTCCTCGCGCAGCGCCTTGCAGGCCTGTGCGCCGGAATAGTCGAATTCACACGCCTGGCCGATGATGATCGGGCCGGCGCCGATGATTAGGATGCTCTTGATGTCTGTGCGCTTTGGCATTGCACGCTCTCTTTGTTGGCCGGCCCGCATGTCGTGCGGACCGTGCCGGATATCAGGTTGTCGTCGTCAGCCCAGTGTGGCCGTGGCCAGCTTGGCGCCGAAGCCGATGAACATCGCCCCTACTCCGCTTGACATGCCTGCGGACAGGCGGCGCCGGCGGCGGAACGCATCGGCCAGCTTCGCGCCCACGAAAATGATCGTGGTCAGGTAGGCGAAGCTGCAGATCTGGCAGACAAGCCCCAGCGCTACGAACGACAGCGCCGGATACGCGAACTGCGGATCCACGAACTGGATGAAGAACGAGATGAAGAACAGGATGGCCTTGGGGTTCAGCAGGCTGATGACCAGCGCCTTGGTGAACGGGTTGGCAGACCGGTCCAAAGGCTCTGCGGCCGCCTGCGCGCCCGCAGGACTGGCCGGCATCGACCAGTTGCGCACGGCACCGCGCAGCATCTGGAAGCCGATCCACCCCAGGTAGCCCGCGCCCACGTACTTGACCACGTGAAACAGCGCCGGGCTGGCCTGCAGCAACGATGCCACGCCGGCGGCGGACAACACCATCAGGATCGCATCGCCCAGGAACACGCCGCACGCGCCCTTGTAGCCCGCCCGCACACCGCGCTGGGCAGCCACCGACAGCACGTACATCGAATTCGGCCCAGGCAGCAGCACGATGAAGATCGTGCCGAGCACATAGGTCCAGAAATCGGTGACGCCGAAGCTGGCATGCATGAAAGCGTTCATGGCGGGCGGTCCTGTTCAGGTCTCTCGTTACGTCAGGGCGTCACGTCAGGCTGCGGCCTTGGCGCGCGCATCCTGCATCAGCTTCGTGAAGCGGTCGAACAGGTACGCGATGTCATGCGGACCCGGCGACGCTTCCGGGTGACCCTGGAAGCAGAATGCCGGCTTGTCCGTCAGGGCAAAGCCCTGCAGCGTGCCGTCGAACAGCGACGTGTGCGTGACGCGCGCGTTGGCGGGCAGCGTCGCGGCATCCACGGCGAAACCGTGGTTCTGCGACGTGATCACCACGCGGCCATCGTCATGGTCCTTGACCGGATGGTTGGCGCCATGGTGGCCCGTGCTCATCTTCAGCGTCTTGGCACCCACGGCCAGCGCCATGATCTGGTGACCCAAACAGATGCCGAACGTCGGGATACCGCGTGCGATGAACTCGCGCGTGGCAGCAATCGCGTAGTCGCAAGGCTCGGGGTCGCCGGGGCCGTTCGACAGGAACACGCCGTCCGGATTCAGCGCCAGCGCGTCAGCGGCAGTGGCCTGCGCCGGCAGCACAGTGACCTTGCAGCCGCGCTCGGCCAGCATGCGGAGGATGTTGAACTTGACGCCGTAGTCGAAGGCCACGACGTGGAACTGCGGCTTGTCCTGCTTGCCGTAGCCCTGGCCGAGCTTCCACTCGGTCTGGGTCCACTCGTACGGTTCCTTGACCGACACGACCTTTGCCAGGTCCATGCCTGCCAGGCCCGGGAACGAGCGTGCCAGGTCGATGGCCTTCTGGACGTTGTCCTCGCCAGCCAGGATGCAGCCGTTCTGGGCGCCCTTCTCGCGCAGGATGCGCGTCAGCTTGCGGGTATCGATACCGGCGATCGCCACGACCTTCTCTTGCTTCAGGTAGTGGGAAAGCGTGTGTTCCTTGCGGAAATTGGAGGCCAGAAGCGGCAGATCCTTGATGATCAGGCCGGCGGCATGGACTTTCGTGGCTTCGACATCCTCAGGGTTGACGCCGTAGTTGCCGATATGCGGATACGTCAGCGTGACGATCTGCCGGGAATAGCTCGGGTCGGTGAGGATTTCCTGGTAACCGGTGATAGCAGTGTTGAACACCACTTCGCCGATCGTATGGCCGGAAGCGCCGATGGAATAGCCACGAAAGACCGTGCCGTCTGCAAGCGCGAGTATGGCGGACGGAAAAGACGGTAGCACGGGTAAGGCTCCTGCTGGACTCACCCCGTGACCGACCTGCTCAACGCCTCGTGCCCCGTGGCGGCCCCGCGTCTGAACACTGGGGCGCAAGTGTCGCATGGCGATTTCATCACTTTTGTGCGGTGCATGAAAACGGCGTGCGCAACGGGGCGGCGGAAGGTGGAATACGGTAGGCGCTAGGGTGATGGGTTCTGAAAGCGAAACTTTCGAATTATATCCCGTTGGGCCCAAATTCTCAAGTATTCAAACACTTACGATGCCCTTGAGACAGATGCCACCCAACCGTCCACCCGCACTCGCCCGGTTCACATGGCCGGTGGCACGACCGCCGTCACTTCGATTTCCACCTTCGCGCGTGGCTCCACCAGGTCTGCTACCTCCACTGCCGTCATGGCCGGAAAATGCCTGCCGATGATGTCGCGGTAATGTTGGCCGATGGCCTTGTAGGCGGCCACGTATTCGACCTTGTCCTTCACATACCAGGTCATCCGCGCGATGTGCTCCGGACGTGCGCCGCCCTGCTCCAGCACCGACACGACGTTGCGCAGCGCCTGCGCCACCTGCAGCGCGAAGTCGTCGGTCTCGAATTCGCACTGGCCGTTCCAGCCGATCTGCCCGCCGACCATGATCAGGCGGCTGCCCACCTGCATCTCGGCCATGATGCCGTTGGCGTATCCCTTCGGCGCTGCCCATTCGGGCGGTTGCAATGTCTTCAGCATGATGTCTTCGATTCCGTGTCTATGTCAGTGTCAGGCAGTCTCGGTGCCCAGGTAGCGCTCCATTGCGGTGCGTACTGGCTCGGGCAAGGGCTGCGGGGTCATCGTGCGCGTGTCCACGCACACGAGGCGCTGGTCGATGGTCATGCGCGTGTCATCGTCGGCGCCTCCCGGCCCCATGAAGCGGATGGTCACGCCGAAGCTGCTGCGTCCCAGATGGGTGACGCGCAGCTCGCGGGTGAGTTGTTCGCCAAGTCGGCTGGGCGCGGTAAAGCGACACTGCAACGCTGCCGTGGGAATGCCGGCATGCCCGGAGAGATGCATGGCCTCGAACGGCCAGTCGAGGGCTTCGGCGAACCAGTCCTCGATAAAGTCGTTCAGCATCTCGAAGTAGCGCGGATAGAACACGATGCCGGCGGCATCGCAATGCTTGAAGCGCACGCGTACCGTGTTGCGGAATACCTCGGTCATCGCTGCGTCTCCACGTCGACGCCCTGCTCCGCTGCCATCTGGCGCAGCCGGAAGCGCTGCAGCTTGCCAGTCTCCGTGCGCGGCAGCACCGCCACGAACTCGATGCGGCGCGGATACTTGTATGGCGCGATCTCACGCTTGCAGTAGTCTTGCAGGGCAGCACGCGTGGCATCGGTTGCCGCCACACCAGGGCGCAACACCACGTAGGCCATCACCACCTGTCCGCGCTCGGCGTCGGGCGCGCCCACCACCCCGCACTCGGCCACCCACTCGTGCTTCATCAGCGTGCCTTCCACCTCGGGGCCGGCGATGTTGTAACCCGCCGAGATGATCATGTCGTCGGAGCGCGCCTGATAGAAGTAATAGCCATCGGCGTCCGCCACGAACGTATCGCCGGGCAAATTCCAGCCGTCGCGCACATAGTTCTCCTGGCGCGGATCGTCGAGATAGCGGCAACCCGTTGGGCCGCGTACCGCAAGCTTGCCCACGGTGCCGTGCGGCACGGGCTGCATGTCGTTATCGACAATGCATGCCTCGTAGCCCGGCACCACGCGACCCACCGCTCCGGGCCGCACTTCGGCACCTGCACTCGATACGAAGATATGCATCATCTCAGTGCCGCCCAGTCCATCGATCATCTCGATGCCCGTGGCACCCTTCCACGCCTGCCGCGTGGCATCGGGCAGCGCCTCGCCGGCCGAGACACTCTTCTTCAGGCTGGCTACGTCGAAGTTGCCGGCCAGCGCGGCCATCTGGCGATAGAACGTGGGCGCCGTGAAGACGATGGTCGCACGGTGGTCCTGAATCAGCTTCAGCAGCGTTTCGGGCGTGAGCTTCTCGGCCAGCGCCGTGCTCGCGCCGGCACGCAACGGGAAGCACAGCATGCCGCCGAGTCCGAACGTAAACGCCAGCGGCGGCGTGCCGCAGAAGATGTCGTCGGGCGTGGGCTTCAGGACATGGCGCGGGAACAGGTCGCACATCGCCAGCACATCGCGATGGAAATGCATCGTGCCCTTGGGCTGGCCCGTGGTGCCGCTCGTGAAAGCGATCAGGCAGATATCGTCGGCAGCGGTGTCGCAGGCGGCGAAGGTGTCGGGCTTGCCGGCCATTGCTGTTTCGAGAGCATCGTCGCCTTCGCCGTTGAAATAACGCACCGTGGTCAGTGTCGGGCAATAGTGCTCGTTGTCTGCGCGCTGGTTGGTCTCGAGCTCTTCGCGCAGCCGCGCATCGCAGAGCGCCGCGCTCACCTGCGCCTTGTCGATGACCTGCCGCAGCTCCTTGGCGCGCAGCAGCGGCATCGTCGGGACGGCGATCAGTCCGGCCTTGAGCGTGGCCAGCCAGCTCGCCGCCATCATCAGGTTGTTGGGCCCGCGCAGCAGCACGCGGTTGCCCGGCACCAGCCGCATGTCTTCCACCAGCACATGCGCGATGCGGTTGACCAGTGCCGCCAGCGCGGCGTAGGTCACGGTCTCGATGCGACCGTCTCGCTCGTGGCGTACGGCCACTCGCGCGCCGTTACCCTGCTCGACGTGTCGATCGACCAGTTCGACTGCGGCATTGAAGCGCGGCGGGTAATGCGTATCGTCATTGAACGTGAACACCGGCCACTGCTCGGGCGGCGGCAGCCGGTCGCGCGCGAAGGTATCCACGTGAGCGGTAGCGACAGTAGCGGACTGGGGGGCGGCCATGCTTGTCTCCTGGATTTGGCTATGCCTGGCGCGCGGCCAGCGTCTCGCGCGCGATGATCAGCTTCTGCACTTCGGTGGCACCTTCGTAGATGCGCAGCGAACGAATCTCGCGGTACAGGCTCTCCACACGCGTGCCGACTTTCACGCCCAGCCCACCGAACATCTGCACAGCGCGGTCGATAACCTGCTGCGCGTTCTCGGTGGCGACCATCTTCGCCATCGCGGCCTCGCGCGTCGTGCGCTGCTGCTTCACATCGCGCAACCACGCCGCGCGGTAGGTGAGCAACGCTGCAGCATCGATGGCTGTAGCCATGTCACCGATAGCGGCCTGCGTCAGTTGCAAGTCGGCCAGCACGCCACCGAACATCGGCCGCGACGTGGCACGCGCCAGTGCATCGTCGAGTGCTGCACGGCCAAAGCCCAGTGCCGCCGCCGCAACGGAGGCGCGGAAAATGTCGAGCGTCATCATCGCCACCTTGAAGCCCTGCCCTGCTTCGCCAAGTCGGTTTTCCACCGGCACGCGGCAGTTGTCGAAACGAAGCGTGGCGAGCGGATGGGGTGCGATCACGTCGATGCGTTCGGCAATGGACAGGCCCGGCGTACCGGCATCGACCACGAAGGCGGTGATGCCACGTGCGCCCGGTGCTTCGCCGGTGCGGGCGAACACGCAATAGAAGTCGGCGATGCCTCCGTTCGATATCCACGTCTTCGAGCCATCGAGCACATAGTGGCTGCCGTCTGCGGAGAGTTGTGCACTGCATTGCATCGCGGCCACATCGGAACCCGCCTCGGGTTCGGACAGCGCGAATGCGGCGATGGCCTCGCCACGCGCCACGCGCGGCAGATAGCGCTCGCGCACCGCATCGCTGCCGGCGAGCGTGATAGCTCCCGAGCCCAGCCCCTGCATCGCGAAAGCGAAGTCGGCCAACCCGTCGTGACGCGCCAGCGTTTCTCGCAGCAGGCACAGCGCGCGCGAATCCAGTTGCGGCAACGCGCCGCCGAAGGCTTGCGGCACGCAGTAGCGGAGCCAGCCGGCCGTCCCCAGTTGACGCACCAGCGCGCGGCATGACGCGTCTGCATCGTGGTGGTCGATATCCTTCAGATGTTCCGTGCACCAGCCGTCGAGTTCACGTTCGAGCTGGCGATGGGCCGCATCGAAGAAAGGCAGGTCGAGATAGGTTTTGTCGCTCATGGATGCTCAGGTTCCTCAATCGCCTTCGAAGACGGGTTTCTGCTTGGCCACGAAGGCGTCATAGGCACGCCGGAAGTCACGCGTCTGCATGCAGATCGCCTGCGCCTCGGCTTCGGCTTCAATGGCTTCGTCCACGCCCATATTCCATTCCTGATGCAGCAGCTTCTTGGTCACGCCATGCGCGAAAGTCGGGCCTGTGGCGATTTGCGTGGCCAATGCCTCTGCTTCAGCCAGCACAGCGTGCGAGCCGTGCAGCGCGTTGAAGAAGCCCCACTGCAATCCTTCCTCGGCAGTCATTGCGCGCCCCGTGTAGAGCAGTTCGCTTGCCCGTCCCTGGCCGATCATGCGCGGCAGCAACGTACAGGCACCCATGTCGGCACCTGCGAGGCCGACTCGCACAAACAGGAAAGCGGTGCGCGCGTGTTCGGTGCCCAGTCGCATATCCGAAGCCAGCGCCATCATGGCGCCCGCGCCCGCACAGATGCCGTCGATGGCACTGATGATCGGCTGCGGGCATGCACGCATCGCCTTGACCAGATCACCCGTCATGCGCGTGAAGTCGAGCAGTTCGGGCATCGACATCCTGGTGAGCGGGCCGATGATCTCGTGCACGTCGCCGCCCGAGCAGTAGTTGCCGCCCGCGCCGGTGATCACGACGGACTTGATGTCGGTGGCGTAGCACAATCCCCGAAAGAGGTCGCGCAGTTCGGCGTAGGAGTCGAACGTCAGCGGATTCTTGCGCTCGGGCCGGTTCAATGTGATCGTGCCCACGCGACCATCGGGGGAGACGGACCAAAGGAAGTGCTTCGGTTGAAAGTCCGCAAAGGCGCGCTTGTGATGGCGCATGTCCAGGGCGATGTCAGTCATGGTGGTGCCTCGCTTGTTTGTCTCGCTGTTGTTCTTTCTCCCCTCTCCCGCGCAGTGGGAGAGGGCTTGGGGGTGAGGGCTGGAGGTTCTGCTTGCTGACTTGTCGCAATTTGCACCGCTTGCCCTCTCCCCCGCCCCTCTCCCGCATGCGGGAGAGGGGAGCAAACCGTTGGCGAGTTGAAATTCAACCTGCCATGACTTCTCCACCTGCCACCGGCAGCGCCTGACCTGTGATGGCGGATGCCGATGGCCTGCACAGCCACGCCACCGCATCCGCAACTTCCTCGGGCTGCACCAGTCGCTTCTGCGGATTGCGTGCTGCCAGTTCCGCACGGGCCTCGGCTTCCGTGCGGCCCGTCTTGGCAACGATGTTGGCAACGGCATCCCGCACGATGTCGGTTTCCGTGTAGCCGGGGCAGACCGCGTTCACCGTGATGCCCTTTGTCGCCAGTTCCAGCGCCAACGCGCGCGTCAAACCGATCACGCCGTGCTTCGCCGCGCAATACGCGCTGACGTAGCCATAGCCGATCAGCCCGGCGGTACTCGCCACGTTGACGATACGGCCCCATCCACTTTCCAGCATCGCGGGCAGCGCGGCCTGCGTGCAGACGAACGTGCCCGTCAGGTTCACGTCGAGCATGCGTTGCCAGAGTGCGAGGTCGGTTTTTCCGAACGGTGCACTGTGCGCCTGCCCCGCGTTGTTGACCAGCACGGTGACCGGCCCGCGCGCTTTCGCTGCTGCCGCGAAGGCACCGGAAACCGCATCGGCATCGGTGATATCAGCCGGTGCAATGCCGAGTGCGGCGCCTTCAACAACAAACGATGACAACCCATCGGCAGCCGCATCGAGCACTCCACCATCGCGTCCCACGAGCGTCACGCTGGCGCCGGCCATCAGTAGTCGCTGTGCGATGGCTGCACCGATGCCGCGTCCACCGCCAGTCACCAACGCATGCCGGCCGTTCAGTTCGCGTTCCATGCTCACTTCCCCGGCGGTTGCGCGTACGATGCCGCGCGCGCCACGTTGGTTTCGAGTTGGCGCTTGCCGGCCACGTACTGCTTCGGCCACGTCACATCGCGGAAGCCGAGTTTTGCAGCCTCGTGCAACGTCCAAGCAGGGTCAGCCAGATGCGGACGCGCAATGGCGCACAGGTCTGCGCGGCCTGCGGCGATGATGCTGTCGACGTGATCGGCCTCGAAAATCGCGCCCACGGCAATCGTCGGAATGCCCGCCTCGTTGCGGATGCGATCGGCAAATGGCGTCTGGTACATGCGGCCATACACGGGCGACTGATCCGGGCTGACCTGCCCCGACGAACAGTCGATCATGTCGGCGCCGGCCGCCTTGAATGCACGCGCAATCTCCACGGCATCGTCGGCCGTGATGCCGCCTTCCACCCAGTCATGCGCGGAGATCCGCACGGACATGGGGCGATCCTGCGGCCACACGCCGCGTACGGCGGCGAAGACTTCGAGCGGATAGCGCAGCCGATTGGAAAGCGGACCGCCGTATTGGTCCTCGCGCACATTGGTCAGTGGCGAGATGAAGCTCGACAGCAGATAACCGTGCGCGCAGTGCAGTTCCAGCCAGTCAAACCCAGCCTCCGCCGCACGGCGTGCATTGGCCACGAAGTCATCGCGCACGCGATCCATGTCGTCGCGCGTCATTTCAAGTGGCACCTGGGATATCTCGGGCATGTAGGGCAATGCCGAGGCCGACACCAGCGGCCAGTTGCCTTGGGCGAGCGGATAATCCATCTTCTGCCAGCCCAGTTGCGTCGAACCCTTGCGGCCCGCGTGACCCAACTGGATGGCAATCTTCGTGTCGCTGTTCGCGTGTACGAAATCGACGATGCGCTTCCATGCATCGCGCTGGGTGTCGTTCCACAGGCCCGGGCAGCCCGGCGTGATGCGCGCGTCGGGCGAGACGCAGGTCATCTCCGCCACCACCATGCCCGCCCCGCCCATCGCTCGCGCGCCAAGATGCACGAGGTGGAAATCGCCAGGCACACCATCGGTGGCCGAATACATCGCCATCGGGCTGACCACGACACGGTTCTTGAGCGTCAGGCCGCGCAGGCGGAATGGCGTGAACATCGGCGGCAAGGTTTTCCCGCCAGCCAGCCATGCTTCAAACCCTTCGACGTATTCCGCATCACGCACGCGAAGGTTCTCGTGCGAAATCCGTTGCGACCGGGTCAGCAGCGAATACGCGAACTGTTCGGGCGCCATGCCCGCATAGCGCTCGACGTTCTCGAACCATTCGGTAGAGTTGCGCGCGGCGTTCTGGATCTTGAGCACTTCCACGCTGCGCGTGGCTTCGTAGCGCGTCAGTGCATCGGGCAACTGATCGACCCCGGCTGCGCCCCGCTGGTCGATTTCATTGGCGAGGTCAATCGCATCCTCCAGTGCCAGCTTGGTGCCCGAGCCAATCGAGAAATGCGCGGTGTGCGCGGCATCGCCCATCAGCACCACCGGCACGCGACGGCCATCGGCCAGCGTATTCCAGTGAACCCAGCGTCGGCAGATCACGCGCGGGAAGCGAATCCAGTTGGCCGAGCCGCGCAGGTGCGTGGCGTTGCTGATGAGCTTGTGTCCGTCGAGGTAGCGCGCAAAGAGTTTCTCGCAGTACGCCACGCCCTCTTCCTGACTCATGCCCTCGATGCCAGCGGCGCGCCACACGCGTTCCGGCACTTCCACGATGAAGGTCGACGTCGTGTCATCGAACCGATAGGCGTGCGCCTGAAACCAGCCGTGCTCGGTCTTTTCAAACGCGAAGGTAAACGCGTCGAACAGTTTGTGCGTGCCTAGCCAGACAAAGCGGCACTGGCGCGTATCGATATCGGGTTCGAAGGTTGCGGCGTAGCGGGTGCGGATGCGGCTGTTGATGCCGTCCGAGGCCACCACGATATCGGCGTTGTATTGCCGGGCCAGCGCCTGGTCGTCGGTGGCATCGGTCTCGAAAACCAGCCGCACGCCCAGTGCCTCGCACCGCGCCTGAAGAATGTTCAGCAAACGCTTGCGACCGATGCCGATGAAGCCGTGACCACCGGAGCGAATCGTCTGCCCGCCGAAATGGATGTCGATATCGTCCCAGTGGTTGAACGCCGCGTTGATCTCGGCCGCGCTGACCGGATCCGCCACTTTCAGGTTCTCCAGCGTCGCGTCGGAGAACACCACGCCCCAGCCGAAAGTGTCGTAAGGCCGATTGCGTTCGACCACCACTACGTCACGGGACGGGTCGCGCAATTTCATCAGCAATCCGAAGTAGAGGCCGGCCGGGCCGCCGCCTATGCAAAGCACGCGCATCTTGTCTCCTGCTTGCCGTCTAAAGTGCGTTGACGGCCTCTACATCAAGGTTAAATATTTTATGCTTCAAATATTAGGCCGCATGATGACGGTTGGCAAGTAGGTTTTCCGCGCCCCCTTCATCTTAGGAGGGGGCGCGCCACTTTGTTACCCGATCGCCGCCTTCACCTGCTCCAGCGCCGTGGGGTCCTCGATCGTGGTCAGGTCACCCGGATCACGGCCTTCGGCCACGGCCTGGATCGCCCGCCGCAGCAGCTTCCCCGAACGTGTCTTTGGCAGCGCATTGACGAAATAGACCCGCGCCGGGCGCGCGACGGCGCCCAGTTGCTGATCGACGGTCTTCATCAGTTCGCCCTCGAAAGCCATGCGGTCGGCATCGGTCCCGGTTCGGCTGGCATCGCGAGGAATGCAGAACCCCAGCGCTACCTGCCCTTTCAGCGCATCCTGCACGCCGACCACGGCCACCTCGGCCACACCCGGATGCGATGACAGGCTTTCCTCGATCTCGCGCGTGCCCAGCCGGTGACCGGCCACGTTGATCACGTCATCGGTGCGGCCCAGGATGAAGACATAGCCATCTTCGTCGCGCACGCCCCAGTCAAATGTGGAATAGCACTGCCGATTCGGCACCGCTTGCCAGTACGTGCGAAGGAAGCGGTCGTCGTCGCCCCAGACCGTGGTCATGCAGCCCGGTGGCAGTGGATAGTCGATTGCCACCACGCCCTTCTGGTTGGGCGCGCATTCCTGGCCGGTCACCTCGTCGACGATCCGCAGGTCGTAGCCATAGGCCGGCACTCCCGGCGAGCCGAGCTTGGACGGCAACGCCTCTACGCCGCGCTGGATCGCGATGATCGGCCAGCCGGACTCGGTCTGCCAGTAGTTGTCCACCACGGGCTTGCCGATCCCATCCTGGATCCATCGCGCGGTGGGCTCGTCCAGTGGCTCGCCGGCCAGGAACAGCAGGCGCAGGCTCGACAGGTCGTGGCGCCGCAGCAGTTCCGGGTCCTGCTTCTTGAGCACGCGAATGGCCGTGGGTGCGCTGAACATCAGGTTCACGCCATGTTGCTCGACGATCTTCCACAGAATCCCGCCGTCGGGACGGATCGGCGTGCCTTCGTACATGACCGTGGTCATGCCGGCCAACAAAGGGCCATAGACGATGTAGCTGTGCCCCACCACCCAGCCGATGTCCGACGCGGTAAACATCGTGTCGCCCGGCTTGCCACAGAAGATGTACTCCATCGAGGTCGCCAGTGCCACGGCATAGCCGCCCGTGTCACGCTGCACGCCCTTGGGCTTGCCCGTGGTGCCGGAGGTGTAGAGCACGTACGAAGGCTCGCTCGACTCCATCCACACGCACGGCACGTCCTGACCGGCCACCTTGTCGCGCCACGCTGCATAGTCTTCGTCGCGCCCGGCGGTGCGTGGCATCTCGGCCAGTCCGCGATCCACCAGCAGCACCTTCTCGGGGTGATGACCGGCCAGCCGGATGGCTTCGTCGAGCAGCGGCTTGTACGGCACCACCTTGCCGGCGCGCGATCCGGCGTCGGCGCTGACGATGACCTTGGGCTTCGCATCGTCGATGCGCGCCGCCAGGCTGACTGACGCAAACCCGCCGAACACCACCGAGTGCACGGCGCCAATGCGCGTGCAGGCCAGCATCGCGAACATCGCCTCGGGAATCATCGGCATGTAGACCAGCACGCGGTCTCCGCGCTGCACTCCCAGCCCCTGGAGGATGGCCGCCATACGGCTCACTTCGTCGTGCAGTTCCCGATAGGTGTACGTGCGTTCCGTCTCGGTCTCGGTGGAGACGTAGACCAGCGCGCGCTGATCCGCACGCGCGGCGAGGTGCCGGTCTATCGCGTTGTGGCAGATATTGGTGCGCCCGCCGACGAACCAGCGGGCGAACGGTGGGCGACTATCGTCGAGCACGCGCTCGAAAGGCGTCTCCCAATCAATCCTCGCAGCCTGCTCGGCCCAGAATCCCGCCTTGTCGGACAGGGAACGCGCGTGCAGCGCACGGCTTGCCGTCATGATGTGTCTCCTCCGCTTCTATATCTATGTGTGGAATGCGGTGCGGATGGCAGCGGCGTTGCCGGCAGTGCAGTCTCGGAAGCGTCTGGCTTGCAGCTAATTACCGCAAACCTCCGGGTTCTTCACCACCTTGGCACGGATGCCGTCCATCTTTTCTGGAGAATCTACCATGACCGCATCAATGCCCAGCCGTTTGGCGTCACAGTACGCCGCCTGATCGTTGACACCGAAGGCCACAAGGTTCGCCGCCCCTTTGGCGCGATAGCATTTGACCGATGCCGGAGTCCAGAACAAGGCGTCCACGGATGACCGCCCCTCCCCCAACGTGAAGGTCTCGACCACTTCCACCTTGCGGCGCAACTCGAACCCCGCCCAGGTGCCCGATGCGGGGGCCGGTGTGCTGCATGTCTGCCCCAATGTCGCGCTCACCAGCCGGCCTCGCGTGGTATCGCGCGATTCGAATACTCGGGCGCGAGGCCACTGTGCAAACGTCTGCTGGTAGTCCTGCTCCGTGGAGTAGATCAGTACACGACCCCAGGCGTTCTCGGACGCCAACACTTGCGCCACGGCAGCAGTCTGCGTAGCGGCGGGCATCGCCTTCATATCGAGAATGATCGGCACTTCCGCAGGTATGAGACGCAGTGCCTGGCGCAAGGTGGGAATGCCGACGGGGCGGGTGCGATACGGATACTGCTTGATGCCGTCGGCGCTGGTCTCGGCAAATTGCCAGCCAGCGTTCAGTTGCGCGAGCGTCGCGGCCGGCCAGTCGGCGACCTTGCCAGTCCCGTTGGTCAGAGACTCCAGCGCAGCCTGCCGGTACAGTACCGGCACGCCATCGGCGCTGACCTGCACCGACAGCCAGATCATGTCCGCACGCTGGGCCAGCGCCGATTCGATGGCGACGAGGGTGTTCTCGGGGCGATCCGCCGTGCCGCCGCGATGAGCCACCAGCTTGGGCGCGGCGGTCTCGGCGGTGATTGGCGAGGTGGTGTCGTCGTTACCGTTGTCGCACGCGGCACCAAGGCAGGCCACGATGAGTGGCATGCCCAGCAGGATTCGGAACAGGGACATGGAGATGAGCAGGAGGATGGAAACCTGTCATCTTCCTTTGCTTCGTTGACGAATATCCTTGAGATGTGTCAATGCACATCCTGTCCCGCCACGTTGGCAGGACAGGATGCCGTCACATCGGTCCGCCCGGCAGACACCCGGCGCGTCTTAGCGCGTATGACCCTTGGCCGATTTGGCTGTGGACTTGGTCGCAGCCGGGGCCTTGCTCGACGACTTTTCCGATGTCTTGCTGGCCGTTTTGCGTGGCGTGGCTTCGGCCACGGCGCGCTTGCGGGGTTCTGCGGCAACCTTCGTGGACTTCGACGATTTCGCGACCGCCCGGCTCTTGCCGCGCGCCGCAGCCCGGGGCGCATCATCCCCATCGTCGCCACGCTCGGCCCGCGCCGCTGCCGCCGAGTTCGGACGCAGCATCAGCACCAGGCTCTGCCCCGCCACGAGCTTGCTGCCCGACAGCTTGTTCCACGACTGCACCTGCCGTGTGCTCACGCCATAGCGGCGCGCCACCGACGACACCGTGTCACGCCGCCCGGCCTTGACCACCACGCGTTTGGCGTCCGGCACGTCGGGCTCCACGGCCAGCATCGCGGTATCCACCAGCGACGCGCTGATGTCCTGGTCATGCCGGTCCGAGCGCGGAATCATCACCGTCGAGCCGGGCTTGAGCCGCATGCCCTTTGGAATGCGGTTGATCTCTCGCAAGGTGTCGGCATCGACATTGAGACGCGCCGCCAGCGACTCGACCCGCTCGCGGCTATCCACCGTCAATGCCGTCCAGCTCGACAGGCCGCCACGGTAGGTGTTCAGGTTGTACTGAAACCGCTCGGCGTTATCGAACGGCAGCAGGATCTGCGGATTGGCCGCGCCCAGGATGACCGGGCGGTTGAACGAGGGGTTCAGCGCCTTGAACTCGTCCAGCGGCATATTGGCCAGCTTGGCCGCCAGCGCCACGTCGATATCGCGTGACGTGGTGACCGTGACGAAGTACGGATGGTCCGGAATCCCCGGCAACCGCACGCCGTAGACAGCGGGGTTGGCGATGATGTTCTTGACCGCCTGCAGCTTCGGCACGTAGTACCGCGTCTCGTTCGGCATGGTCAGGCTGGCGTAGTCCGTGGGCAGCCCGCGCGCCTGATTGCGCGCAATAGCGCGCGACACGGCCCCTTCACCCCAGTTGTAGGCCGCCAGCGCCAGATGCCAGTCCCCGAACATGTCATAGAGCCGCGAGAGGTAGTCGAGCGCGGCGTCGGTGGACGCCAGCACATCGCGCCGCTCGTCGCGGAACATGTTCTGCTTGAGGTTGTAGCTCTTGCCCGTACTCGGGATGAACTGCCACATGCCCGCGGCCTTGGCCGTTGACTCCGCCTGGGGGTTGAAAGCGCTCTCGACAAACGGCAGCAATGCCAGCTCGGTGGGCATCTTGCGCCGTTCGAGCTCCTCCACGATGTGGTACAGGTAGCGGCTCGACCGGCCCACCATCCGTTCCATATAGTCGGGACGCGCCGCGTACCACTGCGTGCGATCATCGACCAGCGTGCCTTCGAGGTCAGGCATTCCGAAACCCTTGCGGATCCGGTCCCAGATATCGGTGGACGGGCCACGCAGCCAGTCGACACTGGTCTGGTCCACGTTGACCACCGCGGTGCCGGGCAGGATGCCGGCGCTACCTGTGCTGTTGAGGGTGTTAAGCGGGTCCTTCTTCGGACCGGATTCCAGGGCGGTCGGCGTACCGGCCATCTCGCCGGCAGGCGGATTGGGAGTGCCGGCACACGCTGCAAGCAGCGCGGCACTCGCAATTACCGCCAGAAATCGACCAAATCGCATTAAGTTCTCTGAAAGTGACGCCAAAAATGTGGGCTGATCCTATGGAAAAGCCGAGTTGGCGTCAATGAGATTTTCCCCAAGATGCAATTTGGTGCGGCCCTCGTCCGCAGGACGGAAGGCGAACATGCCTAGCGGAAGTTGTCCTTCCATCCACGCAGCGCCCCAAATGCCGCGGCATCGTTGCTGACATCGCCGCCCTGCCCAGCCACGGCGCGTCGGACGGCGGCGTCGCGGGAGCGCAGGAACGGATTGACGGCCCGCTCCTGGCCAACCGTGGTGGGCACCGTGGGAATGTCGGCCTGACGCAGCGCGTCGACGCGCGCCGACCATGCGGCCAGGTCGGCATTGTCTGGCTCCACGGCCTGGGCAAAGCGCACGTTGCTGCGCGTGTATTCATGAGCGCAGTAGACCTTGGTCTCGGCGGGCAGCGCGGCGAGCTTGTCCAGCGAAGTCAGCATCTGCGCCGGTGTGCCTTCGAACAGTCGCCCGCAGCCGCTGGCGAACAGCGTATCGCCGCAGAAGACCGCCGGCCCGGAGCCGGGCAACCCGGCCGCATCCGCCGTGTAGGCGACATGGCCGGCGGTGTGCCCCGGCACGTCCAGCACGCGGAAGGTGGCAGCCGGATGCCGCAGCGTCACGAAGTCGCCTTCGCGGACGGCCTGGGTACGGTGGCCAATGCGCTCGCCCGCGGGTCCGATGACCGGAACCGGCGCACCATCCGGACCTGCAGGATGTGCTTCCAGCAGGTCGGCCACGCCGCCCTGATGATCTCCATGGTGATGCGTGATTACAATAGCGCCCAGTGCCAGACCGTGTTGTGCCAGAAAGCGCAGGACGGGCGCGGCCTCGCCCGGGTCCACGACCGCGGCACTATGCCCGTCATGGATGGCCCAGATATAGTTGTCCTGGAATGCGGGGATCGGCTCCACTTTCAACATGTGTGCTCCTATGTCCAACCGAGCGATTATAGATTGGGAAGAATGGCTCGCTTCACCGCCCGGGCAATACATGCTCCGGTGGGAGGCGCAGCAATACGACCGGACGGTCGCGGACATCTTCGGATACCACGCCGTGCAGTTGGGCCTGCCCCATATCGACACCTTGCGCGAGAATCGCATGCCGTTTTCGGCACTTGCGCTCGACGGCCGGGCGGGACCCCACGGGCCGCGCCAGACCCACCCGGATGCACGGCAACTGCTGTGCCGGTTCGACGAGTTGCCATTCGAAACGCAGAGTATCGACCTGCTGACGCTGCCGCACGTGCTTGAATTCTCGGAGGACCCGCACGAAGTCCTGCGCGAGGTCTCTCGGGTGCTGATGCCCGAAGGCCGGGTGATCGTCACGTGCTTCAACCCCATGAGCCTGTGGGGCGCCCGGCAGGGCCTGAACCGGCTGGGCGCCACGCCGTTCCTGCCCAGCGATGCGCAAACCACCGGTTTCGTCCGTATCAAGGACTGGCTCAAGCTGCTGGGCTTCGAGATCGACGGCGGCAGCTTCGGCTGCTACTGCCCGCCCTACCGGACCGACCGCTGGCTGCAGCGCGCGGCGTTCATGGAAAAGGCCGGCGACCGCTGGTGGCCGATCTTCGGCTCTGTCTACATGATTTCGGCCGTCAAGCGCGTCAAGAACATCCGACTCGTAGGCCCAAGCTGGAAAACCGCCAAACCCGCCCTCAAGCCAGTGGCGGCTCCCGTGGCAACCCCCACCGGCACACACGGCAAGGCCCGGACAACCACGCCTGACTCGAGTATCTAGGTTCCAGTCAGGTTCCAACATTCAGCAATGCAAGAAATTACGATCTACTCCGACGGCGCCTGCAAGGGCAACCCTGGCCCGGGCGGCTGGGGCGCCGTGCTTGTCTCCGGCGAACACGAGAAGGAACTGTTCGGCGGCGAGAGCCCCACCACCAACAACCGCATGGAGTTGATGGCCGTGATCGAGGCCCTGCGCGCGCTCAAGCGGCCGTGCATCGTCAATATCTATACGGATTCCCAGTACGTGCAGAAGGGCATCAGCGAGTGGATCACTGGCTGGAAGGCGCGCGGCTGGAAGACGGCCGACAAGAAACCGGTCAAGAACGCTGACCTCTGGCAGATCCTTGACGAGGTCCGCCAGCCACACACCATCTCATGGCACTGGGTGCGCGGCCACAACGGTCACCCCGGCAACGAACGCGCCGACCGCCTGGCCAATCGCGGTGTGGAATCGCTGAACGCCTGAGCGCACCGAGCGACGGGAAGCCCCGCCGCGACGCGCCTGAATTTTCGCCTCCCCTGCCGACCGTTTACAATCCCGCCCCATGCGACAGATCGTTCTCGACACCGAAACCACCGGCCTGAACCCAGCCACCGGCGATCGCCTGATCGAAATTGGCTGCGTGGAAATGGTGAACCGCCGCCTGACCGGCCGCCACCTGCACTTCTACGTCAACCCGGAGCGCGATGTGCCCGAGGAAGCTGTGGCCATCCACGGCATCACCGCCGCCTTTCTGGCCGACAAGCCGAAGTTCTCGGAAGTCGTTCACCAGATTCGCGAATACGTACAGGACGCGGAGCTGATCATTCACAACGCGTCGTTCGACCTGGGTTTCCTGGACATGGAGTTCCAGCGCGAAGGACTACCGTCGTTCCGCTCGCACGCCGGCAACGTGATCGACACGCTGCGTGAAGCCCGCACCATGTTTCCCGGCAAGCGAAACTCGCTCGACGCCCTCTGCGACCGTCTCGGCGTCAGCAACGGGCACCGCACGCTGCACGGCGCACTGCTCGATGCCGAAATTCTGGCCGAGGTCTACCTGGCCATGACGCGCGGCCAGAACTCGCTGGTCATCGATGCGCTGGACACCAGCGCCGCCCAGGGCGAAACCCGCACCACGGCTGACCTGTCCGTCCTTACGCTGCCCGTGCTGCTTGCCAACGAAGCGGAGGTTTCGGCCCACGCCAGCGTCCTCAAGGACCTCGACAAGGCCAGCGGCGGCAAGACCGTATGGAAGATCGAAATCCCTTCCGAAGTCCCCACCGGCGCGACGGTTCAGTAAGGCCGAGTCAATTTCTCGAAGAAAGTCCAAAAAAGGGCTTTACAAGATACAGGCCCATCGGCATAATCTCGTTTCTCCGCTGCACGACACCAGCAACAACGGTGACGAAGCAGAAAGGGGTGGTTAGCTCAGCGGTAGAGCACTGCCTTCACACGGCAGGGGTCACAGGTTCAATCCCTGTACCACCCACCAGTATAATGGTCAGCAACACCTAACGTTGCCTGAAAACCCCGGCGCCAAGCGGCTTCCGGGGTTTTTTGTTGCCTATCGTTGCCCGTGGTTGACCAGCACCAACCATCACTTTTTGGGGTAAGTAATCGGGTATGGGGGTATAGTTTTCAGGGTACGGAGTTTTTACACCATGCCCAAGCGAATCCTCCCCCTCTCTGACATCCAGTGTCGCCAGGCCAAATACAGCGCAGAAGGCGGCAACCGCCTCCGCGATGGCGGCGGTCTCTATCTGGAACTTCTCCCCAGCGGCGCCAAGAAATGGCGCATGAAGTATCAGAAACCGGGATCCAAATCCGAGAACCTCCTCACGTTCGGCGACTATCCTGCAGTCGGCCTAAGTGCAGCGCGCGAGCGCCGCGACGAAGCGCGCGCACAGCTCGCGGATGGCACCGATCCGGCTCTCGCCCGCGACGTGGCCAGAGCCACCGTCTCCGAGGCCGCACGCAACACCTTCCGTGCCGTTGCAGAAGAGTGGCTGGAACACAGGAACGATACGTGGAGCGCCGGTTACGCCCAGAAGACGAAACAACTGCTGGAACGTGATCTCTATCCGGACCTCGGCCAGCACCCCATTGCATCGATCACCCCCGCATTCCTTCTCACCGTCGCACGCAAGATCGAAAAGCGCGGCGCCTATGAAATGCCGCGCCGTGCCCTGGTCACAGCCGGCCAGATTTTCCAGTACGCCATAGGCACGGGCCGCGCGACCGTTGATGCTTCTGCAGGAATGGTTGCCCAACTAAAGCCTCGCCCTCCGGTTCAGCACTATCCGCACGTGTCAGACGTGCAACTACCCGACTTACTCCAGCGTATCGATCGATACACGGGAAGGCCGGAGACCGTCGCCGCCGTCAAGCTGGCCGTCTTGACCTTCATTCGCGGCGGAGAGCTGCGGTACGCAGCATGGTCGGAGTTCGACTTTGCGAATGCGGAGTGGCACGTGCCATCTGGCCGCATGAAAGGTCGGCTGTGGCACAAGCTTTCCGGAACACCGCACGTGGTGCCGCTATCTCGCCAAGCCATCGCCCTTCTCGAAGACCTGAAGCAATACACGGGGCACTTCGCCCTACTGTTCCCTGGCGCCGTGAGTGTCCTCAAGCCTGTCACTGGCGAGGCGCTGAACAAGGTGTTTCATTCGATAGGCTTCAAAGGTCAACAGACTGTCCACGGGCTTCGTGGCCTTGCGTCCACGCTTCTGAATGAGTCGGGTCTTTTCGATCCGCGCGTCATTGAGGCACAGCTCTCCCACAAAGAAACCAACCAAACTATTGCGGCATATAACCACGCCAAGTACATGCCCGAGCGTCGCCGGGTAATGCAGTGGTGGGCTGACTTCATCGATCAGCGCGCAGCCTCTTCTAGCACGACAGAAAAAGCCGCAGCATAGGAACGGGGACCAAACATGACACAAGATCCGAGAGACACAAAGACGGTGCTGCAAAAGAAAATCCGCGAGTCAGTCGAGCAAATGGAAACGATGTTTGCGGAAGCCTTCGGCATTCGCCTGGAAGAAGGCTTGCCGGAAGTGGAGGACGCTTACGAAAAGAAATTTGGTGTGCGGCCCAACGGGAACATCATGGCGTTGCTTGGGATGGTCGCCCGCTCCATGCAATCGCACGTCGCCGGTACCGCACCGACTGCATCTCCAGAAGCTGCCGCCATGGACATTGCATGTATCGAGGCCGCTGAACTATTCCTGCGCAAAGCGAGACCGCGCAGCGTGACCAACGAACCCATACTCGACGGCATTGCCGAGGGCATGACGAATCTGCAAATGGCACAGGCGTCATTGGACGACGACCTCATTTTCGAGGCCGTGCATTTTCTTCTGGAAGCAAAGTTCAGCCTCGGAGCAAGCCATGGACTCATAGTGCAGCGGCAGGATCGCCGGCAAATTGCGTCGCAAGGGGCGAAGGGTCGAGGGAATACTTATGACAAGCGCAGGAACAAGGCTCTGACCTACATCAGGGACCACATCAGCCCTAAAATTTCCGCCGAAGACGGTGCTTCGCGCATGATCCGCATGAACGAGTTCAATCTGTCGCATGCTCAGATCTCAAAACTCATTCGCGAATATCGCCTGGAACAGAAGAATCAACACGGCTAAATGTGTTCGCAAGAGCCTAGCGTGATACCCATTTTGCTAAGCAAATAGCAGCGGCGCTAGGCAAAATAACTTTTCGCCTAGCATCCCACCTTATCATCCAGCGCATCACTCCGTAGCCTCACGTCATCCGAACTGCAATAGTTCGCTACATGAGGCTACCGATGGCAAGCACAGCCAAAAGTTCGACACGCACTGGTACGGCACCCCCTACCAAAGCTCGACATCCCTCCACCCCGCGACTTGAGCGACTACCCCAACTTGGGCGCGGGCGCTGGCAAGACATTGCCCCGTTCGTCGGCATCAGTCGCGAAAAGTGGCGCCAGCTCGTGAACGAAGGCAAAGCGCCCCCTCCCCTTCGGCTCACCACCCGCTGCACCCTCTACGACTTCTCGGCAGTTCATGCCTGGATTGCAGACCCTGCCAATTTCAATGCGAAGGAAGCCCAATGACTGCCACTCCCAGCACTCGCGCCCACCTCGCCGGCACTCAGACCGCCGCGCGGTATCTGACCCGCCTGGAGACTTGCGCAACCCATGGCGCGTGCATGCCCTATTCGGAGCTTCACAGGCAGCTCGTGGCATTGGGTGGCCTTCATCGCGAGGAGTCCATCGGTTTCTTGCAACACCTGCAGGACCAGCTGCAGTTGATGCACTGCGGCCCCGCCCGAAATGCAGGAGTAGCCCTGCCCGGGACCATCGGCAGCATCGTGCGGAGGCACATCGATGAGTGGTATTCCGGAACGTCCAACCGCTCCCTTGTCGATGCTCTTAGCGACGCCGTTGTCGACGTCCTCACGAGTCATCCACGGGAGGCGCCACATCTCGCGAACGCTGGGGCTTGGCTGCAGGCGACACACGACGTGATTGTCGACGGCCCTCCATTTCGTCCGACATACATGCCGCCGTGGGATCCCACCCCGTCGCCCTCCACTCCGACAAACAGTGCTGGAGGTGCGTAATTCTGCGTAATTCCTTGCAGGGTGCCGTCTGCCTTGCAAGCCAGTACCAGCGCGGCGCCATGCCTCTACAACGGGTGCATAAAAACCGCTCGATGAAGCGCGCGGGTGAGGCGGGGTCTCAACCGCGCGCTGAGGGTTGAACGCCCAGCCTATCCCGTCGCAGAGCAACAGGCGTCCTGAGCGCGCCGCAAGCGTGCGCTGCACATCCGCCTCGATAGCTCCGCAGGTCCAACTGCGTGCCGTGCGCCCTGTGACGCCCGCCACCTTGTTGTTAACGACAACGGCACAACACGATGCCGTTGCGATGATCTGCACGCTATCGGGACACTATGTTCGCTCTGAGCAGCATTGAGTAACGCCGAGCAATACGGAGTCGTGTTGTTCGTACCTTTGAACCTAGATGAGGAAGACAGATGATGAGTCCGCAAGCCGGAACCTCCACGGCATGCACCGTTTCCGGTCTCGTCCTGCACGACACCGGGACTGCGGAAGCAGAACGCTTCATGCGACTGCCTGAAGTCGTGGCTGTTTGTGGCCTGCCCGCATCGTCCATCTACGACAGGATGCGGCGCGGCGACTTTCCGAAGCCAGTGCCCTTGGCTGGCAAAAGCGTCGCCTGGCTCTCCAGCGAGATCAGGCAATGGATGCAGTCACGCATTGCGTCACGTCGGCCGTAACCCATACCACTATGACCACACAACCACTCAACCAGGAAGTCCAGACAGCCTTGGACCGATACCGCAACGCGGTGACCGCATTCGAATCTGCCGTAGGCACAGCGAACAGAATGAAAGCGGACTTGGAGAAGCACACCAAGGCCGCACAAGCTGCAGATGCTGAAGCGCTTGCCGCGCGCAACGAAGCAGCGTCACTGATGCGCGATTCGGATGCTTCGATGAAGCAGCTTCGCGACCTGAAGGGAAAAGAGCGCGCTGCTTACACGCTTGCGGAGGACTACCGGTCCATCATCGCAGAAGTTCAGCTTGCATTGGATGAAGCAACGCTCGAAGCTCGCGTCGCGCATCTCGCGGAATCGTACGCCTACACAGGGCTTGTAAGTCAGCATGCAGAAGAGCTGCTGCGCTCCAGCAGTCAGACGCTCCAGCCCTTTGCCCATGCGATTCATATTCTTGCGGACGCGTACTCGTGCCAAGCGCGAGACCCAGGCGGCGCTCAATGGGAGAAGCTGGGCTACGCGACCGCAATGGACGCAGCTCTCGAAGAAGCCTTCTCGGTCGTTCGCAAGTGCGTCAAGGAATATGGCAAGACATCTGCGCACGACCACGTGCTCTCCAACATCGAGCGCCCCTCCGGACGTGCCAATTTTCCGCCGGCCTACGCGGCGACGGTGCAAAGGGTGCGCACCGAACTTTCCAAGCGCAAAGCACGGCTCCGTGAAGCTGCTGCGGACACTCTCTCCTAAGGAAACATGATGCAAGCAGAAAAATGCCCGAAGTGCCGTGCCCTGACACCCGCCGAAGGCTACGTTGAATGCGGCAGTGGAAATCGTGAGGCACTGTATCGCTGCAAGAACTTGCGCTGCGAACACATGTTCTCCCGGTCCGACAGTGCCCGCTTGACCGCAAACACTGAGCGGTACTCGTCGCAACACAGCGACACCATCACAACCGACTGCTGACATTTCTGCGCACGGGCGGCGGCCGCTGATTTGATCCCCGTCCTTGCGAAGGAGCACTTGTTTCCTATGAGAATGGACTGCCCGCATTGCGGCTCGAAAGCAAACATTCGCACCAGCCGCTCTATCTCCCGCATGACGCGAGAACTGTACTGCCAGTGCGCGAATCTCAACTGCGGTCACACGTTTGTCAGCCTGGTGGAAGTGGTACGCACACTTTCTCCGAGCTGCATCCCAGACCCCGACATTGCCCGGCAGCTCGCAGGCCGCTCGGCCAACGCAATGCCGGCCCCGGATCAAGCCGGGATCCGACCACTTTCCGCCCAGCTGAAGCCGGGGAGATAGCAACCTTGACACCCTGAAGCAGATGATGAAGAATTCAACCGTCACCGAAACAGCGGTGACCGGGTGTGGAAACCCGATCAGTTCTAGGCGGACAGCCGCCTCTTGCGGCATTTTTTTCGTCCGTTGCGCACGCGCGCGCCTACACTTTCTATGGCGGGCCGGGCGGGGCAGC
Source organism: Cupriavidus sp. DL-D2 (assembly GCF_039710735.1). NCBI lineage: Bacteria > Pseudomonadati > Pseudomonadota > Betaproteobacteria > Burkholderiales > Burkholderiaceae > Cupriavidus > Cupriavidus sp. DL-D2. The sequence continues at coordinate 347,032 of NZ_JBDKXK010000002.1, read as the reverse complement.
CTTCGGGCTGGCCGGTTTCCTAGAACGCCGGTTTTCCACCCCCGCTGTCAGGCCCGCCACCCCTCATGTGGAAATGAGCGGCGGGCTTCCTTTTTAGTTCTAGGAGGCCTCCAATGCCTATTGACCTCGCTCGTCCTGAGCAGACTGCATTTCCCCAAATCCTCGCCATTGTTCGCGTCGCTTTGCGCGACGCGGTTGATGCCCCCACGGAACGCGCATCGCTCGACATCGTTGGCGACGCCCTGGTCGCCGTCGCAGCCATCGCCCAAGCGGAGGTGCGCCATGCATGAGACTCAGCACCTCACAGGCAATCAGCTCGCCTTCTTCCGGCAACGCGATATGCTGTCGCAGCTCGTGTCGCAGATCCGCCCGGCGAACCGCCAATCCAAAGCAGAGCTGTCCTGTGCCGTTGCCCAGATCAATGCACTGAGCGAGAGCATTCGAGAAACCGCACAAGACAGCTGCCACGAGCTGCTGAGGGTAAGCGCCGGCCTCGAAGGCATCCTGCGCTTCCTTGACCTTGAGAGCGATCGATCCCCCGCCCATCACAGCCTGCATTGCTTGCTGAGCCCCCTCAAACAACGCCTGGACGAAGCACTGAGCCATGTCCATGACATGTTGTGAGGTCGCCCATGCATACACAGGCCAATCCCGCCTTGCGCGCGTGGTTCGATGACCTCAAGCGCAGCATCGATTTGCACGACGTGGCTGAGCGGTTGGACCTAAGGCGCAGCGGCGCCAAAGGCAACTATCACAGCCCTCACCACACCGACAAGAGCCCTTCTCTGTCGATTTATGACAATGGACGTTCTTGGAAGGACTGGTCTACCGAGACAGGCGGTTCCTGCATCGATCTCGTCATACATTGCCTCCCCGACATCGATGGCCCGATGGACGCAGCCAAGTTGTTGGGGGACTGGTACGGGATGCCCATGCCAAGTACCGAGCCGCGCGGCCTTCCGGCTAAGAAAAGCACGGAGGAATACATCGCGGATAAAGCTCGCGCTGATGCAAGTCCTGCAGTTTCCTATCTATTGGGCCGAGGCATCGATGAAGCGGTCGCGCGCCGCGCCATTAAGGCCGGCACCGTTGGATGGAACACCTGGCAAAGCCAGAAGGTTCCGGCTGGCGAAGTTGGCCACGGTGGGCCTGCGGCCGCGTTCATCGTTTGCGAGCCGAGCACAGGTCGCGTCGTGGCTGTGGATCTTCGGTATGCAGACCCCACGCTGAATGGCAACGTCAAGACGCAATGCCAAGGTGAAAAGCTCGGGCATGGATGGACGAGCGACGCCATGCGACTGCGCCGCGCACACACTGTGTTTGTCGTCGAAAGCCCGATCAATGCGCTGTCCGTCGAATCGTGCCATCTTGCCGACGGCACTGCGGCGTTTGCCATCCGGGGCACCACCAACGTGGACAAGATCGATTGGACATTTCTCCGCGGCAAGCGCGTCATGATTGCGCTCGATCATACCGATGCCGTCAACGAGCGAACCGGCAACCGTGCCGGCCTAACCGCCGCATGGAAGCTGTCAGAAGCCCTGACAGCGGCGGACATCGGCGCAATGTTCGTTGACATGCAGGATTGGGAGGAAGGACAGGACATTAACGATGTCCTGCAGCAGCTCGGGGTCGATGAGCTGACCAAGCGGCTCAAGCGTCTTGAGCATTGGCTGATACCAGGCATGCCGGGAGGTGGCGAGCGCCTTGAAGGAACGCGCCGGGTTTTTCTGCCGAGTCATGACTTTGCGGTCTACTGGCGCTTCCGTGTCAAAGAAGATTTCACGCAATACGTGCAGAAGTACAAGGAGGGGGACGGTGATGATGGCCAACCACGCCGCTCTGAAGAAATTGGCGACCTCTGTTCGTTCCGCGTCGCCAGCTTCTCACGCTTGCGCATTCAAAGCCATCTGGCGACCATTAACGGCACACCGGACAACCAGCCTGAGACGGTCTTCGGCATCAGTGCGCAAGTGCCACGCCATGGAGCAGTCTTACAGCGCGAAGTTGTTGGCGATGACAAGCTCTACAACCTCGAATGGTGGCGGGGAAAATTTGGGCATATCTGGATGCCCGCCAACTTCGCGCGCATGGTCAACGTCTTGGAGCGGGCTGCCGAGCTCGGCGCGCGTGATGTGGTCAACTTTGTTGGGCTGGCGTGGCGCGGCGGTGAGCTCGCGGCTCTTGAGGGCAGCGATTGCTATTTCATTGAGCCACAGAAGCAATGCCTGTACTACAACATGACCTTTCCGCGTGGAACGCGCCAGAACGCTCGCGCGGTCATCAAAGCGTACCAGGCAACCTTCCGAAACAATGCAGCAGCCATTGGACTCGTTTGGGCGCTTGGAACGCATCTGAAAACGGTCCTTGGCTTCTACCCACATCTGCAGATGCAAGCCGAAAAGGGCTCCGGGAAATCCAAGCTGCTGGAAAGCCTGCAAAGCACCCTCGCCTTTCAAGTTCTGTCTGGCCAAATGCTGAAGACGGACCACCGCCGCCGCGCCTCTGTCTCATGGACAACGCAACCCGTGGGATGGGATGAGTTTTCCAAGTTGCCCAAGGCAGTTCTGTCGGACATCGACGGTCTGCTGCAGTCCACGTATCGCTTCGAGTTCACACGTGTTGGCTCATCTCTCACGCCGTACCTGATGTGCGCCCCTGTCTTGCTGGCCGGTGAAGAGGTAGACGTAGCGAGCCTGCAGTCAAAGATCTGCCGCACGTCACTGGCGGTGGCCAGGCAGGGAGCAATAGTCCCGCACAACACGCCACAGTTTCCGGTGTGGGAATGGCTGCAGTTTCTTGCGGCCATTGAGCCTGCGCGCATTAGAGACCTTCACGAGGCCTTCATCGCCGAGTGTGTGAAGCGCAGCGGTGTCGCATCACCCGACGCCACCGCGCGGCGCATGATGGAGAACTACGCGGCTGTTATGACAGCGTGGGCATTGTTGGCCGAGTTCACCGACATCGATGTCGACCAGGGCGGCTTTGTAGAGGACGTCCTAGCGGAAATGACTGCTCACATTGCAGAAACCGATGGCGCACGCCTGCCGTGGTTTTGGGTAATGGATGTTTTGCTGTCCGAGCTAGCTGCGCGCCGCTTTGAATTCCCCCGCTGCTGGGACACCGTGCAGACTGACGAAGGAAATGTCATGGCCCTGTTTGTCCGACCGAGCCACGTCATGGACCATATCTCGACAGCACCGCACCTGCGGCAGAAGTTCGACTCGCTGCCCATCAAAACGGCACGGATCTTCAAACAGCAGTTGCTGCAGTCCGGCGTCGTACCGAAGCATGCCGGCAAGCTGCTGGACGATGTTGAAAAGCGCATCCATGGTCGGCGCCATGCCCACATGACCGCCATCAGCGTCCCGAGCCTGGAACGACTCGGCCTCGCGGCTATACCCGAAATCGAAGATACTCGATAGCCGCGCCGTAGCGGTCCCTCTATCCGCCCTCTACCAGGCCCGCCATGCGCGGGCCTTTGTTTTGGGCTTTGCCCGCTCTCCCAGATTGCTGCCGGGCTTCCTCCAGCCACGCCCGACGCTTCCTATAGCCTCATTGGGATTGGATACCGCGCAATGAAAAAATGGGCGTGGCACCGTGTAATTCGACCGGTAAGTCTTTGATTTATAAGGAAACAAGCATCACAATTTCTCTTGCTCTTGCCACACTTTGGCCGCCGTTTGCCACACCGGGTGTTTCGGCGCCACCCCCGGCATTCCTTCTTTTTTTCTTTTAAAATCAAAGAGAAAGAGAGAGAAAGGCTGAGAAATGACAGAAGGCGGTGTGCCACAGTTTCAAAGGGCTGCCTATTTTTTGAGCCACGGAATCGGCGACGCCCCACACCTCATTGTGTGGCGATCCTTGGGCGCGCATTTCTTGATTTATCGCGCCTTACAGAGCAGCAGAGGGGCGTTGCCACATTGCCACGCCGTTTTCTATGTGTCCCGCAGTGGATTGGAAGGGAGGGACAGCCAGGCTGCTATAGTTGGCTCGTCTCGCCAGGCGCGCCTTCCATGTCTTCCAACTCCGTCGATAGTCATTGATTTTGCCGGGTGGAAGTCATGAGCACACAGGCAACCCCAATCGTCAGCCGCAGATCCGCGCAAGAACTATGAACACACAAGACGACGATAGCGCTCGTTGGCCTCTACTGGGAGACCCCCGCCGTCAGGCCGTAGCGGCCTTAGGTGGATACGACTACCAAATCTGGCGATCGGTTGAAGCATGGCTACGCCTTTCCGAGGGCGACACGTTGTTCTTAGAGTGCGCAGAGGACTACGATGTAATCAACGCTACCAGCGCGCAGGCCGTGCAGATCAAGCGTTCCGCCGAAGACATATCGTTGGGCTCTGCTGACGTCCGGACAGCCATCGTTCAATTTTGGAAACTATGCGAGCGAAATCCGGGACGACGGCCATCGCTGCGCTTTCTGACTCGGGGTGGCATTCGGGCCGAGCAATCGAAATTTTTTGGCAAAGAAAAAGGGATTGATGTCTGGCGAAAGGCCGCAGCCGGCGATGATGTCGCTGCTTCTTCAATTGGCCGCTATCTCGCTAGTTATGAGTCGCCGCCCACTCTGGACAAATTTCTGCGGGAGGCGAATCCATCAGAGCTCCGCGAACGCCTAATCGCGCCCATTGACTGGGTAACTGAAGAAGAAGATTCCGAAGCAGTACGGTTGGCAGTAAGGCGGATGACTATCGAGATGGGAAGACTCGCCGGCATCTCCGCCTCCATATCCGTGTCGGCGGTGGACGGGTTTTTGGCCCGGTGCTGGGAAGCAGCCTGCCAGCCGACAGCACAGTTGCGAAGTTTGACCTGCGAAGATCGCCAGTTGACATTTGAGTCAAAGACTAGCCTGGTGATCCCTGCCGCTAGCGGGCTACTCGCTCAGATGGGCGATGCGCTCCTTGCCCAAGCCTTTCCTCAGGGCGGTTCGGGCCGTCTTACGTTCTTACCAACACCTCTGGATCTCGGCCAGCCTCCGCTTCCGGATTTTCCCTTAGAGCGTTCTGCCGTCATAGACCGAGTTCTGTCTGCGTTATCGAAGACGCGTGCAGTCCTCATCGTCGGATCAGAAGGCAGGGGTAAGACAACGGTAGCAAATCTCACCGCTCGGCGGATCAATGCCCCCGCACGCTGGATCGACTTCTCCGGAATTGACGACCAAGCGCTGCTGCCGACGGTCGAATCCGTACTAGTTCGACTGCGCAGTGCGGGCAATAGACAGGTAATCGTACTGGACGATTTTCCCGTTAGTGAAGGGCTTACGGATGCGAATTGGACTCGCCTAAGGCTGATCATTGAGGAGTGCCACGCCCGACACCACGAATTGATCATCACTGCAAAAGGCGTACATATCGAAGCAGTTGACCCACGTGTCCGCCTAGCAAAGATCGAACTAGTCGACGTACCTGATCTATCTCTCGAAGAAATATATGAGTTCCTTCGGGCACTCGGATGCAATGAAACGGAAGCGCAGCGCTGGGCGAAATGCACGCTAATCCAAACCGGCGGTGGCCATCCAAAGCTAGTTTATTTGCGAGGACTGGAACTTCGGGAGGAAGGATGGCCCTCTTCTACGATCGACTCGTGGATTACCCCTCCCCACAGCATTGACGAAGCCCGCACAGTCGCGCGTCAGACTGCTTCACGCACATTACAGATTGAAGCTCGCGAGCTCCTCTATTCACTGAGCCTTACGTCCCTACCCTTCCGACGTGATGTGGCACTACACGTTGGCAGCAAGATCGATGGGCTGTCCGCACCAGGAGACGTTTTAGATCAGCTAATCGGACGATGGGTAGAAAGCCAAGGGAAAAGCAGCTTTCGAGTTACGCCCCTGCTCTCCGGCCAAGCAAAGCTTGCCTGGCCAGAGCGCAAGGTGGAAGAGGTCCACGGACATCTCTTCGACGCGTTCATCCAGCGTAAGAATATCCAAGTCAATGAGGCATTTCAAATCCTGATGCATGCTTGGCAAAGTAAAGACCAGGCACGCCTCGGCAACATGCTTACCTCACTGATAATGGAAGACGGCGACGCAAAGAATGCGGTGTACGAGGACCTCGCCCCACTTTTGCTAATGGGATCAAGCGGCACAGATCCTGCCGTGCCATTCAGTGCTACTTGCTCAATACTTCTGCGGACGCTTCAGTTCAAAGTAGCTCAACAAGAGAAGCCTGATCTTTTAGAGAAAGTGGCCTGCAGATGGTCGGAAGAGATTGAACGCTTGCCTCACGGTCAACTCCGTGAGAGCAGTCAATTTATCCGAGCCTTTGTCGTCTCTGCTGCCACAGGGGGCAACCTTTCTGCCGCAACCATCATTCACGCCATCGAGGATCTGGTACGCAATGAATCCCGCTTCCCGGAACTTATTGATGGCATGTCCCGACTCCGGCACTTGCCAGGCCAGCCCGATCTCGGAGACGATCTCGTACCGGTCCTCTTTGGATTCATGTACTCACGTTGCGAGACTATCGAGTATCAAGATGCCATCCTTACTGCCCTGAGTGCATGCAGTTCTCACTCGAGAGAACGAATGCTCAAGGCATTCAGCATTCCGTTCTTCGCAAATCACAGCCTACTAATTGATCGTGCTTGGGTAGCCGAATCCAAGCGGCCTTCCCCTCGTTGGGACTATGCGTGCGCGATTCTTAGCAGAGCAATCGAGCTTGCCAGCGCATGGAAATGTGACGCCTTGCTTATTGCGTCTACGCGCCCGCTTTCGATTATCTACGAAGAGTATCTCGGGCTACAGGATCGATCTATCGAATGCCTTCGCCAAGCTGCAGAGATCGTTGGAACTCACCCGGATCTGCAAGAGCAAGAGGCAAACGTGTTGTTTCATCGCAAGCAGTACGATGATGCTCTGAAGTTGTGGGAGCTCTGCTTACGACCAGATGGCCGCTTCGCCGACCTTAACTACCGAGATCCTTTCGCTTTTCGTAAGGCAGCGATTTCTGCTGGATCGCTCGGACTCTACGAGAAAGCTTCGGAGTGGTTTGCAGAAGCAGCGGCATCCGCCTCGACGATGAAAATGGAAGCTACGGCTGCAGGCGCCCTCTTTGATGCTTCCTTTTGTGCCTTTAAGGCGCGCAGTTGGCACAAGTCGATCGCGCTTGCGTGGGCCGCCCTAGAAGCACTACAGAACGAATATGACCCTTCGGATCAGTTCGCACACTTTGCGACCAAGAAACTTGGTGGCCAAATTTTGTTATGGATGATGGGACAGGTCCGTGACGACTATCGATCGTTACCAACCCCAGAACCTGTCTTAGGTCAGTGCAGCAACCCCGGGAAAGACGCAAGCATCGCCGAGTTGCCTGCCAACCCGTATGAGCTCAGCGCCGTCATGTTGATGGAGATTGCATCGAGAATCCGCGTTTCAAATCCCGATCTCGATGCGGAAAGGGAGAGGATCGCGCTTAGCCGCTCGCCAACAGTCGCGTTTCAATTTTGGTCCCTAAAGTGCCACGAATGCATTATTGAAAACGAGCCACGTGAGCTCGCAGTCAATCTTATAGGGTTGCAACGCTCTAGATGGTTGGGGGCAGCCCAAGCACGAGTTGGTGGAAACGCCCTTTACAGATGCGAGGAAACACCAAATGAGGCAGACAGGGAAGCACGCATTGGCGGTGGCGCCGCATTCCTGCTAGTGCTTTTTATACTCGCGTCCACGGACCAGACCGGCCAGGCTGTCATGTCAGCCTGGCGAACTACGCTTGACACTAGCGAAGATGCAGACCTTCTCAAAAAAGAGCTTGATTCGGTTTCGGAGTATTTTTTAGTTGATGCCGACACAGCCCTCATGACCTTTCGCGACAAGGGTACTGCGTCCATTGCCAAGCTTTGTGCAGCAGCACGCCTACTGCTAGAACAACGCAGGTCTTTTGCGCAAACGTCCCTCTGGCTTACGGCTCTCTTGACTTGGCTCTGGCAGTCCGACGCGCAACTAATTTTGTCAGGATCATTGAACTCCCTTGCGGACATCGCCGCCAAGCTATGCAGACCTCACTTGGATACGCCGGCTTTATTCAACGTTCCGAGGATCAGTGTCCCACTGCTTCGTAGAGCCGTTGAGATCGAAACAGAAGGAGGAGCCCAGAGGCTATTGAAAATTATGGAAGCTGTCGAAATAGCTTCTGGAATTGCATTGCCAGCAGTACTTAGACAGGGACTAGGTGACGCCGCGTCAATCGAGAAGGCGTGCGCTGTCGGAGACGGTCAATAAAATTGCTGGAAGCCTTGTGGGCTTCAACGCTACATGCACGGAGATGCCATGATTCAGGAATGGGATATTGCGGGAAAGATCGTTTTTCCGGTTCTCGTCGCAATAGTGGTAGCGCTGATCAACAAACGCTTAGAGTATCGACCCAAGTTGATCATGTACGTCGCACATGCGGCCGGCTTCGCTTTGCCGCCTCAGCCGGCTTCGCTACCCGCCCCGGCGACCGCGTCCCCGCTTGCAGCCGCCGATGAGGCGGAGGGAAATTTCGAACCTCGAGAGGACAGCGCTTCTAACCCGACGTCAGGCTCAGGCCAGGCCCAGGTTCCCGGCGTTCAACTTCACGTACATGGTATCGCGGTGCGAAATGCCGGAAAGAAAACAGCCTTCAATGTCCGAATCGGCCACAACTTGAAAGTCCATCACTACACCATCGAACCGCGAGTCAAACACGATACGTTTGAAGGGCCTGACGGAGGGTGGGAGATCTTGATCCCCTCATTGGTACCTAATGAGCAAGTACTCATTTCGTACCTGTACTTTCCACCTATTGTCTGGTCACAGATCCATAGCTACACGAAGTCGGACGAAGGCTTCGCGCGGTATTTGAATGTCTTGCCAACGCCCCTTCCTCCGCGTTGGCTCATTGTTGTGTTTGGCTTCTTTTTCTATTTTGGCATTGCAGCTCTCGCATACTTCGCGGTAGCCGCCATCCAATGGCTTGTTGTGGTTACTAGCGCCCTTGCGCGGTAGCGCTGCACAACAGCTAGCCTAGCGCCGTCAAAGCGCCTTAAAAACAACATTTTGCGCTAACGCCAGTTTTCGGGGTATGCAATAGGGTATCCAAAGCACGGCGAGGTACTATGCCACTGATTTTAAAGATGAAATCCGCTGAGTTCTGACCCTGTACCACCACCAGAATATCTGGTGAGCAACGCCTTACGTTGCCGAGAACCCGGAAGCTGACGAGCTCTCCGGGTTTTTTGTTTTTTGGGCGGATCGCATGAGACATCCGCCTCATACCTTTCCCTGACCTCCAGGAACCGCGTCGTCGATTTACGATCTCAATCCACGCGCTCTCCAACCCGAGGTTTTCCCTTGCTTCCGCTTCACCACGACCCCGCTTTCTACGAACTGCTTGCCGGCAGCTATCAACGCCTTCTTGGCAAACGGCTAGTGCCTCACCCTCTTCCGACCAACGAAGCTGCGGCGTGGCTTTACGAAGAGGCACCGTTCGCGATCCTCGCTCACAACACTGCGCCGGACCCGGTCTTTGTCTATGGCAACAAGGCGGCGCAGCGTCGCTTTGGCTACGACTGGGACGAGATCACGCGTCTGCCTTCGCGACTATCCGCCGAGGCGCCCAATCGCGAGGAACGGCAGCGCTTTCTTGAGCGTGTGCAACGGCTTGGTTATGAAGCAGGCTATCAAGGCGTGCGGATCACCAAGGACGGCAGCCGCTTCATGATCGAGGAGGCAACGCTGTGGCAGATGATCGATACCGATGGGGTGCTACACGGGCAGGCCGTGATCATTCCGCGGACTCGGGATCTGTGAGTTACTGCGAGCGTCGATCTCAGCGAGCTTGCCGCGGATCACGCGCAGTCTGTACTCGAAGCTGATTCGCGTGGCACTCCCCTCGGGCCAGTCGTTGATCAGATTCAATACGGCTCGCTCATCCGCGAGCCACCAGATTCGTTCGTCGATCATTGCAGTCATCCTTTAGTGGTCAGGGAAGCGGGCTTGAAGGGCTGACTTGTGCAGGTGTGTCTCGACCTCTCTCAATTCGGCCAATGAAGCGCGGTCGAATTCCGCATCGAGGTCCAACTGCACGTACCCCTTCCATTGCCGATCACGGCGATGCGACCACATGCTGTACCAATACGTGGTCGCCTTTACCAAGGCGCGTTCGTTGCGGGATTGCACCCAATAGTTGTCCACGGCGAAACTGGACTTCAGTCGTTCAAGGTCTAACAAGTTGGGAGGTATCTGTTGCGGGTCGCCAGATTCGTGGCTCAAAACAAACGTCACCACATCGAGATCTCTTGGCCCTCGGCCATAGCGCGCCTCGACGTCTTCCACAAAGCTTCCGTCCACCCACTGAAAACCCGCGGTAATACCGGCCTCGTGTATCGACTGCCTGAACTCAAGCAGCCCCCGCAGAATTGTGCAACGCGCTGGCGTGGTTGCGAACCGGCGTACAAACGAGAGAAGCGACACCTCGTACGGCGACCGATCCGCACTTGCAGCGTTGCCATCATTCACAGGCGGAAGCACCAGCATGTCATTCCATGCCGGTATCTGGACGAAGTTCATTCATTGACCCTGAGTTACCGGCGCTAGCCATCCATATCGGGCGGCGGCGCCGTGTTTTTTTCGATGCATCAATGCTGCATCGAACACACCACAGGGGCCAAGTAAACTTGTGTGTCCAACTGCCATATTTCTGTGGCAGCTGTGCCAAAGCGTCCCGCATTGCACGGGACGCCTTCATTCATTGCATCACGTTCGGCGTCAGACCACTTCGAAGAAGTGCGTCTTGTCCCGATCAAGCTGGGCGATCAATCCGAATTCCCAGTCGAGGTACGCCTGCATGGCGGCCGCTGCGTTATCCGTGCCTTCGTACGGACGGCGGTAGCGGTCTGTGCGGGGAACGGAGAGGTTGGTTTCACCCTGCTCCACCGGATAGCCCGCGTCGGCCCACGCTGCGGTGCCGCCTTCAAGTACGAAGACTTCTGACGATGTGAGTCGTTGCAGGTCGATGGCAGCGAAGCGCGCGAGCAGGCTGGAGCCGCATGTCAGCACATAGCATCGTGCGGGCGGAATCGCCTGCAGTGCCTGCTTCAGCTGGGCGCGGATGGCGAACCATGCGCCGGGGATATGGCGCTTCACGTAATTGGCGCTAGCCGTGACATCGATCACGGCCACGTCGCCTTCGCGGAGCCAGCCGGCCAGCGTGGCGGGGGCGATGGTTGCGACCTCGGGTGCAGCCGGACGCTGGGCGGCAGGTACACCGCGCTCGCTGCGTCGCGCATCATCGACCGGCTCCACGACATAGACTTCCCAGCCCATCTGCGCGAGCCACGATGCGCTCATGTCTGCGCGCACACCATCATCATCGGCCAGCACAATACGTGCGCCGCGCACGGGTGCCTGGTGATCGGTTTCCTGCACGAGCTGGCCGCCCGGTGCGCTGGTGAAGCCTGGCAGGTGGCCGTCTGCATATTCCTCGGGTGTCCGCACATCAAAGCGATAGACGGTGCGCTCCGGTGAATCCAGCGATGACAGTGCATCGAATGCGATGCGTCGCACGCCAGCACGGCTGGCAATCGCGCGTGCACCTTCACGTGCCTGTGCGCGGTTCGCGGGATCGATCTCCACGGGTGCGCGGCGGCTGGCGCCATGCGAGAGCTTCTGTCCCGCCAGCTTCCAGCCGATAGTGCCGTTGCGCAGCGCAGCCACCGGATTCGGAATGCCCGCGTTGACCAGCGATTGCGTACCGATGATGCTGCGCGTGCGGCCTGCGCAGTTCACCACCACCTTGGTCTTTGGGTCCGGTGCGAGTTCGCGGATGCGCAGCACCAGTTCCGCGCCCGGCACGCTTGTGGATGTGGGAATGTTCATCGTCTGGTACTCGTCGAAGCGTCGCGCATCGACGATCACCACGTCAGCCTTGCTGTCGATCAGCGCCTGCACTTCCTGCGCGGACAGCGATGGCGTATGGCGCCTGGCCTCCACCAGTTCCCCGAACGACTTGCTGGGCACGTTCACGTCACGGAATACTTCGCCGCCCGCGGCAATCCATGCAGCCAACCCACCATCGAGCAGGGACACATCCGTGTAGCCGAGTTCGCGCAGCTTCAACGCCGCATGCGGTGCGAGATCCTCGCCATCACGCTCGCCGTAGATCACGATGCGGGTGTCGCGGCGCGGAATACGTGTCCAGGCTTCCAATTCAATCTTCGACAGCGGGAAGTTCGCAGCCCAGAGCGGATGCTCCTGGGCGAACGGGTCTTCCTCGCGCACGTCGATCAGCGCGATCTCGGTGCGGTCGAGCAATGCCTGACGCACCGCGAGGCTGGTCGTGGTCGGAAACGTTTGGGTAGTGGCAGTCATGACGCGATGGGGTCCTTGGAGCGGTCCCACGGATTGGGCAGGGTGGAGTTGGAATAACCGGAGATGAAGTGCTTGGTGCCGCCCGATTCCGGATAGACATGGCGGCGCACCGCGCCGATGTTGGCGCCGTACACATGGATGCTGATCGATACGCGGTCGTCGAACGCGTTGTGGACGCGATGGATGTCACCTACGGTTGGCGATACCGCTTCCACGTGACCGGGCTCCAGCCGAACGGCGTCGCCATGCGGACGTGGCACGCCCTCGGCATCGATTGCGTACGGCTGCGAATACTCGGCGCCGCGCAGCATGCCGATCAGGCCCCATACCGTGTGATCGTGGATTGGCGTGCGCTGCCCCGGTCCCCAGACAAAGCTGACAATCGAGAATCGCTCAGCCGAATCGCAGTGCAGCAGCACCTGCTGGTAATACTCGGGATGGGGTTGTGCGTAGGCATCGGGCAGCCAGTCGTCGCGGGCCACCAGGCGCGCGAGCAGTTGGCCGCCTTCGTCGAGGATGCGCGCCTCGTCGGGCTGCTGGTCGAGCAGCGCCGACAAGCCGGTAATGAAGTCGCGCAGCGGCGTCAGTGTCGATGTCTGCGCAGTGAGCAATGTCTCAGCCATGTCTTGTCTCCGGAGCACGTTCGCCATCTGTGGACGAATCGCCCACAACCTTAGCACGAAGGCGCGCCCGTTGTTGCCTTGCGGATGTCCTCACAAGCCCAGCGCCGTGCGGCCGGCGGCGGTCAGGATGGCGTCGTTCTGCGGGGTATGGATGCGACTGCAGAGCACATCGCGATAGTGCCGCTCCAGCGGATTGTTGCGGCTCAGGCCATGATTGCCCGAGAGTTGCAGCGCCAGTTCCAGCACCCGGATCGCATTTGATGTCACGGTGAACTTGAGCAGGCCACCGTCGCTGACCGAGGGCGGTGTGCCGTCATCGGTACGCGTCGCAGCATCGTCGAGCAACACCGCGTTGGCGCGCAGCAGCGCGGCCATCTCGCCAATCGATTCCTGCACGCGCGGCAGCGTGGCCAGCGGTTTGCCGAGGCTGCCCGGTGCGCGTTCCTGCACGAACTGGCGAATCCAGTCGAAGCCTGCGCGTGCCACGGCGTCGTAGAGGCTGCCGAGCAACGTCACCATCCATGCCTGCTGGTCAGTATTTGCGTCGATATCGGCCTGGCTCGCCCCTGCTGGTGCCCACGCCTCCGGCGCGCGGATATCCACGGCGTTCTCAAACGGAATCCATACGTCTTCGAGCACCGTCTCGTGGCTGCCCGAGGCACGCAAACCAAGATGGTTCCAGCTTTCGATCACGCGAATACCGGGCGTCTCGGCGTCGGGCTTCGGCACAAGAAACATGCCAATGCGTGGCTCCGGTTCGTGCGTACGCGCCCATACGGCCAGCCAGCGCAGCGCCGGAATGCCGGTGGTGTAGAGCTTGTGGCCGCTCAGTCGCCAGCGGTCGCCCACGCGCGTGGCAACGGTGCCCGGCAATCCACCGCGCGACGGCGATCCCAATTCGGGCTCCACGCGCAGCGAGTTGATCAGCGCGCCCTCTTCCACCGCGCTGCGCAGCACCTGCTGGCGCATGGCTTCCGGCCAGCGCGAATCGGCGCGGCTGATGGATCGATGTTGCAGATACGTCATCGTCAGCACCAGCGCCGTTGCCGGATCACCGCCTGCCACCGCCGCGATGATGCGTCGTGCTTCGGCGAGTCCGGCGCCGGCGCCGCCGTGCGCCACGGGCACGGTATGGGCGATCAGGCCATTTTGGTGCAGCAGCGCAAAGTTGTCGTGCGGAAAGCTGCCATCGGCATCGTGGGCCGAAGCAGTGGAGGCAAAGCGGGCGGCCAGTTCGGCCAGCACATCGTCCAGCCGCGCGGCGGGCGTCGGCAGGCGGTGCAGGGATGACGCAGACATGGAGTTCCTTGGGGGAGCAGATCAATCGCCACATAGCGTACCGCCGCCCCTCGCCCCGGAAAACGACGCATATCGCATATCGAGCAACAGTTTTTGTCGAATAAGGACCGGCGTTTTTATTCGTTCGGGCGCACGGTCCGCAGGCGTACGTTCTTCCCATTTCACGCACCAGGAGAAAGGGCATGAGCGTCGACTTCATCGGGATGATCCAGAGCCAGAAGCAATCCGAGATCCACTCGCCCACCGGGCCCGTGGTCGATCGGGATTACGTGCGCGCCTTTGCGCAGGCCCACGAGCAGGCTGGCTTCGATCGCGTCCTGGTGCCGCATCACTCCACTGGCCCGTCGGCCACGTTGACGATTGCGTATGCCGCCGCTGTCACCGAGCGCATCCACTTCATGCTTGCGCATCGACCCGGTTTCACATCGCCCACGCTGGCTGCGCGGCAGATCGCCACGCTCGATCAGTTCAGCGGTGGCCGGCTCGGCGTGCACTTCATCTCGGGTGGTTCGGACGACGAGCAGAAGCGCGACGGTGACTATCTCGATCACGACCAGCGGTATGCGCGCACCGACGAGTATCTCGGCATCCTGCGCCGCATCTGGACCGAGCCGCAGCCGTTCGATCACGCGGGCGAGTTCTACCGATTCGAGCGAGGCTTCTCTGAAGTGAAGCCCGCTCAGCGGCCGCATGTGCCGATCTATTTTGGTGGCGCCTCGGAAGCTGCACTGCAGGTGGCTGGCAAACATGCCGATGTCTACGCGCTGTGGGGCGAATCGCTCGACCAGGTGCGCGATCTCACGACACGCGTGCGTGCGGAAGCCGCGAAGCATGGCCGCGAGGTGCGCTTCTCGGTGTCGTTCCGTCCAGTGCTCGCCGAAACGGAGGACAAGGCATGGCAGCGCGCCGACAGCATCCTCGAACGTACCCGTGCGCTGCGTGTGCAGGCCGGGTACAGCCGAGGCGGCCCGCAACAGAGCGAAGGTGCACGCCGACTTCTTGCCGCAGCAGAGCAAGGCGATCGCGTCGATCAACGCTTGTGGACGGCCATCGCGCGTGAGACCGGCGGACGTTCGAATTCCACGGGTCTCGTTGGCACGCCCGAGCAGGTAGCCGATGCGCTGCTGGCTTACTACGACCTGGGCGTCACCACATTCCTGATTCGCGGTTTCGATCCGCTCGAAGACGCCATCGACTATGGCCGCGAACTCATTCCGCGTGTGCGCGAACTGGTGGCCCAGCGCGATGCGGCATCGAACAAGCGCGCCGCCTGATCACATCCAACATCACCCACAACAAAACGGGGAGCGGGAAATCATGAGCCAATCGACATCACCCGACGCACGGCGCCGGCAACTGCTGCGCGCAGCCGGCGGCGCCGCCATCGCCGCACCAGCGCTGATCCTCGGCCGCCAGGCATGGTCGGCGCCGCGCAAGGTCACGTTCGCGTGGAACCAAAATTCCTTTTGCCTGACACCCATCGTCGTGGCGCAGGAGAAGGGCTTCTTCGAGAAGAATGGGCTACAGGTAGACCTGATCAACTACAGCGGCTCCACGGACCAGTTACTCGAATCGATTGCAACAGGCAAGGCCGATGCGGCAGTGGGCATGATCCACCGCTGGCTGAAGCCGCTCGAAGCGGGCTTCGACGTGAAGATCATCGGCAGCTCGCATGGCGGTTGCGTGCGGCTTGTTGGCGCAAAGGCGGCGGGTGTGACCAACCTGCAGTCGCTCAAGGGCAAGACCGTTGGCGTGAGCGATCTCGCCGCACCGGGCAAGCACTTCTTCACGATCCTGCTCGCGAAAAATGGTATCGATCCGGATCGGGACATCACATGGCGCCAGTACCCTGCCGACCTGCTCGGCGTGGCCGTCGACAAGGGCGAGATTCAGGCGATTGCCGATGGCGATCCAAACCTCTACCTGCTGGAGAAGCGCACCAACGGCGCCTATATCGAACTCGCGACGAACCTCACCGGCGAGTACGCGCGCAAGGTCTGCTGCGTGGTGGGTGCGCGCGGCGAACTGGTGCGCAACGATCGCCCCACTGCTGCCGCACTGGCGCGCGCCATCGTGCAGGCCACGGACTACGTCAACGAGAATCCGAACGAAGCTGCCAAGGTCTTCGCCAAGTACTCGCCCAAGATCAGCGTCGAGGATCTGCGCAAGCTCTATGCGACGCTCACCTATACGCACCATCCCACCGGCGTGGACCTGCAGGAAGAAATCGCGTTCTACGCTGGCGATTTCCAGCGCATCGGCGTGCTGAAGAAATCCACGGACGTGAAGCGCCTGGCGCAACATGTCTATGCAAACGTACTGGCCTGACGAGGTAACGCTCATGACGACGAGTCAGCAAACCATCGACACGCCCTTGCTACGGGACGCGCCATCCGAGGTGCGGCGCGTACCCGGCAGTGCATGGCCCATCGGCATCGTGGCTGCAATGGCATGGGCCGCGTTCGGCGCCATCACATGGCGCTGGCCCAACAAGGTGGCGGGCTTCACGGACTGGGCCTATACCGAGGAACTCGGCATTGCCGTGCTCGTCGTCGCAGGCGCGCTGCTTGCTGTGGCGCTCTTCGGCGGCTTTGTGCCTGCGCTGCAACGCTTTCGCGAAAGTTTGCGCAAGGCCGGTCCGTGGCTGATTGCGCTCCCCGTGATTCTGGCCGCTTGGGAAATCCTCACGGCCAAGACCGCGTCGCTGCCCACGCCGTTCTTCGCGCCGCCGCAGGCATTGATCGAAGTCTATGTCGATGACTGGCGACGCCTGGGAGACAGCGTGCTCAACACGGTCAAGCTGCTCGGTCTCGGTGTGGCGTATGGCGGTGTGGTCGGCTTTCTGATCGGCGTGTCGATCGGCTGGTCGCGCCGCATCGGTTACTGGGTGCATCCGGTACTGCGCGTGCTGGGGCCGTTGCCATCCACCGCACTGTTGCCGCTCACGTTCTACTTCTTCCCGTCGAGCTATTCGGCCGCCGTGTTCCTGATCGCACTGGCCACGGCGTTTCCCGTTGCGGTGCTGACGTGGTCCGGCGTGGCGGGTGTGAACAAGAGCTACTACGACGTGGCGCGCACGATGGGTGCATCGGAATGGTTCCTCGTGCTGCGCGTGGCGATTCCGGCCGCGTTGCCGCAGGTATTCGTCGGCCTGTTCATGGGATTGGGCGCATCGTTCTCCGTGCTCGTCACCGCCGAGATGATGGGCGTGAAGTCCGGCCTTGGCTGGTATCTGACCTGGGCGCAGGGCTGGGCCTCGTATGTGAACATGTATGCCGCCCTGATCGTCATGGCACTGCTGTTTTCGGGCGTCATCACATTGCTGTTCACGGTGCGCGACCGCGCGCTGTCGTGGCAGAAAGGAACCGTCAAATGGTAGCGGTTGTTCAAGACACTCACGCTTCGGCCGGTGCGCGCATCGATATTCAGTCAGTGAGTCATGCATTTGGCGATGGCGATGCGCAACTGCCCGTGCTCGATAGTGTGAATCTGCAAGTGGCACCCGGTGAATTCGTGGCATTGCTCGGTCCCAGCGGCTGCGGCAAGTCCACGCTGCTGCGACTCGTGGCGGGGCTGGAGACGCCACTGTCAGGGCAGATCCGTCAGGACGATGTGCCGATCGATCGGCCCGACCCCTCGCGCATCGTCGTGTTCCAGGACCCAACGCTCTACCCGTGGCGACGCGTGCGCGACAACGTCGCACTGGGTCTGCAAGCGCGCGGACTGTTGCGCCGCGAAGGCCATCGTGTGGATGCCGCACTGCGACGCGTGGGCTTGGAAGGATTCGCGCAGGCGTTTCCGCATCAGCTCTCGGGCGGCATGGCGCAGCGCGTGGCGCTGGCGCGTGCGCTCGTCAATGATCCGCGCCTGCTGGTGCTCGACGAACCGCTCGGCAAGCTCGATTCGTTGACGCGGCTCGCCATGCAGAGTGACCTTGTGGATCTCTGGCAGCGCGCCGGTTTCTCGGCGCTGCTCGTCACGCACGACGTGGAAGAAGCGCTGTTCTTGGCGCAGCGCGTCATCGTGTTCAGCCAACGCCCCGCGCGCATCACCGCCGAGATCAAGGTGGATCTACCCTACCCGCGCCACCGTGGCGATCCGCGCCTGACCGAACTACGCCACGAGGCGCTGCGCCATCTGGGTCTCGATGCAAGCTGGTAAGCCGGTTGTTCCGCGCGTGACTGAACATTGCGATGTGGTCGGCAAGCACACCCTCCTGCCCTCTCCCCCGCCCCTCTCCCGCACAGCG
This sequence comes from Cupriavidus sp. DL-D2, assembly GCF_039710735.1. Lineage (NCBI taxonomy): Bacteria > Pseudomonadati > Pseudomonadota > Betaproteobacteria > Burkholderiales > Burkholderiaceae > Cupriavidus > Cupriavidus sp. DL-D2. Next base: position 328,518 of record NZ_JBDKXK010000002.1, on the reverse strand, counting down.
GGAGAGGGGAGACAACCACGAGTCAATGGAACGCCTTTGGACGACTCCCCTCTCCCGCGAGTGGGTGAGCCATGAGCGCGCCACCTCCGCAAGCGTGGCTCAACGCACTACTGACGCTGTTGCAGCACGCCCAGTCGGGTCTGTTGCAGCTGTGGCACGGGCTTGGACTCACCGATGAAGTGCATGGTCAGCCCGCATGGCCGTGGGTGCGACGCATTGCTGGCGAAACACTGCTGATCGATCTCGGCCTTGCGCGGCAACTGGCGTGGAGTCTGCTCGCCGTGGCCTTCGCACTGCTTTGCGTGGTGCTGGCGCTGCTATGGCGTCGTCGTCGGCTGGCCTGTCTCGGCGCAGGTGCATTGGCATTGGTGATCGCGCCGTGGCCTTCGCCTGCGCTGCTGCTGACAGCCGCTGCGCCGACGAGCTTCCATCGCAGCCCGACCCAGTTCTCCGTCGATGCAATTGCCACGGGCGCGCGCATCTACGCGACGCACTGCGTGGCATGTCATGGCGACGATGGTCGCGGCGAAGGGGCGCAGTCGGCGCGCTTATCCACCTGGCCACCGACCTTTGCGAGTCCGCTGTTGGGTCGTCGCGCCGAAGGAGAACTGTTCTGGCATATCGTGGCTGGCATGCGCGACGCACGGGGCCGCATGACCATGCCCGCCTTTGGCAACGATATCGATGACACGCAGACCTGGGCCGTTATCGACTACCTGAAGACATTGGCTGCCGGCACTGGCGCAGCGATGCAAGGCAACTGGCCGATTCCACTGCAGCTCCCGGATGTATCCATTCAATGCACGGGAGCGCCGCCCCGCTCGCTTGCGGACTGGCGCGGCCAGCAACGCGTGCGCGTGGTGGCATTCGATGGCGCGGCATCCACGCTGCCGCTGGAAGACCCGCGCTTTGTCACGCTGCTGGTGACGCGTGATGGGCAGCCGCTGGTCGATGTGCCGGCATTCCGTGCGGGCTGCGTGGCTTCATCGCGCAATGCTTGGCAGGTGTTTGCCCAGTTGGCGGGTGTCGATGCGTCGACACTGGCGGGCACGGCTTTTCTTGCGGATCGCAACGGCTGGTTGCGCGCGCGAAGTTCAGGCGGATCAGGAAAGCAAAACGAATGGGGTGAGGACGACCTGCTCTGCACCGCAGGACAGGTCGCGCAAATCACGCAGATGGCGCGGAAGACGTCGCGACCGGATGGACTAACCGCCCTGCTGCTGCGAATGGATGCCGAGCCCGTTCGCTTCGTGCAGGGCGGCTTTGTTCACTGATGCCAGCGTCACGCTGTCGATCGCGGCCAGCACTTCATCAACCGAAGGCGGCTTGCCGTTGTCGCCCACAGACACGGCATGGCCCGGGCGATCCACGCCGAAGTGCGGACGCGATGTCGCGGTGAACAGCATCACGGTAGGCTTGCCCAATGCATCGGCCAGATGCACGAAGCCGGTGTCCATGCCGACGACGAGCGACGAGGCATCCACGCGCTGCGCGCACTCGGTGATCGACATGCGCGGCAGCACTTCCGCATTCGGAATCGCGGCGGCCAGCGCCTGCGCTTCGGCCTGCTCCTTGGGCGAACCCCACGGCAGTTCCACGCGATAGCCGCGCCGCGCCAGCACGTGGCCAATCTCTACCCAGTTGGCCTGCGGCCATTTCTTGATGTCGAGCGACGTGGCATGGAACAGCGTGGCGCGCGGCACACCGTCCGTATGAAGCGGCGCGGCGGGTGCGGGCACCTTGAGTTCGGGCGTCTCGTGCGGCTCGATCTCGTATCCCAGCGCATTGGCCACCACCATCCGCATCTTCTGGCGGCAGTTGGCGTCGCCGTGCGGCCCGTAGATCTGTGTGTAGGCAAACACGGCCTTCGACTCGCCGAGGTATTCCGCGGCATAACCGAGGCGGCGCGGCGTGCGGGCCAGGCGCGCAACAATCGCACTCTTCATCACGCCGTGGACGTCGATTGCTACGTCATAGCGTTCGCGACGAAGTTCGCGCACTGCGGAGAGGATACCGCGCAGGTCTTTCCATTTACGGCCGTTCTTGTTGAACTGCCGCAGCGGCGGCGCGATGACGCGATCTACACCGATAGCCCAGCGCGGAATATCGGCACATGAGGCGTCAACCGCCCAGTCGATCTTTGCCTCGGGATAGGCACGGCGCAGGTCGTGCAGCAGCGGCAGGGTGTGGACCATGTCGCCCAGCGAGGTGATCTTGATGAGAAGAATGCGCTTCATGAAAGGGCCGGCGTTTCTAGTTGTATGCAAACCCGGCCATCCAGCGGCCGGGTTTTTCGAAGGCGCTAGTATGCCCGACCCGGCGAATCCAAAGAAACTGCGAAGATGTATCGGCGCCCTGATTGACCCGTGCTACTTCGACCACACCGACGCATCCTGCACCACCGTCGCAAAGCGGTCGTTGAGCGCGGCGAGCGTGTAGCGATGCAGATCGGCAGCCGATAGCGGATCGCCGCCGAGCGGGTCCGGCAGATCGCGCGTGGCACAGCCGGATGCGACCAACGTCACGCGATAGCCATGGTCGAGCGCCGATCGCACCGTCGCGCTGATGCACATATGCGTCTGGAAGCCAGCCACGATCAGTTCCCGGCGTCCAATCGCCTGCAGCCGCGCCGCGAGATCCGTACCGGCAAAGCTGTTCGGCAGGCTCTTGACCAGCGTCTGCTCGCCCTCGGCAGGTTCCAGACCGTCGATGATCTGCGCGTGGATGCTATCCGGATCGAACGCCCCGCCGGCCTTGCCGTGATGCACCACATGGATGACCGGGGTGCCGTGCTGCCGCGCCAGGGCAAGCAGCGCGCCACATTCGGCCACAGCCTCGGGCATGCCCGTCAACGGCAGCTTGCCATCCACGTACTCGCGCTGATGGTCTACCAGGACCAGCACCGCCTCGGACCAGGCGGATGGCTTGCGGCTGGCGCCAGCGGCGTCGAGCAACGTGAAGGGTGCGGCAGCGGTCATGGTGGGTTTCCGAGGTAGTGTGCGGTGACTATGCAGGCATCGTAGAGCGCGCTAACCTGTGCGCCAATTCCCCACAGACTCACACTTGCCGTGCAAAAAAGCACAATTGCCTGGGACGACCTGCTAACGCTGTCCACCCTGATGCGAGCCGGCAGCTATTCCGCCTGCGCCCGCGAACTCGATATCACCCATGCCACGGCCATCCGGCGCATCCGGCGGCTGGAGACCGCGCTTGGCAAACCCGTGGCGACTCGCGCCGACGGCAGCTTCGTGCTCACCGCCGCAGGCCGCAATGCACTGATTGCCGCCCGACAGATGGAAGAATCGGCCGACCGGCTGATCCGCGAAATCGAAGGGGTAGGTACCGGCGTGTCGGGCGTGGTGCGCATTGCCTCCACTGCGTCGCTGGGCAGCATGGTCCTGACGCCTCGGCTGCCGGCGCTCTATGCGTCGAATCCCGAGCTGGAGGTCCGGCTGGAAGTGGACAACCGGGTGACCAGTCTTGCCAAGCGCCGCGCGCACATTGCCGTGCGGCTTGCGCGTCCGCAGGAAGACACCATCGTCGCGCAGCGCGCCGGCACGATGCATTTTGGGCTCTACGCGCCCTCGGGCATGTCCACCGCCGTGGCCGAGTCGCGCGATACACCCATCTGCGGCCTGCTCGATGAAGGTTTCGCGCTACCCGAAGTGGAATGGCCACAGGCGCAGGCGCGGCGCCTCGCCTTCCAGTCCAACAGCTTCTTTGCCGTGCGCGAGGGCGTACGCGCCGGCCTCGGCGTCGCCCTGCTCCCTCACTATCTGGGCGACAAGGAACCGGGGCTCTGGTGTGTGCGCCCTGTGCCGGAAGTGATCCGCGAGATCTGGCTGGCCTACCCCGTCGAGTTTCGGGGCGCGTCACGATTCCGTCCCGTGATCGACTGGCTGGCAGAGACCCTGACTGCTTGCCCATGAACACCTGTTTCAGACGGGTGTCGCATTGCTGCAACGACGCGCCGCATGCGTCACCCCATGTGGTGAGCCGCACGCGAATGACTCGTTGACGCCGCTCAATAAGTTGCAGTTCTGCTACGCTTCCACCCGGCTGCCGTAGAGGTTCGAACAGATGGGCAGGGTCGTTGCACAAAGCCCAAAGGCAACCGAGAAACGGGTCAGTGCGCATAAATTCAAGATGCGTTCCATGCGGCACTCATTGAAGTACAGGATGGCAATCGCCGCCGCAGCGGTCGTCACGCTCGTATTCGTGGCGCGCTCGGGGTTTTCCCAGTACTACGCTTACACGCGGCTGAACGAGGTGGTTCAGGCGCAGCAGGACACACTGGTCAGGCTCATTGCCGACCAACTCGACGAGAAGCTTGAATCGCGCGCCGTGGTGCTCCGCCGGCTCGCACGGACGCTATCGCCTTCGCTTGACCAGTCCCCCGCCCAGTTGCTCCGTCTGGCTACCGATACGGTGGACATGCCCGAGCATTTCAACGCCGTCTTCCTCGTCCGGCCTGATGGGAATGTGGTCTTCAGCACGGCCGTCCCCCTGGACAAGAAGGTATCCGTCTGGGAGCGCGACTATTTCCAGAACATTGTGCGCGGCGCCGATTTCGCGGTGTCGGATCTGCTGCAAGGCAAGCACACCAGTTCGCCGGGCGTGATCCTGGCCGTCCCGCTGCGCGATGCGAAAGGCGCACTGCGTGGCGTGGTCGGCGGTGTGCTGAACCTGTCCGCCGACAACTTCCTGCGTGAACTCGCCCAACATCGCGTGGGCGTTACCGGCTATTACTGTCTGGTCTCGGCAGGCCCGAATCCAAGATATGCCATGCATCCGGATACCTCCCGGGTGCTGAAGCCTGCGCTGGCCATCGGTGAAGCGTGCGGCGCCGAGCAGCCCGAGTCGCGCTGGGAAGTCCTGTCACCGGTCCAACCCGTCGTGGCACGCCGCCTGCTGGAATCGAACGGCTGGGAAATCATCTCGGTGCTTCCGGCCGCCGAAGCCTACTCGCCGCTGTTCGAAGTCAGGCATCGCGCGATTGCTGTTGCCCTGGCATCGCTCGGCATCGCGGCGCTGCTGATGTGGCTGATGATCCGGCGGCTGCTGGCCCCGCTCGAACACCTGCACCGCACCGTGCGCCGCCTGTGCGAACAGCCTGCGGCCGTGGCCGATCTGCCAGTGGAGCGCGATGACGAGATCGGCGAACTAGCCGGCGCATTCTCGGAGGTCATGTCGCAACTGTCGGAGCGCGAAGCCGCGCTGAAAGCCGCCAAGGACAGCGCCGCTGCCAGCGAGAAACGGCTGGAGGCGATCGCCAACCACGTGCCGGACTTTGTCGCGTTCATTGACGCCAGCGAACGCTTCGTCTTCGTGAATCAGGCTTTCGCGCTGCACTTCGGGCTACCCGCCGCGCAGATCGCGGGGCTGTCGCTGCGCGAACTCTGGGGCACGGCCGAATACGTGGCCTACCAGCCATTCCTCGAACAGGCGCGTGCCGGGGACCCGGTCACCTTCACGCGCGAAGCCACCGATGGCACGGCGTGGGAAGTCACGTTCCAGCCCGCCTGGAACGATGCGCAGGACGCAACGGCGACGCTCGCTGGCCTGCACATGTTCTCGCGCAACGTCACGGGCGAACGGCAGAAGCTGCGCTCGCTCGAAGCCCAGACCTTGTCCGATCACCTGACTGGCTTGCTGAACCGCAAGGGCTTCGACCGCCGCCTCCAGGAGATGATGGCGCGCGCCGACGCCAATGGCCACCGCGCCGCCCTGCTACTGGTGGACCTCGACGACTTCAAGGCCGTCAACGACACCCATGGTCACCCCATCGGCGACCAGTTGCTGATTGCATTCGCCGAACGTCTTCGCGCTTGCGTGCGCACTGGCGACGCCGTGGCGCGCATCGGCGGCGACGAGTTCGCGATCATCCTCGATAACGTACACAGCCAGAACACCGTGGAGCGCATCGCCCATACGGTGGTGCACGCGGCCCTGCGCCCGTTCGAGATCGACGGCCGCCGCCTGGTCTCCACGGCCAGCGTCGGCAGCGCCATGCACCGCCCCGACCAAGGCACCTCGGTCAGCGAACTGTTCATGCGGGCGGACATGGCGCTCTACGAAGCCAAGCGGCATGGCAAGGCGTGTCATGCGGGGAGCATCCACGCCGTAGAGACCTCGGCGCTGATCGCCGCCGAGGTCCAGAACTGACCCGGTATCCGATACCAATCAGAACCGCATCGACGCATTCATCATGAACGTACGCGTCGATGCCGGCAGCACAAAGCCGTCGTAGGTGGTGGTCCAGTAGCGGCGGTTGAACACGTTGTTCAGTGTGGCGCGCACGGTTAGTTCCTTGCCGGCCGCGCGTGTCGTGTAGCGCGCGCCCAGGTCTGCCGTGGTGTACGACGGGATCTGCTTGGTGTTGGCCGAGTTCACGAACATTGCGCCGGTCACCTTGGCGCCGGTCCACAGCGTCAGCCCCGGCAGGACCGGGGTGTCGTACTCCACACGGCCCGTGACGATGTAGTTCGGTGTGGCGAACACGCGGTTGCCGTTGACCTTCGGGTCGTCCACGTCCCTGGTCTTGGTGTTAAGCCACAGCACGCCGCCTGTCAGGCGCAGGTCGCGGGTCACGCGCCAGAAGCCGCTGGTATCCAGGCCGGTGAATTGCTGCTTGCCGTCCTGCACGAAATAGTTCGAGAGGTTCGTGTACGCATAGCCTTTTTCCACGCGAAACAGTGCAACATTGGCGCCCCACTTGTTGCGCTCGGTCTTGAAGCCCAGTTCGTACTGGCGGCTCTTGAGCGGTCCGAAGGTCTCGCCGGCGTTCAGCGTGGTCTGGCCCGCCGAGCCGCCCGGCTCCAGTGATTCCACGTAGCTGGCATAGGCCGTCGAGAAGTGGTCGGTCTTGAACATCACCGCCGCCGTCGGCGTGAACGGATTCGCGCTGTAGCGGGATGTCTGTATCGCCTGCGAGTTGTACTTGTCCTGCGAGAACATGTTGTAGCGCACGCCCGCCAGCACCGACAGGCGCGGCGTGATCTGCATGGTATCGCTCAGGTACACGGACTTCTGCTGGATCTTGTAGTCGCGGTACGGGCTGTAGTCCTTGCCGACGCCGGGCTGCTCGGGCAGTAGCACCGGATTGAACAGGTTGTTCATGCCGATGAAGACGCCACGGCTGCCGGGGCCGCTATCGAGTTCCTGCACCTGCGACTGGTAGCCCATGCCGGCCACGATGTCGTGCGTCAGCCGGCCCGTCTGGAATTTGCCCTGCACCATGGCGTCGTACGCCTGATAGTAGTACGCGGTCTTCCAGCGGTAGTTGGTGTCTGCAAAATTGCCCGCGTCGTCCGTCACCCACAGGAAACTGTCCGCGTTCAGGCGGTTCTGGCGTGCGAAGCGATAGTTGAAGCTCGTTTTCCAGTGGCTATTGATGCGGTAGTCCAGGCCGGTGCCCACGGTCAACGTATCGGTTTCGTGCGACGACCACGGCTGCGCCAGGTTGCGCGCCACACTGCGCGCAGCGGGAATCTTGTCCGGGCCGAAGGCCATGGCGAACAGCGTGCCTTGCGACTTGCGCTTCCAGTACATGACATCCGCGTTCCATGTCAGATCTGGCGTGATGCGGAAATCGGTGGCCAGCGAGTACGTCTGGCGGCGTACGTGGACATTGGGTTCGTTGGTGTTGCCGTCCTCGTTCACGGCGTTGATGCGGTAGCCAAAGCGGCCGTCATTGCCGAAGCGGCCACCGACATCGAGCTTCTCGCTCCAGACGCTGTTGATCTGGTAGCCCAGTGTTACCTCGCGCAGCGGCTTGTCGGTGGGCGCCTTCGTCACGTAGTTGATGATGCCGCCCGGCGAGCCGAAGCCGTACATGAAGCCGGTCAGCCCTTTGAGCAGTTCCACTCGTTCGAACGGCTCCAGCGGGACATCCGAGTCCCAGCTCATGAAGTTCTGGCCGTTGACCTTGGTGCCGTCGAGCATGTCCACGCGCATGCCGCGCACGGCGAAATACGCGTTCTCGTTGCGTGCGTTGTCGCTGAGAACCTGCACGGCGGGGTCGAATTTGAACACGTCGTTGGCGGTCTGCGCCATGCGTTGCTGGATCTCGTCGCTCGACACGGCATTGACCGAGAATGGCGTGTCCACGGCCTTGCGCTCGCCGAGCGCGCCGCTGCTGACCTGCTCGACTTTTTCCGCCTCGCCGGTCCGCTCGCCGACGACGGTTGTCGTCGGCAGCGTGTGGGTGTTGGTCTGCGCATGGGCGGAAAGCGAAATCGTCATCCCCAGTACGGCGGCAGCGACGGGCGACAGGACGGCAGACAGGCCGGACGCGCGAACGGCGCGTCCGCGAGATGGACGGTGCGAAGACATTGAAACTCCCGAAAGTTGTGAAAGACGCCCAGAGGTCGACGCACGCACCAGCGCGTGCATCGCCTTCAGGTCAATGCGAATAGTTCGCGTTTATAGCCCGGGGTCGGGAAGCCCCAGGCTGCGTCAGGTCAACGTCAGGCCAACAAAGGCCGCTTTGTTGCCGGTGTCCAACGACGCTGGGGTGCACCGCGTCGATGTCGATCACCTTTGCGTCCGCCGCTTGATCAAACCGAAGTCGCGATGTAATTCGCGCAAAAATTGTCAGCGCAAAAAAAACGGCGACGCCATGGGCGCCGCCGTCCGCACTACCTATCTGAAAAATCAGAAACTTCCTAGCGCACCTTCCCTTCCTTCCAGGCCTGCAGAAGCTTGTCATAGGCGATGGTCTCGCCCTTCGGCTTCTCGTTGTCGAGCTTCTTCCACGGGGCGTGTTCCGATGACAACCACTTGTTCGGGTCACCCTTCGGGTTGAGCTTCGGCGCGCACTGTGCCATGCCCGCGCGCTGCAGGCGGGCCATCACCTGGTCCATTTCCTCGGCAAGGTTATCCATTGCCGCCTGCGGGGTCTTTTCGCCCGTGACCGCCGTGGCCACGTTCTTCCACCAGAGCTGGGCGAGCTTCGGATAGTCGGGCACGTTGTTGCCGGTAGGCGTCCATGCCACGCGTGCCGGGCTGCGATAGAACTCCACCAGCCCGCCGTACTTGGCCGCGTTCTTGGTCAGGTACTCGTGGTTGATATCGCTGTCGCGGATGAAGGTCAGACCGGTCAGCGACTTCTTCAGCGACACGGTCTTCGACGTCACGAACTGCGCGTAGAGCCACGCTGCGGCCAGACGATTCGGATCGGTGTTCTTGAAGAACGTCCACGAGCCCACGTCCTGATAACCGTTCTGCATGCCCTGCTTCCAGTACGGGCCATACGGCGACGGCGCCATGCGCCACTTCGGCGAGCCATCGGCATTGACCACCGGCAGGCCCTTCTTGGTCATGTCGGCCGTGAACGCCGTGTACCAGAATATCTGCTGCGCGACCTGACCCTGCGCGGGGACGGGACCGGCTTCTGAGAACGTCATGCCCATGGCCTGCGGCGGGGCGTACTTCTTCATCCAGTCGATGTACTTGGTCAGTGCATAGACCGCTGCCGGACTGTTGGTGGCACCGCCACGCGAGACCGATGCACCGACGGGCGTGCACTTGTCGTCGGCCACGCGGATGCCCCATTCGTCCACCGGCATGCCGTTCGGCAGGCCTTTGTCGGCGGCGCCCGCCATCGACAGCCATGCATCGGTAAAGCGCCAGCCCAGCGAGGGGTCCTTCTTGCCATAGTCCATATGGCCGAAGACCTTCTTGCCATCCAGCTCCTTCACGTCGTTCGTGAAGAAGTTGGCGATGTCCTCGTACGCAGACCAGTTCGTCGGCACGCCCAGGTCATAGCCGTACTTGGCCTTGAACTTGTCCTGCAGGTCCTTGCGCGCGAACCAGTCCGCACGGAACCAGTACAGGTTGGCGAACTGCTGGTCGGGCAACTGGTACAGCTTGCCGTCCGGCGCCGTGGTGAACTTGGTGCCGATGAAGTCCTTGACGTCGATGCCCGGATTGGTGAATTCCTTGCCAGCGCCGTTCATGTAGTCGGTCAGCGGCAGGATGGCGCCGTAACGATAGTGCGTGCCGATCAGGTCGGAGTCCGAGATCCAGCCGTCGTAGATGGACTTGCCCGACTGCATCGACGTCTGGAGTTTCTCCACCACGTCGCCTTCCTGGATCAGGTCGTGCTTGACCTGGATGCCCGTGATTTCCTCGAACGCCTTGGCCAGTGTTTTCGATTCGTACTCGTGCGTCGTGATCGTCTCCGAGACCACGCTGATCTGCGTGACGCCCTTGGCCTTGAGCTTGGCCGCCGCGTCGATGAACCACTTCATTTCCGCCTGCTGCTTGTCCTTGGCGAGTGACGAAGGCTGGAACTCGTTGTCGATCCACTTCTTCGCCGCAGCCTCATCGGCAAACGCAGCGTGGCCGCATGTCAGCGCTGCCGCAAAGGCCAGGGCCGACATCCCCAACTTCACGTGCTTCTTCATCAGTGTGTCTCCTCAGCAACCCCTCCCCGGATCTGTAACTGGGTTGCGGCCCCGGGGAGGGGATAAAGATCTCGCAGCCCATGACAGCGAATTCCTTTCTTGTGGTGACGTGCTGTTACCCCTTGCGCATCACCAGCAACAGCACCACGGCCGAGATGCCCGCGCTGATCCAGACCGACGGTGCCTCTGCCAGCCCGAACCATCCCTGCATCTTTTCGCCAAGACCCACCCATGCCAGGTTGATCCACGCGGCGATCATCAGGCCGATGAACAGTCGATCGCCGCGCGTGGTGGCAATCGGCAGGAAACCCTTGCGCTCCACCGTGGGCGAGCGCACTTCCCAGACGGTCATCCCGATCAGCATCAGCACCACCAGCGCGAAGAACACCGCCACCGGCGTGGTCCATACCATCCAGTTCAGCATGCTCTCTCCTTACACGCGGCCCATCGCGAAGCCCTTCGCGATGTAGTGGCGCACGAACCAGATCACGATGGCACCCGGCACGATGGTCAGCACGCCCGCCGCTGCCAGCACACCCCAGTCCATGCCCGAGGCGGAGACCGTGCGCGTCATCGTCGCCACGATAGGCTTGGCGTTGACCGATGTCAGCGTGCGCGCGAGCAACAGTTCGACCCAACTGAACATGAAGCAGAAGAACGCGGCCACGCCCACGCCAGCCTTGATCAGCGGCAGGAAGATGGTCAGGAAGAAGCGCGGAAACGAGTAGCCATCGACATAAGCGGTCTCGTCGATCTCGCGCGGCACGCCCGACATGAAGCCTTCCAGAATCCATACCGCCAGTGGCACGTTGAAGACCAGGTGCGCCAACGCCACGCCGAGGTGCGTGTCCATCAGCCCCAGCGTCGTATAGAGCTGGAAGAACGGCAGCAGGAACACAGCGGGCGGCGTCATGCGGTTGGTCAGCAGCCAGAAGAACACGTGCTTGTCGCCAATGAAACGATAGCGCGAGAACGCATAGGCGGCGGGCAGCGCCACGCTGATCGAGATCACAGTGTTGAGCGCCACGTAGATCAGCGAGTTGATATAGCCCGAGTACCACGAGGCGTCGGTGAAGATGGTGCGGTAATGCTCGATCGTGAACGCGGCCGGCCAGAGCGATAGCGAGGACACGATTTCCTCGTTCGTCTTGAACGACATGTTCAGCATCCAGTAGATCGGGACGATGGCGAACAGCAGGTAGATCGTCAGGAACACGGGACGCCACCAGCCGGGACGCTGGCCGGGCAGTTTCTGGTCAGCCATGAGGCACCTCCTCCACGCCCGCCGCACCCGAAGTGCCAGCGCGCTGCATCCAGTTATAGAGCACGAAGCACGTCAGCAGGATGATCAGGAAATAGACGATCGAGAACGCAGCAGCCGGCCCCAGGTCGAATTGCCCCACGGCCTTCTGCGTCAGATACTGCGAAAGGAACGTGGTGGCATTGCCGGGACCGCCGCCCGTCAGCACGAAGGGCTCGGTATAGATCATGAAGCTGTCCATGAAGCGCAGCAGCACCGCAATCATCAGCACGCCGCGCAACTTGGGCAACTGGATGAAGCGAAACACCGCGAAGCGGGAGGCACCATCAATCTGCGCGGCCTGGTAGTAGGCATCCGGAATCGCACGCAAACCCGCATAGCAGAGCAACGCCACCAGCGGCGTCCAGTGCCAGACATCCATGACGAGCACCGTGACCCAGGCATCCACTGCACTGCCCGTGTAGTTGTAGTCGAAGCCCATGCCGTCAAGCGCGGCGCCGAGCAGGCCGATGTCGGTGCGCCCGAAGATTTGCCAGATCGTGCCCACGACATTCCACGGAATCAGCAACGACAGCGCAATGACAACCAGCACCGCCGATGCCTGCCAGCCACGCGCGGGCATGGCCAACGCCAGCAGGATGCCCAGCGGGATCTCCACGCACAGCACCGCCAGCGAGAAGCCGAGCTGTCGCAACAACGCGTCATGCAGTTCCGAATCGCGCAGCACCGTGGCAAACCATTCTGTGCCCACGAACACGCGCCGCTCGGGCGAGATGATGTCCTGCACCGAGTAGTTGACGATGGTCATCAGCGGCAGGATGGCGGAGAACGCCACGCAGATCACCACGGGCAACACCAGCAGCCAGGCCTTCTGGTTCACGGGCTTCATGGCAGCAGTTCCTCGTTGATATAGAAGCAGGTATGGCGGTTGAACGCCGTAAGCCAAGCGGTATCGCCGGGACGTAGCGCGGCGGCCTCCGTGCCGAGCCGCGCGCGGATCGTGGCGGGTTCGCCGTCGGGGCCATTCGCCACGGTGGCTGTCACCAGCCAGTACGTGCCGATGTCCTGCGCACGTTCCACGCGCACCGGCATCGCTTGCGGATGATCGGCCAGTGCGAGGTGCAGATATTCGGGCCGCACGCCGATCTTGAAACTGCCTGCCGCCTGCAGCGCGGCCAGTGTCTGCGGCGGGAGTTCAGGCATATAGCGCCGCCCTGCCACTTCGATGGCGCCGTCGCGCCATTGGCCCGGCAGGAAGTTCATGCCCGGCGATCCGATGAAGTGACCGACGAAGGTATGCGCGGGCCGCTCGAACAACGCATCGGCAGAACCCACTTGCACGGCCTTGCCGCGCGACATCACGACCACTTGCTCGGCAAAGGTCAGTGCCTCGGTCTGGTCGTGCGTCACGTAGATCAGCGTGAGTCGGAACTCCTGATGAATCTCCTTGAGCTTGCGCCGCAGTTGCCACTTCAAGTGCGGATCGATCACGGTCAGCGGCTCATCGAACAGGATGGCCGATACGTCCTGCCGCACAAGCCCGCGTCCCAGCGAAATCTTCTGCTTTGCATCGGCAGCCAGTCCGCTGGCACGACGGTCGAGCGATGACGAGAGATCGAGCATTTCCGCCACACGTCCCACGCGCTCGCGCACCTTGTCAGCGGGCACGCCGCGATTGCGCAGCGGGAATGCGAGGTTTTCGCCAACGGTCATCGTGTCGTAGATCACCGGGAACTGAAACACCTGCGCGATATTGCGCGCCTGTGGCGAGGCTTCGGTGACATCGGCACCGTCGAAACGGATGGTGCCCTGCGACGGACGTAGCAGCCCCGAGATGCAATTCAGCAGCGTGGTCTTGCCGCAGCCGGATGGTCCGAGCAGCGCATACGCACCACCATCCTCGAACGTAAAGTTCAGCGGCAGCAGCGCGTAATCCTCATCCTTCTGCGGATGGGCCACGTATGAATGCGCGAGATCGAGATCGATGCGTGCCATGTCAGGCCCCCGATCCGGTCAGCGGCAGGCTCGCCACATCGGCCAGCGCACCGGGGCGACGCGGCGCGTGAATACGCTCGCCCGCCGCGTTGAACAGATATAGCTGCCCCGGCTCGATATGGAGCGAGAGCGGCGCGCCGAGCCGCAGGTCCTGCACCCCTGCGAACTGGGCCACGAGGTTACCAGCGGGGGTATCTGCGTGAACGAAGGTATCGGAACCGGACAGCTCGGCCAGCGCCACCTTGCCCGGCACTGCGATGCTGTCAGGCACCGCCTGCAGGCGCAGTGCGGCGGCGCGCACGCCAACCGTCACGGGTCCATCCGGGGCGCGCACCTCGGGCAATGGCACCACGATATTGCCGGGCAGCGTCACACGGCCAGCGGCCAGCACGCCTTCGATCAGGTTCATCGGCGGATCGCTGAACGCGCGGGCCACGCGCAGCGACGCGGGATAGTGGAAGACCTCGGGAGTTGGCCCGTACTGGAGCAATTCACCGGCATCGAGCACTGCGGTGTGACCACCGAGCAGCAATGCTTCGGCGGGTTCGGTGGTGGCGTAGATCACCGTGGCATCGCCCTGCGCGAACAGGTGCGTCAGTTCCTCGCGCAATTCCTCGCGCAATTTGTAGTCGAGGTTGACCAGTGGCTCGTCCAGCAGCATCAGCGGCGCGTTCTTGGCCAGTGCACGGGCCAGTGCCACACGCTGTTGCTGGCCGCCGGAGAGTTCCGACGGATAACGGTCGAGCAGGTGTTCGATATGCAGGCGCGCGGCCAGGGAACGCACGCGGGCCGCGGTGTCGTCGCGGCTGTCGCGCCGCAACCGGAGCGGCGACGCGATATTGTCGAATACGGTGAGCGAGGGATAGTTGATGAACTGCTGGTACACCATCGACACGTTGCGCTCGCGTACCGGCACGCCGGTCACATCAGCGTCGTCGACGAGTACCCGGCCGGCCGTGGGGCGATCCAGCCCCGCCATGACCCGCATCAGCGAAGTCTTGCCGGCCTGGGTGGTGCCCAGCAGGATGGTGACGGCGCCGGGCACGGGGGCCAGCGACATCGGATAAAGATAGGCTTGCGACCCTACTTGCTGCGCAATGCCGTCCAGGCTGAGCTGCATCCGGTCTCCATGTTCTTGTGCTTGCAAAGCCACTTAGAAAACGGCGGCCAAGGCGCACTTTTTCATCTACCCCGCTCGTTTTAGTGCATAAACGAACATAAAACAATACTGCAGCGCATCATTTGTTTTCGTTTCTGTTTGAACTAGAATGCCCGGCATGACGCTGAATCCACGCCAGACCGCCCTTCTAGAGGAAGTCCGCAGCCAGGGCTTTGCCTCGATCGACGAGCTTGCCCGCAAGTTCGGGGTGACATTGCAGACCGTGAGGCGCGATGTCAATTTGCTGGCGGAGAACGGCATGCTGGCCCGCTTTCATGGCGGCGTGCGCATGGACGGTTCGACCACCGAGAACATCGCCTATCCGCAGCGGCAGGTGCTCAATGCCGAGGGCAAGGTGCGCATCGCGCGCGCCGTGGCGGCGGCAGTGCCGGAAGGCTGCTCGCTGATCCTGAACATCGGCACCACGGTGGAAGAGGTTGCACGCGCGCTGATCCACCATCGCGGGCTGCGTGTCATCACCAATAACCTGCATGTGGCCAATATCCTGGCCGATAACCCCGATTGCGAAGTCATCGTCGCCGGCGGCGTGCTGCGTTCGCGGGACCGCGGCATCATCGGCGAGGCCACGGTGGAGTTCATCCGGCAATTCAAGGTGGATATCGGACTGATCGGCATCTCGGGCATCGAGGCCGACGGGACGCTGCGCGATTACGATTTCCGCGAGGTCAAGGTGGCGCGCGCCATCATGGAACATTCGCGCGAAGTCTGGCTGGCCGCGGATGCTAGCAAGTTCGGCCGCCAGGCCATGGTGGAACTGGCGCCTGTGTCGAGAATCGACCGGCTGTTCACGGACGAGCCACTACGCGCGCCGTTCGACGCGATGCTGGCGGATAGTGGAGTGGGATGTGTGGTGGCGGGGGAGTGAATTTATCCCGCACTGGTCTTTCTCCCCTCTCCCGTTGGCGGGAGAGGGGTGGGGGAGAGGGTCGGCGGTGCAAATTGCGTTGCATCGGCAAGCAGAGCCTCCTGCCCTCTCCCCCAACCCCTCTCCCGCTTGCGGGAGAGGGGAGCAAAACATAGGGACAGGTGAGGTCTTACTTGAACACCACCGTCTTATGCCCATTGAGCAAAATCCGGTGTTCCGCATGCCATTTCACCGCGCGGGCCAGGGCCACGCATTCCACGTCGCGGCCGACGGCGGTCAGTTGCTCGGGGTCCATGCTGTGATCCACGCGCTCGATTTCCTGCTCGATGATCGGGCCTTCGTCCAGATCGGCGGTCACGTAGTGAGCCGTGGCGCCGATCAGCTTCACGCCGCGGTCATGGGCCTGGTAATAAGGCTTGGCGCCCTTGAAGCTCGGCAGGAACGAGTGGTGGATATTGATCGCGCGGCCTTCGAGCTTGCGGCACAGGTCGTCGGACAGCACCTGCATGTAACGGGCCAGCACCACAAGGTCGATGTTCTGCTCGCGCACCACGTCGAACACGCGCGCTTCCTGCGCGGACTTCTGTTCGGCCGAGGCGTTCATCAACGGCAGGTGGAAGAACGGCACATCGTACGACGCAGCCAGCTGATAGAAGTCGCGATGGTTCGACACGATGGCCGCGATCTCCACCGGCAGGCCGCCCACTTTGGCGCGGAACAGCAGGTCGTTCAGGCAATGGCCGATCTTCGACACCATGATCATGACGCGCGGCTTGACCGTGGCGTCGAACACATCCCACTGCATGCCGAACTGGTCGCCCACCGGCGCGAAAGCTGCGCGCAGTTCGTTCAGGCCAGGGCCACCGGGCGCGGCGCTGAAATGCACGCGCATGAAGAAGCGGCCCGTGAACGCGTCGCCGTACTGGTCGGAATCGACGATGTTGCAGCCATTCTGGAACAGCAGGCCCGATACGGCATGCACGATGCCCGGTTGGTCAGGGCAGGAAAGGGTGAGGATAAATCCAGTGGCGCTCATCTTGGAACAATCGGGCTGAAGACATTCGAGGTTATGCAGGCCGGGACCGCAAGGCGTGGAGATCAGGGCTGGATGGCCGCCCAGCCGCGTCGGCAAAGGGCATCCAGCGTCACCAGCGTGGCATCTACGGTCATGGCGCGGGCCGCCATGATATCAAGCAATGCCGCAGGACCGATATGCCGGTGCTCGGCTACCTCGCCGTCGCGGTTGTGCGGCACGAAGTCCGCCGGCAGCAGCAGGTCGTATGCGTACACCCGCTCCCACTGCACGCCTTCGGGGATTTCACGCAGGACATCGATCACGCCGTGGGCCTCGGCCCGGCTGGCCAGCGCGGGCGGAATGCCCGATTCCTCGTCGCATTCGCGAACCAGCGTTTCAAGCGGATCGCTGCCAGCCGGCACGCCACCGGCCACAAGGTTGTCCCACATGCCGGGGTCCACGGACTTGGACGGGCTGCGGCGCGAGATCCACAGCGCGGGCGTTGCCCCCTCGACAATGCCGTTCATGTGCGAGGCAAACGTCAGCAGGCCCAGGAACCGCGCCGCCGCACGTTCGATGACCGCGAACGGCTTCGCATCGAGCGCCGGGGTCACGGCAAACAGTTCATTGCGCCAGCCGCGTACGTGGCCGGCATCGGCCAGCTTGCGTGCGAGAGCGGCCAGCACGGCGTTGCGAGATGCGGCATCGATACAGCCCGGCAGCAGCGCCACGGCGCCCTGCTCTTCCGGCCCGATGACATCGCCCATCCCCGTGAGTATCTCCGCATGGCGGCGCGGCAACCAACCCACGTGGGCATCAACGACCATCAGCCGCAGATGCGCGGCGGGATCGAACGGGCTGCGCGCGGCAATGCCTGCGCGGATGTGGCTGACGACATTGGTATCGCGGAAAGCAGATTCGGACATAGGTACTCAATTCAACCATTGCGGATGGATCGCATGACATCGACACACGCTGCGCAGCCGCGCTATGTACTCGCTCTGGATCAGGGCACCAGCAGTTCGCGCGCCATCCTGTTCGATCACGCGGGCAATGTGGTGCGGATCGCCCAGCGCGAATTCCGGCAATATTATCCGCATCCCGGACACGTCGAGCACGACCCCTACGAAATCTGGCAATCGCAACTGGCCGTGGCGCACGAGGTTCTGGCCGATGCCAATGTCAGTGGCTCGCAGCTCGTGGGCATCGGCATCACTAACCAGCGCGAGACCAGCGTGCTGTGGGACCGCAAGACCGGCGAGCCCGTGGGCCGCGCATTGGTCTGGCAGGACCGCCGCACTGCCTCGATGTGCGAGGACCTGCAGGCCGCTGGCCATGGCGACACCTTCCAGCAGAAGACCGGCCTGATCATCGACGCCTATTTCTCGGGCACCAAGCTGCGCTGGATGCTGGATCACTACGACGGCGCCCGCGCCCGTGCCGAGCGTGGCGAACTCGCTTTTGGCACCGTGGATAGCTGGCTGATCTGGCAACTGACCGATGGCGCACGACATGTGACCGATGTGTCCAACGCCTCGCGCACGCTGCTGTTCAATATCCACGATTTCCGCTGGGACGACGAACTGCTCGGCATCCTCGACATCCCCCGCAGTCTCCTGCCCGAAGTGGCGCCCTCCAGCGGCGAAGTGGCGCGCACGTCGGCGCGACTGTTCGGCGTGGAAGTTCCGATCGCCGGCATCGCTGGCGACCAGCAGGCCGCCACGTTCGGGCAAGCCTGCCTCTACCCAGGCATGGCCAAGAACACCTATGGCACGGGCTGCTTCATCCTGATGAATACGGGCAACAGCCCGGTTACGTCGCAGAACCGGCTGATCACCACCATCGGCTGGCAGATCGGACAGGACACGCAGTATTGCCTCGAAGGCGGCGTGTTCATGGGCGGCGCCACGATCCAGTGGCTGCGCGATGGACTCAAGCTGATCCACAGCGCACCCGAGGTCGACCCGCTGGCGCGCCAGTGCGCGGACACCGGCGGCGTGGTGCTGGTGCCGGCCTTTGCCGGACTCGGCGCGCCGCATTGGGACCCGTTCGCGCGCGGCACGCTGGTCGGCATCACGCGTGGCACGGGTGGCCCGCATATCGCCCGCGCCGCGCTCGAATCCATTGCGCTGCAAAGCGTGGATGTGCTCGACGCCATGCAGAAGGACGCCGGGATCTCGCTGGCGGAGTTACGCGTGGATGGCGGCGCGTCACGCAGTGACCTGCTGATGCAGATGCAGGCCGATCTGCTCGGTACCGCCGTGGTGCGCCCGCGCGTCACGGAAACCACGGCGCTGGGCGCCGCCTATCTGGCCGGGCTCGCTACCGGATACTGGACCAGCCCTGAGGAAATCACACATCAATGGCAGGTGGAGCAGCGTTTCGAGCCGAAGCTGTCGGCAGACGAACGCGGCCACCGCATCGCGCGCTGGCATCGCGCCGTGGACCGAGCCCGTGACTGGGCGCGCGACGACGATTCCACCGCACATTAAACAGACAAGCCCCCATGCCAATCACCGTACCTCCGGTCCAGCCGCCCTCTCGCGGCGAACTGCTCAACACGCTGTCGCGCGAGGCGCGCTGGGATGTCATCGTCATCGGCGGCGGCGCCACGGGCCTGGGCACCGCCGTCGACGCCGCGGCGCGCGGCTATCGCACCCTGCTGCTCGAAGCGGCCGACTTTGCCAAGGGCACGTCGAGCAAGGCCACCAAGCTTGTGCATGGCGGCGTGCGCTACCTCGCCCAGGGCAATATCGGGCTGGTGCGCGAAGCCTTGCACGAACGCGGCCTGCTGGCGCGCAATGCGCCGCATGTGGTCTGGCCGCTCGGCTTCGTGGTGCCGGCCTACCAGATGTTCGACCAGCCGTTCTACGGCATCGGCCTGAAGGTCTACGACATGCTGGCCGGCGGGCTGAACCTTTCGGGCAGCCGCTGGCTGAACCACCGCGAGACGCTCGAAGCCGCCCCTACCCTGGCCGAACACGTGGGCGGACGACCGCTGCGCGGCGGCAATCTCTATTTCGACGGCCAGTTCGACGATGCGCGGCTGGCCATGGCGCTGATGCGCACGCTGTTCGACGTAGGGGGTACGGCCGTCAACTACATGCGCGTGACCGGCCTGACCCAGTCAAACGGCGTGGTCACGGGCGTCACGGCACGGGACGCGCTCGGCGATGCCACGTTCACGCTGCGCGCCGACTGCGTGATCAACGCCACGGGTGTGTGGGTAGACGCGGTGCGGCAGATGGAAGACAGCCAGGCACGCACGATGGTGGCACCCAGCCAGGGCGTGCACCTGACCATTCCACGCAGCTTCCTGCCCGGCGACCGCGCCATCCTGATCCCGAAAACCGACGATGGCCGCGTGCTGTTCCTCGTCCCCTGGAACGGCCATGTGATCGTGGGCACCACCGATACGCCGCGCAAGGACCTGCCGCTGGAGCCCCGTGCCGCCAGCGACGATATCGACTTCATCCTGGAGACAGCGGCGCGCTATCTTGCCCGCGATCCGAGCCGTGCCGACGTGACCAGTGTCTGGGCCGGCTTGCGGCCTCTGGTCAAAGCCACCGGCGAAGCATCCACGGCATCGTTGTCGCGCGAGCACACCATCCTGGTCTCGAAAGCCGGCCTGATCACCGTGACCGGCGGCAAATGGACCACCTACCGCAAGATGGCCGAGGACGTGATGGACACGGCCATCCAACGCCAGCTGGTGCGCGCCGCACCGTGCCGGACGGCCGACCTGCCGCTGCACGGCGCCGCAGGCGTGCCGGAGAACCTGCCGCCCGCGCAGAGCGGATCGCCCGACCGCTACTACGGCGCCGACCTGCCGCTGGTGCAGGCGCTGCCCGGCGCGGACACCATCATCGTGCCGGCCTCGGGCCTGACCGAGGCGCACGTCCGCTTTGCCGCGCGGCACGAACTCGCGCGCCGTGTGGAAGATGTGCTGGGCCGCCGCAACCGCGCGCTGTTCCTCGACGCCCGGGCCGCCCTGGCCGGGGCGCCGCGCGTGGCGGAGATCCTGGCCGAGGAACTGGGGCACGATGCCGCCTGGCAGACGCAGGAGCTGGAGGATTTCGGGGCGCTGGCCCGGGGATACATGCTGGATTGACGGGAATCGAAGCGGCGGGTGCGGCGATCGACCCACGCGGCAGGACTTCGGCGATAATGCCGCCTATTGCATCACGGAGAACACCATGGACGAGATTGACGATCTGTCCGATCTGCCGATGCCCCGGTTCATCTGGGGCTTCGCTGTTATCGCCGACAAGGCCGGGAATGTGTCGCACGACGAGTTCGAGTACCTGACCCACACCCGCAGCCCGCGCTTCACGTGCCGCGTGGTGGAACTCGAGGACATGCCTGCCGAAGGCGACGACACTGCCATCGACGGCCGCGTCGTGCACTACGACGAGCCCGAACGCCTGTTCTACATCACCGACGCAGGCATGGCACTGGTCAACTTCCAGCTGTTCGACAAACTGCCCGAAAAGGGCAAGCTCAAGAATATCTGCGACGAAGCCATCGCCAACTGGATGCTGCGCCGCGAATTCCTCGACGACGAGGAAGACGAGGACTGAATCGCCAGACTCTGGGCAGACCCTCGCCGGAGGGTTCGCCAGAAACGAAAAACGCACTCTTCGGAGTGCGTTTTTTCATGGGTTGTCCTACTTCTTTCCCAACCTACCCCTTCACCTCGATCAGCCCCGACGCCACGCGCTCGATCTCGCAATAGACAGGCATGGCGTCCATCGGCCCGGTGCAACCCACGCCTGCTGCCTGGGTGGCACTGGCGCCCGGTGGCAGGAACACGAACGCCATGCCGGGCTGGAAACCGGGATGGCGCCGCAGGCTGTCGTTAAGGATGTCGAGATACTGCGTACGCGAGAAGACCTGCTTTGCCATGAAGGTGTCTCCGGAGGAATCGGCGGGAAATCCTAGCATGGCGGCATGCGCCGCTGTCACCGCATCGTGGGATTCCCGATGTGAAGCAAAGGATGGGAAAGGCATGAAGGACAGGGGCGGGCCCGCCTTCAGTGGTCCTCGGCCATCGCCTTGAGTTCCGCGTCGCCGGCCACGCGCGCGGCGTCGGACGTCGTGAAGGTCTCGTCCGAGACAATGCTGCGCCGGATCTGCTGCGCACTGAAATCCACCAGTGAGATGATCCATACGTAGCGCCCAGCCTGCGGCGCGGTCTGCACGAAAGCTTTGAGTTGCGGTCTGGATTCGGTCGCCATGGCGTGCCTCCGGTTCGATTGCTTCAGGACTTCAGGACAAGCGGGAGTGGCAAAAACTCTAGCACAGCGTCCACCGCTCGCACTAGGGCATTTGGACCGGTGCGGGCGCAGGTTTTTGTGGCTACAGTTTTTGCAAACCAAGCCGACACTTCCATGGAGTTATCCACACGCCCGATTTCCAGTACTGCCCGTACTCCCCGGATTGTCAGACATCACGCCAGCCGCTCCATTGCCGCGCCCTGCGTTTCACCTGCTCGCCGCGCGTCATCTTCTGCACCGCCTTGCCCGCCCGGCCCTGCCGGCGCTGCTGGCGGTGGTGATGGCATTGCCTTGCGCCAGATCGGCAGTGGCGTCATCGCCGCCTGCGTCGGCAGCTTCGGCGCCCGCCCCATCGCTTGCTGTGCCCGCTCCCACCTCTTCCGGATCGGCCTTGCCTGCCGGCCCCTCGCGGCCCGAAGCCGTGGCGCGCGTGGTGATGAGTCTGCTCAGTTATGCGCGCTGGCCGGAAGAGCGCGAAACGGTGAAATTGTGCGTGGATACGGGCGCACGCTACGCCGCCAAGCTGATGGAAGGCGGCACGCTATCGACGGGCCGGCTCGTGGAATCCCGGCGCGTGGACATGCTCGCGGATGCCCTCATTCCCGGGTGCGACGCCCTCTACATCGGCGTCATGGACGAAGCCCGCCGCCGCAAGCTCACCTCCGCATTCGTAGGCAAACCCGTGCTGGTGATCGCAGAAGAGGATTTCGAGTGTGAAGGCGGCAGCATGTTCTGCCTGAGCATCCGGGACAGCCAGGTGTCGTTCCGGATCAATCTCGACGCCATCGCGCGCAGCGGCATCCACGTTCATCCGGGGGTGCTGCAACTGGGACGCCGCAAGGCGGCAGCGCCATGAACCTGCCCGGCCGCCGCCCCTCCTCTGCGCCCCCGCCCCCCCGCCCCACGCTGTACGGCGCGCTGCGGCGCATCCACCTGAGCGTGGCGCTGATCGCGGTGCTCATGGCTGGCATCTCCCTGACGCTGCTTGGCATGACCGCGCTGCGCGCCTATGCCGATCACAACCTGCGGCTCGTGGCGCGTTCCATCGCCTATACGGTGGAAGCCCCGGTCGTGTTCGGCGACCAGGCCGCTGCCGCCGATGCGCTGTCGGTCATCGCCTCCACCGAGGACGTGGCCACCGTGGCGGTCTACGACGGCGACCGCCAGTTGCTGGCCACATGGCGGCGGCCCGGCCAGGACCGCTTTCCGGCGTTGCGCCAGATTGCCGGGGAACTGCTGACCTCCGGCCCTGCCGAGCAACCGATCATCCATGAGTCCCAGCAGGTAGGCACCGTGCGTGTGGTGGGCGACCCCATCGCCCTGCTCCACTTCCTGCTGCAAGGCACGCTGGGGCTGATTGCGTGCCTGCTGGTGACCGCCGTGGGCGCGCACTACATGTCCAGCCGGATGTTGGGCGACATCATCGATCCGTTGCGCAACCTGATGCGGGTGGCGCACGCGGTGCGGTCCGAACGGGCTTTCGGCCAGCGCATGCCGCCAGCGCGGATCGAGGAACTGAACGCGTTGTCCGAGGACTTCAATGTCCTGCTCGACGAACTGGAAGCCTGGCAAAAGCAGTTGCAGCGGGAGAACCGTTCGCTGGCGCACCGCGCCACCCACGACGGGCTGACAGGATTGCTCAACCGTGCCGCGTTTGCCGAAGCGCTCGATCAGGCGCTGCGCACCGCAGCCGCCCGCAACCAGTACGCCGCCGTGCTCTATCTAGACAGTGACGATTTCAAAGGCATCAACGATCGCCATGGCCACGCGGCAGGCGATGTCGTGCTGGTCGGCATTGCCGAGCGCATCCGGGGCTGCCTGCGCGAATCCGACACTGTGGGTCGGCTCGGCGGCGACGAGTTCGCCGTCCTGATCGAGGCATTGCGCCAGCCCGAGGATGCAATCCGCGCCGCCGAGGGCATCCTCGACGCGATGAACGTACCCATCGACCTGCCCGACGGCAACTCGGTCATGGCGCCGCTCAGTATCGGACTGGCTGTCTTCCCGGTGCATGCCCGCAATGGCGCGGCCCTGCTCCACGCCGCCGACGCCGCCATGTACGGCGCCAAGCGGGATTCGGGGGCCACCTGGCACGCTGCCGAGACCGCTCCGCCGCAACGGCAGGCCTGACGACCATGTCCGAGCTCACCCGCCGCGCACTGCTGATACAGACTACGGTCATCATGCTTGCGCTGGCCGGTTGCGCGACCAGCCCGCCCGAACCCGAACCGGTTGGCAAACTCACACCCGCCCAGGTCAGCGTCCTGAAAGACCAGGGATTTCAGTTGACGGACCACGGCTGGGAACTGGGGCGTACGAACAAGGTGCTGTTCAAGTTCGACGACGACGCTATTTCGCTGGACCAGACGGCCACGGTTATCCGGATCGGCCGGCGGCTCAGCGAAGCCGGCATCGACGTGCTGCACGTAGACGGCCACACCGACAACACCGGCTCCGACGCGTACAACCTGCGGCTCTCCATGCGCCGCGCCGAAGCGGTGGCCCGCGTGCTGGGCGCGTGCGGCTTCACGCGCGACCGCCTGGTGGTGCGCGGCCTGGGCAAGACGCGGCCCATTGCCGACAACGACACCAGCGCTGGCCGTGCAGAGAACCGCCGCGTGGCGATCATCGTCACCGTGGATTGATGCTGGGCTCGGCCGCTTCATTGTCCGCTCCTGAGTAAACCCTCTAATTCCGCCGATTTCACGGCGCGATCCGCCTCCATCAAGGCCCGTATGCCCGCACGACCCCGAAAGAGGGGTTGACCGCATTGTCATTTCTACAAAAGCGCGGGCAAACCCTGCCTCTGGCCATTGGATAGCCGCCTTACACTCCCGGGGTGCATGCAGAGGTACGACGATTGAGGGAGATCGCCGGGCGCGTGTACTCACGTATTTCCCATAAAAAGAGAAAGTCAGAAAGCATGCGTACCCAGGCGCTGGAACAGGCGATCAATGCCGTGGTCGCTGTCAACGCGCGCAACCAGGTCACCCTGTTGGCCGCCGCGGCAGAGGCGGTGGCGGCCCTGGCACGCGACGTCCCCTCGCACCAAATCATGGCCGACCTGTGTCGCAGCGTGGAGCGCATGTCTCCCGGCGCTATTGCGGCCGTCATGCGCGTGGAGCATGGCCGGCTCAAGCTCGTGGCCATGCCTTCCGCCGATCCGGCCGCGCTGGCGCCATTCCGCGACCTGCCCATCGGGCTGGAATCGGGGTCCTGCGGTGCCGCCGCCTTTCTGGGCCAACCCGTGGCCGTCTACGACATTGCCGGGGATTCCCGCTGGGAACCGCTGCGCGAAGCGGCGCTGGCCGCCGGACTCGCCGCTAGCTGGTCGACTCCGGTACGCGCCGCCGATGGCAGTGTGCTCGGCACTTTCGCACTGTGCTTTGCCGAGCCGCGCCTGCCCGACGCCTTCCACGAGAACCTGGTGGCCGTGGCCACCAATCTCTGCGCGCTGGCGCTGGCGCGCGACCATGCGCAGGACCGCATCCATCGCCTGGTCTCCTACGATGCGTTGACCGGCTTGCCCAACCGCCAGTTGCTGCTATCGCGCACCGACGATGCCGTAGCCCAGGCCAATGCCGGCGGCACGCCCCTGTCGATGCTGTTCATCGACCTGAACGATTTCAAGCATGTCAACGATGTGCAGGGCCACGGCGCGGGCGACCGATTCCTGACCGAAGTGGCTGCGCGGCTCCAACTCGTGGCACTGAACTGCCATGCCGACGCTGTCGCAGGCCGGCTCTCGGGCGATGAGTTCGCGATCCTGCTGCCCGACCACGCACAGGACCGCGCCCTTGCCGCCGCCCATGCGCTGCTCGACGCGCTGTCGGCACCGGTCGTGCTGACGCACGGCCATCGCCTGATACCGTCGGCCAGCATCGGCATCAGCGTGCTGGGCGGCCCGGGTGGCGATGGCGGCCGGGACCGCGCCACGCTGCTGCACCATGCGGACCTGGCCGTCTATCAGGCCAAGCGGCGCCGGCCACGGGAGCGCGGCAACCACGTGTGCGTCTATGACGCGTCGCTGGCGCGCCGGCTCGGTGACCGGCGTGCGCTCGAACTCGAACTGCGCGATGCCATCGCCGATGGCGCGCTGCGCATGCACTACCAGCCGCAGATCCATCTGGCTTCCGGCAACCTGTGGGCGGTGGAAGCCCTGGCGCGCTGGCCACATCCGCGACGGGGCGATGTGCCGCCTGCGGTCTTCGTACCGCTGGCCGAGGAGTCGGGCCTGATCGTGGAACTGGGCTACTGGGCCATCCGCGAGGCCTGCGCACAGCAGGCCCAATGGCGTCAGACAGGCACGGCCGTGCCGGCAATGTCGGTCAACCTGTCGCCGCTGTCGATCCGCGATCCCGGTCTCTCCGAAGTAGTGGCGCAAGCGCTGCAGGCCAACGGCCTGTCGCCGGGCGAGCTGACCATCGAGATTACGGAAAGCGTCTTCCTGGAACAGGCCGCCGAGGCGGAGACAGCCATCGCAACCATCGCCACGCTGCGGCGGCTTGGTGTGCGGCTGTCGATCGATGACTTCGGGACGGGGTTCTCCAGCCTGAGCCGGCTGACGCGCCTGCCGGTGGAAGAAATCAAGCTGGATCGCAGTTTCCTGCTTGACCTGGAAACCAGCGAGGCCACGCGGACGCTGGTGGAGGCGGTGATCCGCATCGGCCGGGCCCGCAATCTCAACGTGGTGGCAGAGGGCGTGACCAGCACCTTCCAGCGCCAGTTTCTGCTCGAACAAGGCTGCCACGTGGGACAGGGCTTCCTGTTCGCGCAGCCCCTGCCCGCTGCGGCTATCGCAGGCTGGCAGCCACAGACGGCCTGGCCGGGACTGCCTGGCTGAGAACGCCTAGTTGCCGAACGGGTTCGGCACGGCGCTCGGGGGATCGTCACCGAGATCGAACTCGTCGCGTACATCGTCGACCACGGCGCGAATCGCCTGCTCGTAGCCGCGTGCATTGCCGAAGCGTCCCATGTCCCAGTTCCGGCCCCGCGCATCGCGTGCGTGCGGCACCGGATCGGGCACACGCACGCGCATGCCCTCGTCCGCGATCTCGTCGATCTGCTGAATGCGTCGGCTCACCTCTTCCTTGATGACCCGCCGGCTGCGCTCGCGCTTGGCCATGAGCCGCCTCCTGTCGGTGGTTGGTCCGCGGCCATCCTAGCACGCGGCCATCCCCCGGGGCAGCAGGCGATCAGAGCGCCGCCTTGGCCGCCTGATATGCCGCATACAGGCGCTGGAACACCGGACCCGGTTTGCCACTGCCAATGGTCTTGCCGTCGATGGTCACCACCGGCAGCAGCTCCTTGCTGGCCGACGAGATCATCACCTCGTCCGCGCCGAACACTTCGTCGCGCGCAATGCGGCGTGCCGTGAACGAGATATCCATCGCCGCGCACAGTTCTTCCATCAGGCCGTAGCGGATGCCTTCCAGGATCAGGTTGTCCTTCGGCGGCGCGGCCACGCGGCCCTGGCTGACCACCCACACGTTGGAGGCCGATGCCTCGGTCAGATAGCCGTCGCGAAACTGGATGGCCTCGGTCACACCCGCCTCGGCCGCCACCTGCGCCGCCAGGACGTTGCCCAGCAGCGACGTGGACTTGATCTGGCAGTTGAGCCAGCGGCGGTCTTCCATCGTCACGCATGCCACGCCCTGCTGCACCGAGGCAGCCGGAGGCAGCACCATCGGATTGGTCATGATCAGCACGGTAGGCGTGACTTCCTTTGGGAAGGCATGCGCACGCTTGGCCACGCCACGCGTGACCTGCATGTAGATCATCTGGTCGGCCAGTCCGTTGGCATCGATCACCTTCTGGATTTGTGCGTGCCATTCCGATTCCGTATAGGGATTGGGAATGCCGATGCCATCCAGGCTGCGCGCCAGGCGCGCCAGATGTTGCGCCCCGCGAAACGGCTTGCCGTTGTAGATGGGAATGACCTCGTAAATGCCGTCGCCAAAGATGAAGCCCCGGTCGAGGACAGGAATGCGGGCTTCGGAAACGGGAAGCAGGTCCCCGTTCAGGAAGACGATGGATTCGGCGGCAGCTTGGGACATGGCGATTTTCGAAGGCTCGGAAAGAGAAAGGTGTACCGGCATTCTTCCACACGCCCCTTCCTGCCCTTATGCAAAATCTGCATGCCGCGCTTCAGGAAATTGTCGAACTTACCGCACTCCGGCAATTTCGGCGCTTCAGAATTTAATTATTTAAATACCAACGCGGGTCTGAATTGAATCTTTCTTAATTCACTGCCTGCCGCCCGGAAAGCCTTGCTGCTGGCCGTTTTCCACGTGCTATATTCGCCACGCAGTACCTTCTCTCCGCAGTGAACTGCTGCGCAATCTTCACAGGGCGCCCCATATGAAGGAACTCCTGTCAGGCCTGCGACACGTCCGACTCCGCAGATTGCGACCGGCCCTGCTGTTGGCGCTGCTGCCTGCAACCTTTCCAGCGGGAGGCATTCCCGATGCGGCGGCACAGACCACCCGAACGCCCCCGCCCCCGACCGCAGTCACACCTTCCACCCCGGCATCCGCCCCCGCCTCCGATGCCACTGCCCTGCCCCCGGGGCGCAGCCAGACCCTGACCTTCGCCCAGATGGGCGCGAACTACACGATCCCGCTGCGCGGGCTGGACCCGGACCGCACCGTCAATGTCGGCGTACGTCTGGACGAAGTGGTGACCGCCGCCAAGCTGAAGCTCGTCTTCACGTATTCGCCCTCGCTGATCTATCCGCTCTCACACCTGAAGGTGCGGCTCAACGACGAAGTCGTGGCCACGATTCCGCTAGACAAGGAACACGCGGGCCAGCAGATTTCGCGTGAGATCGATCTGGATCCCCGCTTCTTTACGGACTTCAATCGCATCAACGTGCAGATGATCGCGCACTACACGCTCGATCATTGCGAGGACCCGTACCATTCGAGCCTGTGGACCGACATCAGCCCCACCAGTTCGCTGACGCTGACCAAGGCCGGCATCACGCTGCCCGACAGCCTGGCGCTGCTGCCCGCGCCGTTTTTCGACCGGCGTGACAATCGCCGCGTGACCGTACCGTTCATGCTGCCCGCCGGTGCCGATCCCGCAACACTGCGCGCCGCTGGCGTGGTGGCGTCGTGGCTGGGCGCGTTGGCCAGCTATCGCGAACTGCGCTTCCCCGTGGCACGCACCGCGCCAGCCGATACCAACGCGATTGCGCTGGTACTGCCCAATGCCCAGCCCGACGGCATCCGCATCGAGAAGATCGAAGGCCCGTCGGTCAGCGTGATGCCGAATCCGGCCGATCCGTCGCGCAAACTGCTCGTGCTGGCCGGCCGCACGCCGCAGGAGCTTGAAATCGCCGCCAACGCCGTGGTGCTTGGCAAGGCTGGCATGGCAGGCCCGCGCGCCGCCGTGCAGTCGGTGGACCTCGGCAAGCCACGCCGCCCGTATGACGCGCCCGCCTGGGCACCGGTGGATCGTCCGGTCATGTTCAAGGAACTGGTGACCGATCCGCAGCAGTTGCAGGTATCGGGCGCCACACCCGACGCCATCCGCGTGAACCTGCGCGTGCCGGCCGACCTGTTCGGCTGGAACGACCGTGCCGTGCCGCTGAGCATGAAGTATCGCTACACCGCGCCGTCCACGTACAACGACTCGGTACTCAGCATCGACGTCAACGACCAGCTCGTGCGCTCGTACCGGCTCAAGCCGCTGACGGTGCAGACCGACGAGAACGTGGTAGCCGTGCCGCTGCTGTCCGGCGGCAGCGCCACGGTCAGCAACTCGATCCTGATCCCCGCGTTCCGTGTGGGCAGCAACAACCAGATGCAGTTCCGGTTCCATATCGATTCGCAGAAGACCGGGCTGTGCTCGTCCACCGCCGCCAACGTGGCGCGTGCGGCGGTGGACCCCGATTCGTCGATCGATTTCAGCGGCTTCCTGCACTACGCGGCGATGCCGAACCTCGCCTTCTTCGCCAACAGCGGCTATCCGTTCACGCGCATGGCGGACCTCTCGGACACCGCCATCGTGATGCCCGATGCGCCCACCGCCACCGATCAGGAAGCGCTGCTGACCGTGCTCGGCCATATGGGCAAGTGGACCGGCCTGCCGTCGCTGCGCGTGACCGTGGTGCCGGCCAAGTCGATCGAATCGGTCAAGGATCGCAATCTGGTGGTGATCGGCACGGGCAGCGCCGCGCAGGTGCTGCAGGGCTGGGGCAAGTCCCTGCCGTTGCTGATCGAACGCGGCAAGACCGAGATCACGCTGCGCGACCAGCGCACCCATGCATGGTCGAACTGGCTCAGCGGGATCGAGGAAGAGAACATCTCGCCGGCGGGCCGCGCGATCCTGACCGCCGATGGCCCGATGGCGGCGCTGATCGGCTTTGAATCGCCATTTGCAGAACAGCGCAGCGTGGTGGCGATCACCGCATCGAGCGACGAACGCGTGCGAGACGTGCTCGATGTGCTGGAAGATCCCGGCAAGGTGTCGCAGATCCGTGGCGACCTGACCGTGATCCGGCAGCGCGAGCTGGAGGGGCTGCGGCTGGGCGACACCTACTACGTCGGCAACCTGCCCTGGTATGCGCGGCTCTGGATGAAGATGTCGGCGCATCCGGCGCTGCTGGCCGTGGCCGGCATCCTGGCCGGGCTGCTCGTGGCACTGACGCTGTTCTGGGCGCTGGGCCGGCTCGCGGCGCGGCGCAATGGTGGCTGACGTGCCAAGGGCGAAGGGCTGGCTGCGACGAATGGCTGCGGGCTGCCTGCTGGTCTGCGCGCTGGGTGGCGTCGCGCCCGGCTTCGCCGCCACCTGCCCTTGGCCCGACTACGAAGCCTTCCGCCGCACCACGATCAGCCCGGATGGCCGCGTGATCGACGCCAGCACGCCGCAGCAGGCCACGGTGTCCGAAGGACAGGCTTACGGCCTGTTCTTTGCGCTGGCCGCCAATGACCGCGCCACCTTCGACAAGCTGCTGACCTGGACCGAGAACAACCTCGCCCAGGGCGATCTCGTGGCGCATCTGCCCGCGTGGATCTGGGGCAAGCACACCGAAGGCGATCAAATCGGCAAGTGGGGCGTGCTCGATGCCAACCCCGCCTCCGATGCCGACCTGTGGATCGCCTACACGCTGCTGGAAGCGGGCCGGCTCTGGAAGGAGCGCCGCTACACGGCACTGGGCACGCTGATGGCGCGTCGCGTGATGCGTGAGGAAACGGCGGTCCTGCCTGGCCTGGGCCGCACGCTGTTGCCGGGGCCCGTGGGTTTCCATCCCTCGCCCGATCTCTGGCGGCTCAATCCCAGCTATGTGCCGATGCCCGTCATGCGGCGCCTGGCCGCAGCACTGCCCGAGGAAAGCGGCTGGCAGGCACTGGTGGAGACCTCGGCCAAACTCATCGTCGATACCGCGCCGAAGGGCTTCTCGCCGGACTGGGTCGGTTATCAGAAGGGGCGCGGCTTCGTGCCCGATACGCAGACGCTGGCCAACGGCTCGTACAACGCGATCCGCGTCTATCTCTGGATCGGCATGATGGCCCCGCGCGACCCGCTGCGCACCACGGCGCTGCAGGCATTCCGTCCGATGGCCGACTACGTGGCCACGCATGGCCACCCGCCCGAGCACGTCGATACGCAAGCGGGCACGTTCGGCCCGAACGCTGGCAACGGCGGATTCTCCGCAGCCGTGGCGCCCTACCTCGCCGCGCTGGGGCAGGACGGCGTGGCTGCCAAGCAGGTAAGCCGCGCCCGCACGCTGGCCGCGCAGGAGCCATTCGGTTACTACAGCCAGGTGCTGGCGCTGTTCGGGCTTGGCTATCTGGAAGAACATTTCCGCTTCGAAGCGGACGGCACGCTGGTGCCGGCCTGGGATGCCACATGCCCCGCCACGCGTTAGCCCCTGCGCTGGCGCTGCTGCTGGCCAGTCCCGCCCTTCCCGGCCTTGCTGCCAATGCAGCGCCAGCATCCGCAGCCGCACCGTCCGCGCAGATGGTGCAACTGTTGTCGGCCGCCCGGATGTGGGAGGCCAAGAATCGCGCCGACATGGCGCGCGGCATTCTGGAAAAAGCGCTCGTCATCGATCCCAGGCAGCCCGAGGCCCTGAAACTGATGGGGCTGATCGAGATCCGCTCGAACCGCCCCGCCGAAGCGGACAAGTATCTCAAGGCACTACAGGCCGCCGCGCCGGGCAGCGCCGCCGCGCTCGAACTGGAAGACGCCTACCGCATCGCCACGCGTGACAAGCGCGAGATGGCCACCACACGGCTCGCGGCGCGCACCGGCAAGGACGACGAAGCCGTGGCACGCCTGCGCAAGCTGTTTCCGCGCGGCGCGCCCGATGGCGATCTGGCGCGCGACTACTACCGCATCCTGTCGAGCACTGCAGCAGGCCGCAACGAGGCGATCTCGGAACTGCGGCGCCGCACCCGCGAGCATCCCGATGACAACTACCTGCAACTGGCGCTGGCAGACCTGCTGACCGACCGTGAAGCCACGCGGCAGGAAGGTCTCGGCATTCTCTATCGCATGACGCAACGGCCCGACGGCGACCGCACCACGGCACTGGACCTGTGGCGCCGTACGCTCAATCGCGTCAACGACGACCCCAACTACTACGTCTGGTTCGAGCGGTACGTGAAAGAAGCGCCCGATGACAAGTCCGCGCAGGAAACGCTGGCCGCGCTGGGCAAACGCGCGACCGCCCGGCAAAAGGTGGAAGCAGACCCGGCCTATCAGGCGCGGCAGCGCGGCCTGAACCAGCTCGAACGCGGCAACACGCGTGACGCCGACATCGCGCTGCAAAAGGCGTATCAGAAGCGCCGTAACGATGCCGAGGTCGTGGGCGGTCTCGGACTCGTGCGGTTGCGCGAAGGTCGTCACGACGAAGCACGCGAACTGTTCACGCGCGCGCAGCAGCTCGATCCCAGCAACAAGTGGCGCGGTCTGATTGCCACGGCCACGTTCTGGGGCACGGTCGCCCGTGCGCGCGAGGCCAACCAACAAGGTAAGCCCGCCGAAGCCGAAGCACTGGCGCGTCAGGCCCTCGCCCAGCAACCCAACAACGAGAACGCCGAGGCCGTGCTGGCCGATGCGCTCGTCGCGAAGAACAAGGACGCGGAAGCCGAGGCGCTGTTGCGCAAGATGCTGGCGCGGCCCAAACCGGAAGTCGGCACGCTGCGCACGCTGGCCGAGTTGCTGCAGAAGGAAGGCCGCGACGATGAAGTGGGCCCGCTGATCGCCAGCCAGGAAGCGCGCATGCGCGGTTCGGCCAGCGACCTGCGCGCGATGCGTGCGGACCTGCTCTCCACCCGCGCGGACCGCCTGCTCGCGCAACAAAAGCGCAGCCCCGCCATCCACAATCTCGAAGACGCTATCCGTCTGCAGCCCGATGCGCCGTGGACGCGCTTCACGCTCGCACGTGTCTATCGCGATCTTGGGCTGCCCGCACTCGGCCGCAGCGTAATGGACGATGGCATGCGAACCGCGCCGAACAGCGAGATGCGCTATGCCACCGCGCTGTATCTGAACAGCGTCGATGACATCGACGCCGCTGCAACCATCCTCGCTGCCGTGCCGCAGGCCGACCGCTCCGAAGGCATGCGCAATCTCGGCCACAACCTTGCGGCCCAGCAGATGCTGCGCGATGCGCGCCAGCGCGTGGCCGAAGGCCGCGATGCGGAGGCGCGGCAATTGCTGGAACAGGCTGCTGTGGAAGCGAAGGATGACGGCCACATGCTGGCATCGATTGGCCGCGAATGGATTGCATTGGGCGAAGCCGACAAGGGACTCGCACTGGTCAGCGACTGGCTTGCCGCACATCCCGGCGATCCGCACATCGACATCCGCCTGCGCTATGGCGAACTGCTTGCCGCAGCCGATCGCGACGATGCCCTGCGCCAATGGATCGCGGAGACCAACGCCCTGCCCGGCATCACGCCCGAAGAACGTCGCGACGTGGCCGACCAGTCCCTGCGCCTGGCGCTGCGCGAGACAGACCGGCAGATCGATGCTGGTGACTTGAAACAGGCACAGCGCACGCTCGACGCCGTGCCCGCCGCGCAGCAGACCGACCGGCGCTGGCTGCTGACACTGGCCGATCTGCGCGAAGCCGATGGCGACTACAAGGGCGCCGCCGATGCCGCGCGTCAGGTGCTGGCCACGCAGCCGCATGACGCCGGCGCGCAACTCACGCTCGCACGTCAGTACGAGCGACGCGGCGACACCACGCAGGCGCTCGACATCGTGCGCACCGTGCTGGCCGAAACACCCGAGGACGATATCGATACACGCCTGTCGGTAGCGCGCCGCTTCACCGCGATGCGCCACGAGGACGAAGCCACTGAAGTCGTGGATGCCCTCGACGCACGTTTTCCGAATCGCGCCGATATCACGGTGCAGCGCGGACGCATTGCCCAGTCGCGTGGCGACTTCAACGACGCCGCGCAGATCTATCGCTCGGCGCTGGGCCTGGAGCAACGCGAGAGCGTCACCCCCGGCCGCGATGGCACGCCCGCACAACGCGCGCTTGCCGGTCTGGAAGCACGTCGTCAGGGCGAAGTGTCCACGGCGGTGATGCAGTCGAACAAGTCCGGCGACGATGGCATCTCCAAGCTTCATGCCACCGAGATCCCGCTCTATGTGCGGATTCCGAACGGCTACGCGGGCCACGCCTTTTTTCATGCCGATACCGTGCTGCTCGATGCCGGCACGCTGCGCGGCGCCAGCAGCATCCGCAACCTCGAGTTCGGCAAAATTCCCGCGCTGGGCAATGCTGGGCTCGGCAATATCGGCGAAAACGACAAAGGTGTGGCGCTGGCCGCTGGCTACGAGTACGACGGTGCCTACAACAGTTGGCGCGCCGATATCGGCACCACGCCGCTGGGCTTTCTCGAATCCACCGTGGTAGGTGGCTTCCGCTATCGCGCGGACCTGGGTGCGCAAGCCGTGACCGTCGATATCTCGCGGCGCGCGCAGACCAGTTCCCTGATCTCGTACGCGGGCGCGCGTGACCCGGTGACGGGCGAGACATGGGGCGGCATCGTGCGCAATGGCGTACACGTGCGGTACGCGCGCGACGTGGGCCGCGTCGGCCTGTTTGCCGACGTCGGTTACGGCCTCTACACTGGTGACAACGTGAAAACCAATCGCGAAGTCACAGTGCGCACGGGCTTCGATGTGCCGGTCTACACGCAGCGCGACCAGCGCGTGACAAGCGGCCTGGTGGTCAACTACTGGCACTACTCGGAGAACCAGCGCTTCTACACGTTCGGCCACGGCGGCTACTACAGCCCGCAGCGCTATGTGTCGTTCGGCATTCCGCTGGACTGGACAGGCCGCTACGCCAAGTGGTCGTGGCGCTTCATCGGCTCGGCGGGGTGGTCCTTCACGTACGAGGACGAAGCGCCATTCTTCCCGACGCGCCCGGACCTGCAGGCACTCAGCGGCGATGCAAAGTATGGCGGCGGATCGGGCGGTGGATTCAGCTACACGCTCGGCGCCACGGTGGAATACACGTTCGCGCCGCACTGGGTGGTGGGCGCGGGATTTTCGATCGACCGCTCGCGCGACTACGCGCCGAACCGCGCCATGGCGTGGCTACGCTACCTGTTCGACAAGCGGCAGATGCCGGTGCCCTTCCCGCCCACGCCGGTCCGCCCCTACTCGGCCTATTGAGATAACGAGCCAGCGATGAACGACGCCGCCAGCCGCCCCGCTTCTTCCCCTGCGTCTTCGCGCGCCCCGCTGCTCGCGCGACTGCAGGCGCGCAGCATGCTCGCCATCGAAGGACTCGCGCCCGCACTGGCCACGCTGACGCCGGGCCGGGCACACGTGGTCTACGCGCGGTCCTCGCCTGCGCGCGATGCGCTGTTCTGGCAAACCGCCGCATCTGCATTGCGCGGCCCCGCCTGTGTACTGGCGAACCGCGATGCGGCAGGCATTGCTGGCGCGTTGCGCGAACATGGCCTCGATATCGACGTGCCGCGCGCCATGCATGCGCGTGCCAACCTGTGCGCCCTGCAACCCCAACCGGGCCGCGCCGGCATCGATGCATTGATGGAAGCCCTGGACGCGCTGGTGGATCAATGCGGCGCGCGTGGCACACCGTTCCTCGTGGAAGGTGCCGAAGCGTTTATCGACTGGCAGGACGCCACTGCGATGACGCAGGCCGGTGGACGTCTCGGCGATTGGTGCGCGCAGGAGCGGTGCGCGCTGCTGCTCGTGATGGCACCGCCCGAACTCGAAGCGGGCCACGCGCCGCCTGACCTGCAAGGGTTTCATGGGCGCTTTGCCGGAGCGGTGCAGTTATCTCAGCAGCAGGGGCAATACACCTGGGAAGTGGCCTTCTGGCGCGACGATCAGGCCGTGGTGGCCGGTGAAGTGATCCGTCTGCGCTTTGCACCGCACGAGCAGCGGCTGATGGTGGCCGCCGATACCTACCAGGGCGCCGTGGAAGATGCGGGCATGCTGGCGCCGGACGAGGATCGCGTGATTGCCAGTCGCGACGCCGTGCTGCGCGAGCGCTTTATCCCCGAATCCTGGCGCGTGGTGGATAGCAATGAAGCCGCAGTGGCAACCGCGAGCAAATCGGTGGCAGCCACTGTGATCCTGCACTACGCCGGCAGTCGTGACCTGGAGATGCTGGCGGGGCAGGTCCACCGGTTGCGGCGCAGTGGGGGCCGCGCCTTGAAAATCGTAATCCGCGAGGACCGCGAAGCCATGCGCCAGCACTACGAACTGCTCATGCTGAACCTCGGCGCCAATGCCGTGGTTGCGCAACGCACGCCTTTCGCGCGTATGCAATCCATGATCGATGGCCTGCAAGGACAGGTGTTCTCACGGCCCATCCTTGCCGACTATCACGAAGCGCTGTCGGCCGTGCTGACCACCACGGCCAGCGGCTACGTCACCGCCTCGACCTTCATCGCACTGGTGCGCGATGCGGTGGACCGCAGCCGCATGGTCAAGCTGCCGCATGTGCTGCTGCAACTGCCGCTGCTGCCGGAGGTGGCGCACATCGACGCCCTGCGCGCCTGCCAGATGAGCCGCGCGGGCGATCTGTGCACGGCTGGCGCCGACAGTCTCTACGCTTTCTTCTTCGCCTGCCGCATGGACGATGTGGATGCGGTCTGCCAGCGCGTGTTCCGCAAACCCATGG
The DNA here is from genome assembly GCF_039710735.1 of Cupriavidus sp. DL-D2. Classification (NCBI taxonomy): domain Bacteria; kingdom Pseudomonadati; phylum Pseudomonadota; class Betaproteobacteria; order Burkholderiales; family Burkholderiaceae; genus Cupriavidus; species Cupriavidus sp. DL-D2. Next base: position 291,384 of record NZ_JBDKXK010000002.1, on the reverse strand, counting down.
CCGATCTGTTCCAGGGCGACCTGCGCAGCGGCGATGCCGAATCCATCACGGCAGTGCTGACCCGTTTCGATGCCGAAGTGGCCGAGTATCCGCCGCCCGACTACAGCACGTGGCTGCCTGCGCAGCGGGACAGCCATCCGCCCGCGCAGCCGGAAACCTCCAGGGGTACCGTCATCGTCGATGCACCCGCACCGGCCACGCTGCCGCTGGTGACACCCCGGCGCACCACGCAGGGTGCCGCACGCGCGCTGCCCGAGCACTATCCGGTGCCACTCAAACCTCAGGACTGACCCATGCCCATCTTTCTCGGCTACTTCATCTGGGGACTGATCCTGGCGGCGCCACTGGCGTGGCTGACGTGGCGCCTCGACCTGCTGCGCTGGCTGCCGCGCTGGACAGCACCCCGACCACGCCGCGCCGTGCGCCTGCCGCCGCAGTTGCAGGCCATGGTGATACGCGGCAAGCGGCAGGTGCGCAGCGGAGACGGCCGATGAGCGACATGAGCCGGACCATCGCAATCGTGTCCACCACGGGCGGCGCCGGACGCAGCACGCTCACGGCGGAGTTGGCCTCGCTGCTGGCGTGGCGCAACCATGCGGTGCTCGCCATGGAGTGCGATCCGCGCAATGTGCTGGGATTTCACTTCGGCCTGCGTGAGGCGGCCATCGACGGACTCGGTGCCTGCCTGCACGCTACCGCGCCCGCGTCATGGGCGGCAGCGGGCCAGCGCAGCGACGATGGCGTGCTGTTCGTCCCCTGGGGCGACAGCGTCGAAGCCGGTGCGATGGAGCGCCTGCCCGCGAACTGGCTCGCCCGTCAGGTGGAAGCCGTGGATCTGCCCAACGGTGGCGCGATCCTGATCGACACCACGCCGTGGCCCTCCGCCCATGCGGACCAGGCGATCGACGCGGCTGACCTTGTGCTGGTGCTGCTCCCGACACAGCCCGAGACCTGCCTGACGGTGCGCCGCCTGGCCGACAGCCTCGCTGCACGCGGCAAGACCGCGCGGTATCTCGCCACGCGGCTGAATCCTGCCCGTCAGCTTCATGTCGACATCATCGCCATGCTGCAGGCGATGCTGGGCGCCGCGATGTTGCCTTATCACGTGCACGAGGACAGCAGCGTGCCCGATGCGTTGGCGCGCAGCGAGAGCTTTAGTCGCAGCACGCCGCACTCGCAGGCCGCGCACGATCTGAATGGCCTCGCATCGTGGCTGGCCGCGTGGATCGACACCCCCGAGTCCGCCATCGCAGAGGGGAGTGCGGCATGAATGCGCGCTCGCCGGGTATGCGGATGCGGTTCGCGTCGGTACGCGACTGGCTGTCGCGCCAGCTCGGCGTTGGCACCAGCACCAGTGCCCAGCCGCATATCGGCGACTGGTTGCTGCGGTTGTTCTTCCAACCGCCCCGCCCCGGCAAGCCCGACATCCCCGCCGAGTGGGCCACCTTGCTCTATCGGCGCGCACTCGCCCGGCTAGGTGTCGCCAATGGGCGCAACCGCAATCACATCCACGCCGGCACGTGGATCTGGCGACTGTTCGTGCGTCCGCCGAAACCCCGCGTGCGACTGGCAGCCGATCCGCGCAAACAGCGCAGCGGTACGGTCGACCCCGAGCGCACCGGCTGGCTGCGGCGCGCGCTCGACCGTATCGTCGAACCTGTATGGCACGGCATGAGCCGTTTGCGGTACAAGCTATCGAAACGGTTGCCGCGGCCCGACTGGAATCGCGTGGCGTACGTCACTGAAACGATGTCGGCGCGCATCGGCCGCATTCCGTTCGTACTGCCTGTCTCGCTGGTGCTCGCCGCTATCGCCGTGCTCGCGGTCAGCACAACGCCGTTGCCGCTGGCGGATCAGATCCTGATGTTCGCCGTGATCTGGATCGGCTTGTCGATCGTGCGACGCGTACCCGGCCGGCTGGCCACGATCACGATGATCGCGCTGTCAACGCTGATGGCGGGCCGCTACATGTGGTGGCGTTCCACGCAGACGCTGCAGTTCGCCACGCCCACCGAAGCCGCCATAGGCTATATCCTTTTCGCGGCGGAAATCTATACGTGGATCGTGCTGGCACTCGGCTATCTGCAGACCGCCTGGCCGCTGCACCGCAAACCCAAGCCGCTGCCGGTGGATGCCACGCAGTGGCCGACGGTCGATGTCTTCATCCCCACGTACAACGAATCGCTGAACGTCATCCAGCCAACTGTCTTCGCCGCGCGCAGCATGGACTGGCCCGCGCACAAGTTGCGCGTGTTCATCCTCGACGATGGCCGCAGGCCCCATATCGAGGCGTTCGCCAGGGAGGCAGGCGTCGGCTATCTGACACGTACGGACAACCGTCACGCCAAGGCGGGCAACATCAACGCGGCGCTGCCAAAGACCCATGGCGATTACGTGGCGATCTTCGACTGCGACCACATCCCGACGCGTTCCTTCCTGCAGATGACGATGGGCGAGTTTCTCGCCGATCCGAAATGCGCGCTGGTGCAGACGCCGCACCACTTCTTCTCGCCCGATCCGTTCGAGCGCAACTTCGACACCTTCCGTCGCGTGCCAAACGAGGGCAGCCTGTTCTACGGACTGATCCAGGACGGCAACGATTTCTGGAATGCCACGTTCTTCTGCGGATCGTGCGCGGTGATCAAGCGCGGGCCGCTGCTCGAAGTGGGCGGTATCGCTGTCGAGACCGTGACCGAGGATGCACACACGGCGCTGAAGCTGCACCGCCGTGGCTACAACAGCGCGTATCTGCGCACGGTGCAGGCCGCAGGGCTCGCAACGGAAAGTCTGTCAGGCCATATCGGGCAGCGCATCCGTTGGGCACGCGGCATGGCGCAGATCTTCCGGCTCGACAATCCAATGCTCGGCAAGGGACTGAAGTTCTTTCAGCGCCTCTGCTACAGCAACGCGATGCTGCACTTCTTCTACGGCATCCCCCGGCTGATCTTCCTGACGATGCCGATTGCATACCTGTATTTCGGGCTGCACGTGATCAATACCTCGGCACTGATGATCACGGCCTATGTGCTGCCGTACCTGATGATCGCCAACATCACCAACTCCCGGCTGCAAGGCCGCTTCCGGCATTCATTCTGGGCCGAGGTCTATGAATCCGTGCTGGCGTGGTACATCGTGCTGCCCACCACGGTGGCCTTCATCAACCCGCGCGCCGGCAAGTTCAACGTCACGGCCAAGGGCGGGCAGATTGCCGATGACTACCTCGACTGGACTATCTCCAAGCCGTACCTGTTCCTGCTGGCCCTGAACATCATCGGCCTGGGTGCGGGCATCGGACGGCTGCTGTTCCAGGGCACCGAGGAACCCGCCACGGTGCTGATGAACATGGCGTGGGCACTGTTCAACCTGATGATGCTGGGCGCGGCCATCGGCGTGGCACGCGAGGCGCGGCAGGTGCGCGTGTCGCACCGCATTCCCATGCGCGTGCCGGCCACGCTGCTGCTGCCCGATGGACGCACGCTGGCGTGCAAGACCGAGAACTATTCGATGGGTGGTCTCGGCGTGGTGCTGCCGATCGACGTGCCGCTGCAGGAAGGCGCACGCCTGGGCGTCTGCCTGTCGCGCGGACCGCGCACCTATCACTTCCCCGCCGTGGTCACGCGCAACGTGAATCGCCATCTCGGCGTACGGATGGAAGACCTGACGGTACAGCGCGAAACACAACTGATCCAGTGCACGTTCGGCCGCGCCGACGCATGGATAGACTGGCTCGATGACGAGCGCGTGGACGCGCCACTTCGCAGCCTCAAGGAAGTGATCGAGATGGGCTATCAGGGCCTGCTGCGGCTCTACGATGCCTTCATGGATGCGGTGGACGTCATCGTCGCGCGACGACGATCGCGCCAGCCCTGACCGTTCGCACGGCAACGCAAGCGAGACCTCATGGGACTCTGGAACCTCTACTTCCTCGTCAAGCTCTACCTGTTCCATACCGGGCAGATGCATCCGATATGGCTCGTCAACATCGTGTTCGCGCTGCTGCTGGTGGCGCCGATGGAGTCGCGCCCGCTGCGCATCATCCGCCAGCTTCTGGCCATCGGCTTCGGCGCCGCGCTGGCGTGGCACGAATCCACACTGCCGCCGTTCGAGCGCGTGATTTCGCAGTTCACCAACATCAGCGAGTTCACACCGGCCTACCTGCTGGAACTGCTGCAGCGGATCGTTTCGATCCAGCTCGTGGTAGCCGCCCTGCTGGTGCTTGCACTGTTCCTGCTGGTCAACCGCTGGGTGCGCACCACCACGTTCGTACTGATCGCACTGTTCGCGATGCCGTTCTGGTATGGGCTCGGCGTCAACCTGCCGGGTGCCGGCGCACGACAGGCCGCCGCGCGCACGGCCGACAGCCCGCGTGCGAACATCGACGCCACCAATAATTACGACGCCATCCTGGCCGCGTTCCGCGAGAAGGAAGCACAGCGCAGCGCCACCATGACGCCGCTGACGGCGAGCCCCGATGCGCAGTTCGACGTCATCCTGCTGCATATCTGCTCGCTGTCCTGGGACGATCTCGACGCGGCCAAAAGCACCAACCATCCGCTGCTCTCGCGCTTCGACTACCTGTTCAAGAACTTCAGCTCGGCGGCCAGCTACAGTGGCCCGGCGGCCATCCGCGTGATGCGCGCCTCGTGCGGGCAAGAGGCGCACAAGGACCTGTACGATCCCGATCCCGAGCAATGCCATCTGTTTGCCGATCTGGCGCAGGCTGGATTTGCGCCGCACATCCTGATGAACCACGATGGCCGCTTCGACAATTTCCGCGCCATCGTGGAAAAGGAGATTGGCGTGCCGGGCATCCAGGCCGAGGCCACCGAAGGCGTACCGGAGGCCATGCGCTCGTTCGACAATTCCCCGATCCTCGGTGACTTCGCCACCTTCGACCACTGGTACAGCCGGCTGCCGAAGACGCGCAAACCCGTGGCGCTGTACTACAACACGGTGACGCTGCACGATGGCAATCGGCTGCCCGGCAAGCGGCTGACCAGCCTGGAGTCGTACCCGCTGCGCCTGAAGGCTCTGCTCGACGACGTGGACCGCATCATCGACTCGATCGAGAAGTCGGGCCGCCGCGCTGTGGTGGTCTTCGTGCCCGAGCACGGCGCAGCGCTGCGCGGCGACAAGAACCAGATCTCGGGCCTGCGGGAAATTCCCACGCCGCACATCATCCACGTTCCCGTTGGCGTCAAGCTCGTGGGGCTGCCCGCACCGCAGGCACAGTCGCAAGGACAACCCGCTGCACCTGTGACGATCGACGCACCGATGAGTTTTCTCGGTCTGTCGCAACTGGTATTCAATCTCGTGGCCGACAGCCCGTTCCGTGCGGGCGCTCCCGCGCTGACGCACTACGCCGAAGACCTGCCACAAACAGCGATGGTGGGCGAGAACGAGGGCACGATCACGATGAAACGCACCGAAGGCTACGTGATCCATACCCCGGACGGCGTATGGGTGGAACAGAAATGAGCAAGGTCACCGGCCTGAGCCGGTCCATCACGTCGCGCAAGGCCGGCATCGCCTACAACGATATCGACGCGCTGGCCCGTCATGTCGAGGGCTTCGACGCGCAGCACTACTTCGACCAGCAGGGCGAGGTGGAGACCCATGCAGCCATGCAGCGGTGGCCGATGCTGGCGCGAGCGCTAGGCATCGCGCCTGCATCGGATCTTCCCGATACCACCCCGGAATCCTAATGCCGCCACCCCTCGCGAGAGGGGCCGAGAATCACACCCGCATGACACTGCGCGTCACGGATTCGTCATAAACGCTGCCTAGACTCTGGACCTTCCAATTCCCTGGTCCTTTCGTCATGTCCGGCTTTCTGGTGGATCCTATGGCTGCCCGACCGCGCTTCCGGCAGCCCTGCGCGGAGGATCTGGCCGCGCCGACGCCATCCGTCACCACCGACCATACGAACCAGGATGTGCTCGATGTCTTCGGGCTGCACCGCGACCTCGCCTGCCTGCCCGTCACCGAGCAAGGCAAGCCCATCGGCCTGATCAACCGGTCGATCTTCCTGTCCCAGATGAGCAAGCCGTATCACCGCGAACTCTACAACCGCAAGAGCTGCATCGCGTTCATGGACAAGGAACCGCTGGTGGTGGACGCGGCCATGAGTATCGACGCCCTCACCTTCCGTACCGTGGAGTACGGCGAGAAAGCGCTGGCCGATGGATTCATCATCGCGCGCGACGGCCAGTACATCGGGTTGGGGCAAGGTCTGCAACTCATGCGCGTAGTGGCGGACATGCAGGCCGAGCGCAACCGCCAGATCATGCACAGCATCGACTACGCCAGCACGATCCAGCGGGCGATGCTGCGGACCTCGCGCGAATCCCTGGCGGCCACGTTGCCCGACGCCGCGCTGGTCTGGGAACCGCGTGACGTGGTAGGCGGGGATTTCTATCACTTTGCCGCGTTCGAAGATGGCTGGTTCGCCGCGCTGGCCGATTGCACCGGCCACGGCGTGCCGGGCGCATTCATGACGCTGATCGCATCGTCGCTGCTCGGCCAGGCGCTGGATCAACTCGGACCGCGCGATCCCGGCGCACTGCTGGCCGCGGTGAATCGCGGCATCAAGCAGATGCTCGGACAGAACGATCGCGAGCCGCGCCTGGTGCCAGACGCGTCGGCGTCGGACGATGGCATGGATGCCGCGTTCTTCTGGTTCGACAATGCCACGCGTGCACTGACATTCGCCGGGGCCAAGTCGTTTGTGTTCGTCCGCCAGCCAGGCGACGCCGATGGCGAGATGGTCAACGGCGCGCGCATGGGCGTGGGCTACGTGGACACCGCCATGGATTTTGCCTGGCAGAACGTCACCGTCCCCACGCAAGCGGGCACGCTGGTATTCGTGACCACGGATGGACTGGTCGACCAGATCGGCGGCCCTCGCGAAATCGCGTTCGGCAAGCGGCGCATGCGCGAGGCGATCTGCGCGCAACCCGACGCCTCGGCCGTAAGCGTCAGCGAGACCGTGCTCGACGCGCACCGGGCCTGGCAGGGCGAGCAGCGTCGTCGCGACGACCTGACCTTCTTCTGTTTCCGCGCGCGATGACCATTCCGGCCGCGCGCCACATCCCCCGCACATGACTGCCGCACATTCGATTGACAAGGAATATGAGCCGTTCTTCCAGATGGCTCGGGAACGCAACGTGATCTTCTACTACGTCGGCTATTTCTCGCAGAACATCATCGCCGCCATGTCCGATGCCGTGCGCCTGCAGCTCACGGTCAGCGGCGTGGATGGTCCTACGCGACGCAAGCTGTTCTCCTCGTTCGTGGAGATGGCGCAGAATATCGTGCACTATTCGTCCGACTCGCTGACGGAAGAATCCCATTCTGACGGGCAACTGCGCCACGGATCGGTCTGCATCAGCATGGTGGACGAGCACTACCGGCTGATGTGCTCCAACCCGGTATCGTCGATGCGCGTGGAGCAACTGCGCGGCGCGCTGGAAAAGGTGCGCACGATGACGCTGGACGAGATCAAGGTCGCCTACAAGCAGACGCTGCGCGCCGAAGCACCGGAAGGCAGCAAGGGGGCAGGACTCGGACTCCTGACGATGGCACGCGATGCCAGCGCCCCCCTCGAATACAACTTTCAGCCGATCGACACGGACCCGGTCTCGACGATGTTCCAGCTCGTCGCCACCATCTGATCCGCCGATCGCACAGAGCCAGCCATGGAAAACCTGTTCATCGCCGCCACGCCAAGCTCGCCAGAAGTGAGCTTCGACTTTGCGCGCCACACGCTATCGCTCAAGGGCGAATCCTATCCGGAGAACGCGGCCGTCTTCTACGGCGAAGCCATCGCCCGCCTGCGCCGCTATCTGGCCGACTACGAGGACGCGTCGGTCACGGTCAACGTGGCGCTGACGTACTTCAACAGCTCCAGCACCAAGATGCTGTTCAGCATGTTCGATGCGCTCAACGAAGCCGCCGAACGTGGCAACCATGTGCGCCTGCACTGGTTCCACGACGAGGACGACGACACGATCCTGGAGTTCGGCCAAGAACTGCATGCCGACTTCCCGGCCATCGACTTCATCGACGAAGTGACCGCCAACAGTTGAACCGTTGAACGCCCCCCGCGACATCCTTCCGTCCGCCGTGACCGAGCCGGACCTGTTCGACTCCGAGAACAGCGTGCTCGCCCACGCGAAGGCCGTGTTCTGCGACGTGGACGCCGGCGAGGACGCCTATCGCCATACGCTGGGTCAGTTGATCAGCTACTACGAGCGGCTGATGCGCGAGACCCGTCGCCTGATCCGTCGCAGCGACCGCGAGGAACTGGAGATGAACCGGCTGAACCACCGGCTCCAGGAACTGGCGCAGGAGCTGGAGTATCGGGCCACGCACGACACACTGACCGGTGCACTGAATCGCGGCGCCGTGATCGACCTCGCCACCGCCGCACTGGCGCGCGGAAGCCTGGCGCTGATCGTCCTCGACATCGATCATTTCAAACGGCTCAACGACGATTTCGGCCACCCCGTGGGAGATGCCGTGATCTGCGGCGTGACCGCGTGCCTCAAGGACACGATCTGCGCGGAAGGTGCCATCGGCCGCGTGGGTGGCGAGGAATTCGCGGCGCTGCTGCCCGACGTCGCCCTGCCGGACGCCATGGCCCTGGCCGAACGGATGCGCGAGGCTATTGCCAGCTATCGCTGCGCCGCGCCAGTGGACCGGACCATCACCGCCAGCTTCGGCGTGAGCTGGTCCGCCCAGGGCCGCACCTTCGCCCATGCCTACGGTCGCGCCGACGAAGCGCTCTACATGGCCAAGCGCGGCGGCCGCAACCGCGTGGAGCAGGCCGCCGCCTGACCTCCTTCCTGGCCCTACCGTTCGATGCGGTTCGGATGCGTGGCGTAGTACGCCAGCACGATCGACGCCGTCAGCGCCATGCCGGCCACGGCAAACGCAATCAGGGTGGGAAAGGCAATGCCCGAGCTTTCCTTCGACATGCGTGACTCCGTGAGTGTGGTTTTAACGCGTGATCTGAGGCGTAGTCAGTTTCAGCGTAGTCAATCCATCCGCATTTTGCGAATCGTCTTATGTCCCTCCACTGCCGTTCCGTGGACAGTCTTACCTGAACCACTTCTTTCACGAGGATCAGGTATGCAAAGACGAAGACGGACACGCAGCGGTCCGGTCACCCGCAACGAATTCGATATCCAGATGGCGCACTTCTCGGCCTTGACCAGGGAAAGGTATGAGGCCGAGGCCGAATTAAGGCGGCAGTGGAACGACTCGTATGAACGACGGCGGGCCAAGGAGCGGGCGGATGATGAGCGGCGTGAAGCCGAATTCCGTGCGACGTTGGCGGAATGGAAGGCCGAGAACGATCGCAAGCATCAGGAGCACCGCGACAATCTGGCGGCCGACATCGAAAACCAGAAACACGAGAGAGCGCAGTGGAGAGCCGATTTCCAGGCTATCAAGAACGAGATGGCGGAACTTCGCAAGGACTTCCGGTCCCTGAAGTGGAACATCTGGTTCGCGGCATGCGGAACGATCATCGGTCTGGCATCGCTGAACGCCGCAATGTCTTCGAACATACTCAGCGCATTCGAATCCGGCCGGAATTCCGCAGTATCCCGAGTGACTCCCTGGCAGATCCTGTTCGGATTTGACCGCGAGACAATCGATGAGACCAGGCCACCACTGCCGTAGCGCTTACCCTCCCACTAGCGGACGGGCGTATCCCCTGCTCGTATCGACGTACTGCCGGCAGGCGCCATCACGCCCATGCCATCCTTCTCGTTGGCATTCTGCTGCGTCGACATACGCGGCGGCTCGGGCGCCGGAGGCAGGAGATGATTCGTCTGGCGAGACAGGCAACCAGTCAGGAGCAACACCATCACGACACCAGCAATCTTGCGGTACGGCATGTCTTGCCCTCCCAGAATGCGCTACGAGACGATGTGGTACGGATACCCGTGTCTTCCGGGGCACCTTGCCGTTATAGGCGCCAGGGGGCCGGGCGTAAACCTCACAATTTCGGACGGCGCAGTCATCGCGCGACGAATGGAAACGAAAACGCCCGCTTGCGCGGGCGTTCGTATTCTGGCGGAGAGAAGGGATTCGCCTACCCGGGCGCAGGCCGCGGATTGGCTTGCAAGCCAATCCCTTCGACTCCCCTACGCAAGCCAAACTGTTGGCTTGCTTCTCTCCGGATGTGAAAATGCCCGCTTGCGCGGGCATTTGTATTCTGGCGGAGAGAAGGGGATTCGAACCCCTGATAGGCTATTAACCTATACACGCTTTCCAGGCGTGCGACTTCAACCACTCATCCATCTCTCCGGGAAGTCGGCGATTATAACAGGATCCGGACGGGTGTCCAGAGAACGGACCTCACCCCTTCCGCAAATAATTCACGAGCCTGTCGATCACCGGCGCGTTGCGTGGCGTGATCAGGCTTACCAGAATCGCAGCGGCAAAACCGGCTGGCACGCCGAACGCACCTGACGCTATAGGGTCCACACCAAACCAGCGGTTGCCGAAAATGCCCGTCATGCGAGTGAAGAACGGATAGTTGACGAAGATGTAGTAGACCGCAACGGAGAGTCCGGTTGCCATGCCGGCCACGGCGCCGGCTGCCGTCGTGCGGCGCCAGAAAATTGCCAGCACCAGCACCGGGAAGAAACTCGACGCCGCCAGCGAGAACGCCGCGCCAACGAGGAACAGGATATTGCCGGGGCGCAGCGAGGTGACGTACGAGGCAAATAACGCCACGGCCAGCAGTACGATCTTGGCCGTGGTCACGCGGCGCTGGTGGCTCGCCTGCCGGTCGATCATGTGATAGTAGACGTCATGTGAAAGCGCGTTGGCGATGGTCAGCAGCAGCCCATCGGCAGTAGACAGCGCGGCAGCCAGCGCGCCTGCGGCGACGAGGCCGGAGATCACATAAGGCAGCCCCGCAATTTCCGGGGCGGCCAGCACGATCATGTCGGGCTGGATCAGGATTTCGGCCCACTGCACGATGCCATCGCCGTTGATATCGCGAATGCCAAAAACCGGCGGGTCGACCTTGCGCCATTGCACCACCCACTGCGGCAAGTCGGCATAGGATGTTCCCACCAGATGCTGGAAGAACTCCGCCTTGACGAGCACCGCGAGGGTCGGCGCCGAGACATAGAGCAGTGCGATGAAGAACACGGCCCAGGCCACCGAGTTGCGCGTTTCCTTGACCGAAGGTGTCGTATAGAGCCGCGTCAGGATGTGCGGCAGGCTCGCCGTACCCACCATCAGGCAAAACACCAGCAATACGAAATTAAGCCGGCGGGTGTCGCGTTCCTGCTCGCTGGCAGCCGGATAGGGTTCCGCCGATGGTGTCGATGGCTGGCTTCGGCTCAGTGCCTCGGCGCGCATCTGGCTCCATTGCTGCTGGGCATCGGCTGCATCCACCGGAAATGCCTGCCGCTCCCGCTCCACAGTCTTGATCTCGCGTAGCGGCGCATTGCGCGCACGGAGTTCGAGCAGGCGCGCGTCCAGCGCGTTGCGGTCCTCGATGAACGACTGCGGCAACCGTGCGATGCGATCCTGCAGGTCCACGGCCTGCTTCAGGAACATCTCGCGCACCTGCCGCTCCGCCGGGTCTTTCTCCAGCCGCTGCTCCGCCGCTTCGATCTGGTTCAGCAGCCCTCCATAACCTATCTGCGGCAGCACCTGCTGATGATGCTTCCATGCGATCAACGACACGGCCAGTAGAAACGCCACGATCAACATGATGTACTGCGCCACCTGCGTCCAGGTCACCGCACGCATCCCGCCCAGGAACGAGCAGACGAGGATGCCCGCCAAGCCGAAGAACACGCCGACCGCAAACTCCACGCCGATAAAACGCGTGACGATCAGTCCCACGCCCTGGATCTGCGCCACGAGATAGACGAATGAACACAGCGACGCGGCCAGCACGGCAATCGCGCGCACCGGGATGTTGCCGCCCGGCCGGCCATTGCCGTAGCGTGCGGCGAGAAAATCGGGAATCGTGTAGCCGCCGTACTTGCGAAGGTATGGCGCCAGCAGGAACGCCACCAGACAGTAGCCGCCCGTCCACCCCATGACATAGGCCAGCCCCTCGTAGCCCGAGGCAAAGATAATGCCGGCCAGCCCGATGAACGACGCCGCGCTCATCCAGTCCGCAGCAATCGCCATGCCGTTGAACATCGCCGGCACGCGCCGCCCCGCCACGTAGTACTCATTGAGATCCGACGTGCGGCAGATCAGCCCGATGCACGCATAGATCGCAATCGTGACGAACAGGAAAACATAGCCGAGCCACAACGCATCTGCATTGGAATGCTCCAGCAACCCCATCATGCCGACGAACGCGAACAGGCCCAGCGTGAAGAGGCCGTAGTACAGCATCAACCGGTTGCGGAAACGCGACTGGGTATCTGGCATCAATGACGCATCAACGTAGGAAGCGGCAGCGCAAGGCGATGGAATGAAAATGCCCGCCCCGGGCAACGCCGGAACGGGCACAGCGCGAATCGGTCACGCGCGCAGCAGCTTACTGCGTCTGCTTCAACTGTTCGAGAATAGCCGGATTCTCCAGCGTCGAGGTGTCCTGCGTGATTTCCTCGTTCTTGGCCAGCGAACGCAGCAGACGGCGCATGATCTTGCCCGAGCGGGTCTTCGGCAGATTGTCGCCGAAACGGATGTCCTTGGGCTTGGCGATCGGACCGATCTCCTTGCCCACCCAGTTGCGCAGTTCGGCCGCGATCTTGGTGGCTTCGTCACCGGTCGGACGCGAGCGCTTGAGCACCACGAACGCACAGATGGCCTCGCCCGTCGTATCGTCCGGACGACCCACCACGGCGGCCTCGGCCACGATCGGATTGGACACCAGCGCCGACTCGATCTCCATCGTGCCCATGCGGTGGCCTGACACGTTCAGCACGTCGTCGATGCGGCCCATGATCGTGAAGTAGCCCGTTTCCTTGTCGCGGATCGAACCATCACCGGCCAGGTATAGCGTGCCGCCGAGTTCTTCCGGGAAGTAGCTCTTCTTGAAACGCTCCGGATCGCCCCAGATCGTGCGGATCATCGACGGCCACGGACGCTTGATCACCAGGATGCCACCGCTACCGTTCGGCACGTCCTGCCCGGTCTCGTCGACGATGGCTGCCATGATGCCGGGCAGCGGCAGCGTGCACGAACCCGGCACCAGCGGCGTGGCGCCCGGCAGCGGCGTGATCACGTGGCCGCCGGTCTCGGTCTGCCAGAACGTATCGACGATCGGGCAACGCTCGCCGCCGATGTTCTTGTAGTACCACATCCACGCTTCGGGGTTGATCGGCTCACCTACCGTGCCCAGCAATCGCAGGCTGGACAGGTCGTACTGTTTCGGATGGATTTTCTCGTCCGCCTCGGCCGCCTTGATCAGCGAGCGGATTGCCGTGGGCGCCGTGTAGAAAATGCTGACCTTGTGGCGCTGGATCATTTCCCAGAACCGGCCGGCATTCGGGAAGGTCGGAATCCCTTCGAACACTACCTGCGTGGCGCCAGCCGCCAGCGGGCCGTAGGCAATATAGGTATGGCCGGTGACCCAGCCGATATCGGCGGTACACCAGAACAGGTCATTGGGCTTGATGTCGAACGTCCAGCGCATCGTCATCAGTGCCCACAGCAGGAAACCGCCCGAGCTGTGCTGCACACCCTTCGGCTTGCCCGTGGAACCCGAGGTGTAGAGCACGAACAGCGGATGCTCGGCACCCACCGGCTGCGGCTCGCAATAGTCGGGCTGGCCGGCGGAGACATCCTCCATCCAGCGGTCGCGGCCTTCGGTCCAGGCCACGTTATTGCCGGTGCGGCGATAGACGACCACGTGCTTCACGGCTTCGCAGCCGCCCAGCGCGAGCGCCTCGTCGGCAATGGCCTTCAGCGGCAGCGCCTTACCGCCACGCATCTGTTCATCGGCCGTGATCAGCGCCACGGCGCCCACGTCCACCAGACGTTCCTGCAATGACTTCGCCGAGAAGCCGCCGAACACCACCGAGTGCGTGGCGCCGATACGTGCGCACGCCTGCATGGCCACGACGCCTTCCACGGACATCGGCATGTAGATGACCACGCGGTCGCCCTTCTTGATGCCGAGGGCCTTCATGCCATTGGCAAAGCGGCTGACCTTGGCCAGCATGTCCTTGTAGCTGACGTGCGTGACGGTGCCGTCGTCGGCCTCGAACACGATTGCGGTCTTGTCGCCAAGACCCTTGTCGATATTCCGTTCGAGACAGTTGTAGGAGACATTGAGCTCGCCGTCGTCGAACCACTTGTAGAACGGCGCGTTGCTCTCGTCGAGCACCTTGGTGAACGGCTTGTCCCAGTGCAGCAGCTCGCGGGCATGGCGCGCCCAGAATCCTTCGTAATCCTTCTCGGCCTCGGCGCACAAGGCGTTGTACGCGTCCATGCTGGGAATGGCCGCATCCTTCGCAAAGGCTTCGGGGGGATTGAAAACGCGATGCTCCTGCATCACCGACTCGATGGCGGACATGGTTGTCTCCTGTTGGCTTTATGACTGCTTTGCGTGCAAGGTACGCCCGGCGCCTTACTTAAACCTGACGGTCAGGCCTGACAGTCGAACGCCAACCCACACGCGACACGCGTGGTGCGTTGCAACAGCAGAAGCGGGGCCAGACGCGGGAGACTGGGGGCACAAGTGCAGTCGGCACTACTAACTTAGCACAGCTATCTACACGGTGCCTGCAATACCCGAACAGGGCAATCGCCTTTTGGCACGCGCCGCGGTGACGTTCGGTTACTAGCGTGCGCATTCAATGTCATAAGACGCACGGTACAATCTGGACCCGTTTCAATTGTCTGCTGACATTCACACCGATCCGCACGCCCATGGCCGACACCCCCTACCGTCCGCAACCTTCGTATCGCCCCCTCCGTCCGATTCCGCGCATCATCTTCGCCTCGCGCTGGCTGCAACTGCCGCTCTACCTCGGCCTGATCGTCGCGCAGGGCGTCTACGTCTACCACTTCCTCGTCGAGGTCTGGCACCTGCTGTCGCATGTGACCACCTATGACGAGACCAAGATCATGCTGGTGGTGCTGGGCCTGATCGACGTCGTGATGATCTCGAACCTTCTGATCATGGTGATCGTGGGCGGCTACGAAACCTTTGTGTCGCGCCTTGGCATCGACAACCATCCTGACGAGCCCGAGTGGCTCGACCACGTCAACGCCGGGGTTCTCAAGGTCAAGCTGTCGATGGCGCTGATCGGCATTTCGTCGATCCACCTGCTGAAGACCTTCATCGATGCAGACCAGCGCAGCACCCATACGATCATGTGGCAAGTGATCATCCACGTGGCGTTCTTGGCCTCGGCGCTGGCCATGGCCTGGGTAGACCGCATGGTTTCCCACGGGCCGCATCCAGCGCCCAGCCAGGGAAATGGACACACCGCCACCGATGGTGCGGCGCAACAGACACACTGAACATTCCTACGTCGCCGGGGTGACTTCCTCGCCCCGCACAAATACCCGACCAAAGCTGTCGACGGCTGTATGCATGCCATACAGCCGTCGTCGCCATGGGGTATCATCCCGGGCTGTGTTTCACCGCTGCCCTCCCCCACAAAAATGACAGTCATCAAGCAAGAAGACCTCATCCAGAGCGTCGCCGACTCGCTGCAGTACATCAGCTATTACCACCCGATGGACTACATCACCAGCCTGGGCCGTGCCTACGAGCTGGAACAGAGTCCGGCCGCCAAGGATGCGATTGCACAGATCCTGACCAACAGCCGCATGTGCGCCGAAGGCAAGCGTCCGCTGTGCCAGGACACCGGCATCGTCACGATCTTCGTCAAGGTGGGCATGGATGTGCGCTGGGACGGCGCCACGATGGGCCTGACCGACATGATCAACGAAGGCGTGCGCCGCGGTTACACGCACCCGGACAACGTGCTGCGCGCCTCGATCGTCAGCCCGCCCGAAGGCGCTCGCAAGAACACGAAGGACAACACGCCGGCCGTGATCCACTACGAGATCGTGCCGGGCAACACCGTGGACATCCAGGTGGCGGCCAAGGGCGGCGGCTCCGAGAACAAGTCGAAGTTCGTCATGCTGAACCCGTCCGACTCCATCGTTGACTGGGTGCTGAAGACCGTGCCGACGATGGGCGCCGGCTGGTGCCCGCCGGGCATGCTCGGCATCGGCATCGGCGGCACCGCCGAGAAGGCGATGGTCATGGCCAAGGAATCGTTGATGGAGCACATCGACATCCAGGACATCATCGCCCGTGGTCCGAAGGACTGGATCGAGGAAATGCGCGTCGAGCTGTACGAGAAGGTCAACGCGCTCGGTATCGGCGCGCAGGGCCTGGGCGGCCTGGCCACCGTGCTCGACATCAAGATCATGGCCTCGCCGACGCACGCCGCGTCGAAGCCTGTGGCGATGATCCCGAACTGCGCCGCCACGCGCCACGTGCATTTCGTGCTGGATGGCAGCGGCCCCGCCGTACTGGAAGCTCCGGACCTGAACGCCTGGCCGAAGGTGGAATGGGCACCTGACACCGAGAAGTCGCAACGCGTGGACCTGAACACGCTGACGCCGGAACAGGTGGCTGCATGGAAGCCGGGCCAGACCCTGCTGCTCAACGGCAAGATGCTGACCGGCCGCGACGCCGCGCACAAGCGCATCGCCGACATGCTGGCCAAGGGTGAGAAGTTGCCGATCGACTTCACGAATCGCGTGATCTACTACGTGGGTCCGGTAGATCCGGTGCGTGACGAAGTGGTTGGCCCGGCTGGCCCGACCACCGCTACCCGCATGGACAAGTTCACCGAGACGATGCTGTCGCAGACCGGCCTGATCGCGATGATCGGCAAGGCCGAGCGCGGCCCCGTGGCGATCGAATCGATCCAGAAACACAAGTCGGCTTACCTGATGGCTGTCGGCGGCGCCGCGTATCTGGTGTCGAAGGCGATCCACGGTGCCAAGGTGCTGGCGTTCGAAGACCTGGGCATGGAAGCGATCTACGAGTTCGACGTCAAGGACATGCCGGTCACGGTCGCCGTGGACAGCTCGGGCACCTCGGTTCACAAGACCGGCCCGGCGGAATGGCAAGCCAAGATCGGCAAGATTCCGGTCGCTGCGGCCTAAGCTGTCTTGGTAGTGCTCCCCTCTCCCGCCCTGCGGGAGAGGGGTTGGGGGAGAGGGCTGGAGGTTCTGCTTGCCGCGATGGCTATTTGAACTGCCCACCCTTTCCCCCGCCCCTCCCCCACTTCGCGGGAGAGGGGAGAAAACCCCTCACCCCTCCCACCTCGTGAACCCCTCCCCCATCGGCATCTTCGACTCCGGCCTCGGTGGCCTGTCGGTCCTGCGCGAAGTCCGCGCGATGCTGCCGCATGAGCCGCTGATCTACTTCGCCGATTCCCGCTACGCGCCCTATGGCGAAAAGCCCGAAGCGTTTGTCGAAGCCCGCACGCTGCAGGTGTGCGAGTGGCTGGTGGCACAGGGTTGCAAGGCACTCGTTATCGCCTGCAATACGGCGACCATGCACGCGGTGCAAACCCTCCGGGAACGATTGCAGGTGCCGATCATCGGCGTGGAGCCGGGATTGAAACCCGCTGCGGCATCGAGCCGAAGCAAGGTGGTTGGCGTACTGGCAACGGCCAATACGCTCAAGAGCACCAAGTTCAATCGGCTGCTAGGTTCACTCGATGGGGAGAGCCGCTACCTCTGCACGGCAGGGCACGGCCTCGTGAGCCTGATCGAACAGGGCGATATCTCTGGCCCTGCGATTCGCGAAAAGCTCGACACTTATCTTCAGCCGATGCTGGATGCCGGTGCCGACACGCTGGTCCTCGGCTGCACGCACTATCCTTTTCTTGCCGACACGATCCAAAACATGGTCGGCAACCGGCTCGCGCTGATCGATACCGGCTTGGCTATCGCACGCCAGCTCGCACGCAAGCTCGTCGAGTTCGACCTTGCGGCCAGTCCCGATGGCTCACCCGACATCCGCTATCTGTCGACAAAGGATGCCGCACACCTGCACGACATGGCCGCAGCTTTACTGCATGTGGATGCCCGTGCAGAAACGGTCGCCATCGAACCGGCGCCAGCGCTTCCCGCCTGACGGACTATTGTGTGAATCCCACGGTTCGGTGATGCCGGACCTCGGGCTTGACAGCATGCTCCTGCCGCAACTGCGCCAGGAATTCGTCGGGTGTCAGCCCTTCCCCCAGCACGACAGACTGCCGCTTGACCGTGGCGAAATCGCCGGGTGTCAGGCAGTCCATCGCATCGAGATCGCGGCGGATGGCATCGGTCATGCGCGTGGCGTCGCCATCGAGCGCTTCGTCGACGAACATTGTCGCTCGCTGGTCGGGCTTCAACGCGAGGAAGCGGATCTTGAACGAGAAACGCCGCAGCGCCGCCTCGTCGATCCGATCGAACAGATTGGTGGTGCAGACGAAGATGCCGTTGAAGCGCTCCATGCCCTGCAGCATCTCGTTGACTTCCGAGACCTCGTAGTTGCGCACGGCCTGCTGCCGGCTCTGCATGAAGCTGTCGGCCTCGTCGAGCAGCAGCACCGCTCCATCTTCCTCGGCCCGCGCGAACATCGCGGCGATCTGCTGTTCGGTCTCGCCCACGTACTTGCTCATGAGGTCCGAGGCGCGCCGGATCATCAGCGGCAGATCGAGCGCGGCGGCGATATGCTCGGCCAGCGCGGTCTTGCCCGTTCCGGGCGGGCCATAGAAACATAGCGTGCCACGCTGGCGGGCACCCAGCGCCTGCACGATCTTGTCCACTGCGTAGCGCGTTTCCAGGTTGAGATTGTCAAGCCTGTAGTGCGTGACCACCGGCCGCGCCTCGGCCTCGGGACGCAATCCCATGGCACGATCGGCATGCTCCAGTTGCCGCAGGATCAGCGCTTCCACCGGCTCATCGACATCGGGCCGCGCCAGTTCGACGAAGCGGGCGGCCGACTGCACCTGTGCTGGGGTCAGCGTCTTGCGCGCGGCCAGCGATGCCACGAACGCATCGCCCACATCCAGACTGCCCAGATGCTTGCGAATGATGTTCTCGCGCACCAGCGGCGGGGGAATCTTGAGTTCGAGGTGAAACTGGAAGCGCCGCAGATAGGCCGGGTCGATCTGACGGATCGAGTTCGAAATCCAGATCACGGGCACCGGGTTCTGCTCCAGCGTCTGGTTAACCCAAGCCTTGCCGTTGACCGATGCCCGCGTATCTTCCTGCCCGAACAGGCTCATCAGCTCCCGCGCGCTGCCCGGAAAAACGTCCTCGACCTCATCGAACAACAACGCCGTACGCGGCCGACCGCGCAAGAATGCCTGCGAGACCTGCAGCGAGCGATAGCGATCCCGCCCCGACAGGCTGTTGCCATCCCGGTCGAGACAGTCCACCTCATAGAGTTCACAGCCTGCCTCGCGCGCCAGCAGCCGCGCGAACTCGGTCTTGCCCGTGCCGGGTGGCCCGTAGATCAGCACGTTCACACCCAATGCGGTCTGGCGCGTGGCATTGCCAAGCAGCGCGGTGAGATAGCGCGCATCGGTCTCTACATGCGGATAGTCGCTCACGCCCAGCGTCGGGGGTGCCGCCGGACGCGTGAAGACGGCCATCATCTCGGCCTCGCTCGCATAGTTGCCGAGTAACACATGAAGCAAACGGTCGGACAGGCGCATCAGGTCGCCCAGGTCCGTCACGCTGTTCTCGGGCAAGGGCTGTTCGATCAGGTTCAGCGTCTCCAACCGCGAGCCGGGACGCAACGATGCCGCGATGTCGGCAGGGCTCGCGCCCGTCAGACCACCAAGAATCTGGAACGCTTCCTGGCTGTGCGCCACCTTGCAATCGACCATCACCGCGCGCAGGTCGCGCTTGTACTTGGCCAACGCCGCATAGAGCAGCAGCTTGCGCTCATGATCGGGCAGGTTCAGCACGTGGCTGAGCATGTCGATATTGCGAACCAGCAGCACACGCTCGCCATCGAGCCGGGCAGCAATCGCCGCAGACGAGGCCGCGAACACCGCGAACATGTCCTTGGCCTGGTGCTTTACGTATTCGTCGAGATAGTAAAACAGCGCACTTTCATCGAAGGCGCTGTTCCATTGGCCGTGGCGCTCCAGGAATGCCTCGGGCGTCAGGCGCGAAGCACCCTTCCACGCCGGCATGTCGGCGCATCGTGCGGACAGGAACCGCTGCACGCGCAGCACCACGCCATAAGGCCAGACCATTTCCTGCGCGCTGACGGTCAGCACGTCATTGATATTGCTGCGGAGATTGAACCGCGGGCCGAGCGCGCAGACCACGCGCAGCGCAAACTGGGCGCACATCCAGTCCAGCGCAGACGTGCCCGGCACACCGGCCGTCGCGCGAAGCAATGTGCTGCGGTCGTCCATCGTGCGGTCGTCTTCAGCGAAACGGTTGAAGTCCATGGCTGAGTCCCTTCGCACAGGGCTGGCGTCCGGACCGCGGGGCACGCCTGCCTATGCCTTGTCTGCCGCTAATGGGGAGTTTTCTGTTTATCGTAGCGCGGTTTTTCTCACCCGGGTATCGGACATGTTATGCAGGGCAGCGATTCCAACGTCACCGGACACGGACAATTGTGATGTTGCAGGCGCAGACCTCAACGGAAAGAATTCATTTAATGATTCTTAGCGCATTGCACGATGTGCAACAAATAAGAATCATTATCGTTTATACTACCCCGCTGATGCACGCTACCCAAGAGTGGCGCTCCCCGTTGGACCCCGTTTCGTCGGATGTACTTTCTGGAGCGTTATCATCATGGAACTGCTATTGAGCCTGCTGGTCGGATGTGGCATCTCGTTGATCCTCTTCTACCGCAAGTAACTGCGCCCCATGCGGGGTGGACCCGCCGTTTTCCTCATGTTCGATCAACGATTCTTAAAGATCACCGTTGCAGTCCTGCTGTTCCATGCCGGCCTGCTATATCTGATTCAGAGCGGGCTGGGACGCAAATTGACGGAGGCAGTCATCGCTCCCGAGATCATGGCCCGCATCATCCCCATGGAACCGCCCAAGGCGCCGGAACCCCCGGCGCCTACGCCCCCCAAACCTCAGCCTACCCCTCCCAAGCAGGTCAAGATGGTGACGCCGCGCCCGACGCCGCCCAAGCCGCAGCCGACGCCCGAACCGGTGGCATCGCTGCCGCCGTCGCCGACCGCGATCGAGGCACCGCCTGCGCCACCCGCACCGCCCGCACCCGAGCCACCCGCACCGGCCGCCCCATCGAATGCTGCCCCGCGTGCCGTAGGCATCGGCGAAATGGCCTGTTCGCAGCCCAGCCCCGTGTATCCGCGCCAGTCGCAGCGCATGGGTGAAACCGGCACGGCGGTGGTACGCCTGAACTTTGACGAAGCGGGCAAGGTCATCAAGGCCGTGGTGTCGAAGTCCAGCGGCTCCGAACGGCTTGACGAGGCAGCGGTGACTGCGGCGAAGAACATCCGCTGCAAGCCCTACACAGAAAACGGCCGTGCGCTGGCTGTGACGGCGCAGCAGCCGATCAAGTTCGAGCTGAACTAATTCCCCCGGAAATTTCCGACATACCTAAACACTGACTTTTTCAGGAACCACCATGCAGGACCTCGGACTCTCACACGTATGGGCGCAAGGCGATTTCGTCATGCGCGCGACCGCCATCATTCTGCTGGTGATGTCGCTGTTGTCGTGGATCGTGATTCTCACCAAGGCGTGGGATCTGGTCCGCCTCAAGAAGATGGCGCACGGCGCCGAGAAGCGCTTCTGGCACTCGGACGATTTCGATCACGCCCTGGACACGCTCGGCGCGAGCGACGCCAACCCCTTCCGCACCCTTGCCCTGACCGGCAAGGAAGCCGCGCAACACCATCGCGCCAGTGCACCGCAACTGCACGACGCGCTCGATATGTCTGACTGGCTGACCCGTTCGCTGAAGAGCGCGATCGACGAAGCCGTGTCGCGGATGCAATCCGGCCTGGCTATCCTGGCGTCGGTCGGTTCTACCGCACCGTTCGTCGGCCTGTTCGGTACGGTCTGGGGCATCTACCACGCCCTGATCGGTATCGGCGCCTCGGGCGTTCCGACCATCGACAAGGTGGCTGGCCCGGTGGGCGAAGCGCTGATCATGACCGCCTTCGGCCTGGCAGTGGCAATTCCCGCAGTGCTGGGCTACAACGCCCTGAGCCGTGGCAACAAAGGCGTGATCAGCAAGCTGAACCGCTTTGCGCACGACCTGCACGCCTACTTCGTGACCGGCGCGCGTCTGCGTCCGGCTACCTCCGCTGCCCGCGCTGCCGCCGACGACGCTTCGGTGCGGCTGGCGGTCAAGAACTAAGCGCAGCGCGCTGAAGGAAACGCATCATGGCATTCGGCACACTCGACGGTGACGATGATGAAGTGATGAGCGAGATCAACATGACGCCGCTGGTCGACGTCATGCTGGTGCTGCTGATCATCTTTATCATCACGATTCCCGTCATCAACCACGCGGTCAAGATCGACCTGCCGCGGGCGACTAACCAGCCCAACGACACCAAGCCCGTGAACATCAACGTCTCCGTCGATGCGCAGGGCAAGGTGTTCTGGAATCAGGAAGAAGTGGATCCGGCCCAACTGGAGCAGCGCATTGCAGAAGCCGCGCTGCTCCAGCCGCAACCCGAGCTGCATCTTCGCGCCGACCGCGACGTCAAGTACGAGAAGGTGGCCGAGGTGATGGCCGCCGCCCAGCATGGCGGACTCGGCAAGATCGGCTTCATCACCGAACCGAAGCGCTGATTCTTTCGGCAACACTTGGCTCGGTTGTAAGAGGGCACCCCTGGCGGGTGCCCTTTTTCATGGGCGCGAAGTACCGATGCCCTCACAGATGTAACGACATGCAAACTTCACGCATCGCCCCCTTGTAATGATAACAATTCTCATTTATGATCATTTCCATCGTGATTTGCCCAGCCGCTGTGGCGAATCGCAACCCTGACACCCAGTGATCCGGTGAATCCACCAACCCACTGAAAGCTTCGAACGGAGAAGACCATGAGCACTCTGAGCCTGCCGCTGTCGCAACCGCGTGAAGTCACGCGCCGCCGCCTTTCCCTGCGCCGCGTGGAAGTTGCACCGCAGGCGCGTCGCGAGGTATCTGCTGCTCCCTCCGCACTGGAATCGGTCAAGTCAGTGGTCGCTGCGCTGCCCGCACGCCTTGAGGCCCTGATGCGCCAAGCGCCTGCCAACAATACCGACACACCAGCAATGCCGCTGGAAGCCATCATGCAAGGCGCCACGACGCTGCCGATCCTGCATAACGGCGATGTCTACACACTGCGCGTGACGCGCTATGGCAAGCTGATTCTGACCAAGTAATCTGCGCCGGCCCGATTGCAACGAGCAGGGACGGACCGGCTCTAACGACTTTTGTGGGGACCACCCTTCGATGGGTGTTAGGCAGTAGCCAGACGATCGGATTCAAGCGGTACGGCAGGATTCCAAACCCCTTGCCCCACCGCCCGATGCCAGCCATGCCACCTTTTTATACCGCCCCGCAGGCATTGCGCC
Source organism: Cupriavidus sp. DL-D2 (assembly GCF_039710735.1). NCBI lineage: Bacteria > Pseudomonadati > Pseudomonadota > Betaproteobacteria > Burkholderiales > Burkholderiaceae > Cupriavidus > Cupriavidus sp. DL-D2. The sequence goes on along the minus strand of NZ_JBDKXK010000002.1, from coordinate 267,840 downwards.
TGCGGGGCTTTTTACTTCTGATGACCGCTGACGGCCGGAAGATCATAGACCCAGGGCAGCGATGCCCGCGCGTGCGATCTGCGCGTCTTCAGTGGACTTCACGCCGGAGACACCCACTGCGCCCACCACCTGATTGTTCGCAACGATAGGCACGCCGCCTTCCAGCATGCCGTGCAACACCGGCGCGGTCATGAACGAGTAGCGGCCGTTATTGATCATGTCTTCGTAGATCTTCGACTCGCGGCGACCCAGCGACGCCGTACGCGCCTTTTCCGTGGCGATGTAGGCGGAGATCGGTGCCACGCCGTCCAGACGCTGCATGCCGAGCGGATGACCACCGTCGTCGACGACAACAATCGTGACGGCCCAGTTATTGGCCTTGGCTTCTGCCTCGGCAGCAACCAGTACTTTCTTCACGTCATCTGCCGTCATTACGGTTTTTTGCTGCATACCTCTCTCCATCGGTTCAGGGTTGAGGTCGCAGTATATCGCGCGAGCTTCTCGCGAAAATGCGAAAGCACTTCGCACGGCAGTTGAAAGTCCTTCACCTGCATACCGCTTGACTGCTTCCGTCCAAATGAAAAGACCCGCGTTTGCGGGTCTTTTCGAATACTGTCCGGCGCCGGCAATTCACGCACCGTCCGAGAACGCGTCGCGCCTGTCATTCACCCGGGCGCCATCCAGGAATACGTCGCGCTTATCGACGGCACGCGCACCGTCGGTGTAGGTGTCACGCGAATCCGCAACGCGCTGGCCACCGCTGTAAACATCGTATTTGACCGGTGCGGCAAACGCCGAAGCCGACAACCCAGAAAGTGCGCCGATAACGGCGAGCGTAGCAATGCGAGATTTGACGGTCATATGATTCCCCTTCTTGCGAGTTTCGGACAATCGCCGCGCCATCAGCCAGTTGTATCTCGTATCGCTGCTGTGGGGGCGGCGGCATCTCTTCCATATTAGGGAGAAACCCTCGGAGAACGTTGAGTCCCCTTGACGCGTAGCGTCAAAAACTTTGAGCGACGAATTGAGTGGGGAACTGACAACTCAGACGTCCAAACACGGCATGTAGGAATCCACGAAGCGGCGCTTTTTCAGAGAAAAGAAATAGAAAAAGCCCCGACAGGGGCTCTTTCATCAAATCTAAGCGAGGTGTGAAAGGTTCGAAACCGGTCAGACCTGTATTAGCGATGACCGTGGCCATGACCATGTCCATGGCCGTGACCATGACCCCGACCATGCCAGCCAGGACCGTAGTAGGGCCGAGGACCGTAGTAGCGCGGACCACCGCCGTAATAACGCGGACCGTAATAGACCGGCGCAGGGCGAACCACCACTGGGGGCGGGCCATAGTAGACCGGTGCCGGTGCAACCACCACCGGGGGCGGAGGCGCATAGTACGCGGGTGCTGGCGGGTAGTAGGCAGGCCCGCCTACCACGACGCCCGGGACGCCGATCGCGACGTCAACGTTCACACGCGCCATTGCAGCGCCCGACGCCAGCGCGGCGGCCACACCGAATGCTGCGAACAACCAACGTTTCATGATCGTGCCTCTACTGTCAGGGATTCTGATATCGCTATTGTACGAGGCCCCCGTCTTTGAGGTGAAACGGAGGTATCGACATTGTTACCGCCAGTAACAGCGAGATCACATCGAACAGTGAGCTTGTCGCGACGCCTGGGCGAGGTTTCGGCTTGCTTCCCAAGGGCGAAGCCACCACAATACCGGGCTTGCCGTGCGGCCGTGGAGAAATTGGTAGACTCAGCAGACTTAAAATCTGCCGCTCTTACGGGCTTACGGGTTCGACCCCCGTCGGCCGCACCACTTCCCTCCCCTTCCCTCTCCTCGGCCAGTCACACCAGCCATGCGCAGAGCACTGCGCCCGCACCCATCAGGAAGACGAACAACAGGCCGGCAAGCGCCAGCGGCTTGCGTCCAGCGCGTAGCAGATCGCTAATGCGAGTATGCAGGCCGATCGCGAGCATCGCGCAGGCCAGCAGCCAGTTGTCGAAGGCCACCAGCGCAGGCTTCCACTCTGACGGCACCAGGGCAGCCGAGTTCAGCGCCATCACGGCAACGAAGCCCACGGCAAACCACGGTACCGAGCGCAGCAGCCCGCGCAGATTGCGATGGCCACCTGCTTCCTGCGACCAGCTTGTACGCGGCCACAGGGCCATGATCAGCAACAAGGGGCCAAGCGCCAGCACGCGCACCATCTTGGCGACCACCGCCGCATCAGCCGTGGCGTCATTGATCATCTTCCCCGATGCGATGACCTGGGCCACTTCATGTAGCGTGGCGCCTGTGAAGATCCCGAAGGCGCGATCGCTGACAGCCACGTGCCAGTGTTGCGTCAACAGTTCATGGATCCACGGGTACAGCAGCATGCCGGCAGTGCCAAACAGGACGACTGTCGCCACGGCCACGGCAGTCTGCCGATCGTCGGTGCGGACCACCGAAGCCACGGCAATCGCAGCCGCCGCACCACACACGGCACTTCCCGCACTGACCAGAATAGCCTCGCGACGACTCAGGCCGAAGAAACTCGACCCCACCCAAGTACCAAAGAGCAGCGTCGCGACCAACATCATCAGCGGCACCGCTACCCCGCCGACACCAAGCGCCGCAATCGCGCCAAACGTCAGACGCAGGCCGTAGAGCGCCACGCCGAGCCGCAACAAATGATGTCGGGCGACCTGCATGCCGGGCGCCAACGGCGTCAGCCAGTGCTTCGGCATGGTGTTTGCCGCCACCATGCCTGCACACATGGCCAGCGTCAGCGCCGACAGCCCGTATTGCGAAATCGCCGGATGATCCGCGAGCACCTGTGCCAACCACGCGATTGCCCCGAGGGGAATGAGTGTCAGCAGTCTCTTGCGCCACAACGTGATCGCGGACGGGGCAAGAGAGGTGGCTACTGTGTGCGGGGCAGGAGTCGTGGACATGGCAGCGACGGCGTTCTTGTTGAATGACCGAAGCGTACGCATCCGTGATCAACCCGTAAAACGGGTAATATCGTTATGCGTAAACAGTTTTATCGATAGATCATGGATCAGCGTCCACTTCGTCTCACACTCCGCCAGCTTCAGGTCTTCGTCGCCGTCGCACAGCATGGAAGCACCATGGCCGCAGCCAACGCGCTAGCGATGTCGCAGTCCGCCGTCAGTGCATCGCTCGCCGAACTAGAGCGCGCACTAAACGGCGCATTGTTCGACCGCGTGGCGCGTCGCCTGTCCATTAACGAGGCGGGGCGGCAATTTTTCCCACGCGCGCTGTCCCTGCTGGATCAGGCGCATGAACTGGAACGCTTTGCCTCGGCAAGCGGCGTGCAGCTCCGTATCGCCGCCAGCAATACGATCGGCAGCTATATCCTGCCCGCGCTGCTGGCGGGCTTTCGCAATGCGCAGGCTGGTCCGTGCACGCTGGACTTACGGATTGGAAATACCCAGGACGTTCTGAATGCGCTGATGCAATTCGACGCCGATATCGGACTGATCGAGGGAACCAGCCACGAACGCGACCTGCGCAGCGTGCATTGGTGCGACGACGAGATGGTGGTGATCGTCGGTCCTGGCCATCCGCTGGCAACGGTAGCCCGTCAGACCGAGGCGCTGCACGAGATGCTGCGAGAGGCTGACTGGATCGTGCGGGAACCTGGATCGGGGACCAGGGAGATCATCGAGGCCCGCCTCGTGCCAGCGCTAGGCACCCTTCGATTTGCCCTTGAGCTGGGGAATGCGGAGGCGATCAAGCGTGCGGTGATGAGCGGCTTTGGCGTCAGTTGCCTCTCCTTGCACGTTGTGCGCGACGAGATCGAGCGCGGCCTGTTAGTCGCCCTGCGCCAGGGCCTGCCTCGCGTGATTCGACCGCTGCAATTGGTAGTCCATCAGGACAAGTTCCCAACGCAGGGTCTGCTCGCTTTCACCGAATACTTGCGAGGTGCCGCGCCAACGTTGGCACCGTGAACTGTTGAAAAGGTATGCGGGAAGCGAGGAAAACAAAAACGGCGCCACATCGGGCGCCGTCTTGCTGATACTGGAGGCGGAGGTCGGAATCGAACCGGCGTACACGGCTTTGCAGGCCGCTGCATAACCACTCTGCCACCCCGCCAGGTGACGATCCTGAATTGTATCCGTATTCGCTGCGCACATCCTGTGCAACGCGGAGACAATCCCGGGAAAGAAAAAGGGAAGCACTGCTTCCCTTTGGGATGTGGAGCGGGAGACGAGTCTCGAACTCGCGACCTCAACCTTGGCAAGGTTGCGCTCTACCAACTGAGCTACTCCCGCATACAACTTTTACTGCGTGGCAGCGATGCCGCCAATCTGCCGATCCGACGAATCCGAATCACCAGATGCCATTAACCTGGAGCGGGAGACGAGTCTCGAACTCGCGACCTCAACCTTGGCAAGGTTGCGCTCTACCAACTGAGCTACTCCCGCATACAACTTTTACTGCGTGGCAGCGATGCCGCCAATCTGCCGATCCGACGAATCCGAATCACCAGATGCCATTAACCTGGAGCGGGAGACGAGTCTCGAACTCGCGACCTCAACCTTGGCAAGGTTGCGCTCTACCAACTGAGCTACTCCCGCATACAACTTTTACTGCGTGGCAGCGATGCCGCCAATCTGCCGATCCGACGAATCCGAATCACCAGATGCCATTAACCTGGAGCGGGAGACGAGTCTCGAACTCGCGACCTCAACCTTGGCAAGGTTGCGCTCTACCAACTGAGCTACTCCCGCAGGGTCCTGCATACTACCGAAAAGCAGACTATCGCGCAACTTCTTTTAACTACGCAGCTTTATGCTGGCAATTCGCACTAAGTCCTGCTTATCTTGCTGCCTTCGCTTCTGTCGTCAGCAGCGAGAACGAGATTATTGCAAAAGACGAACCGGCTCGTCAACAACTTTTTGCAGGGATTTTCATTTTTGCGTGCGGGCGCTGGTCAGTGCATCGCTGCGCTCGCGGATCTGCGGCCAAGCCAGCTTCATGTAGTAAATCATTGACCATAGCGTGAGCACCGCAGCCAGGTAAATCATCCAGCCGCCGAGCACTGACGCGTCGATGCCCATCAACGAATCGTTAAACAGTAGCAGGGGAATGGCAACCATCTGCACCGTGGTCTTGAGTTTGCCCAAAAAGTTGACGGCGACGCTCTTGGACGCGCCAATCTGCGCCATCCATTCACGCAGCGCCGAAATCGTAATCTCACGGCCGATGATCACCAGCGCGATCAGATCGGCCACTCGACCCAGTGCCAGCAGCGAGAGCAGCGCGGCGGTGACCATAAGCTTGTCCGCCACCGGATCCAGGAAGGCGCCGAAGGATGAAGTCTGGTTCCAGCGCCTGGCCAGGAAGCCGTCGAGCCAGTCCGTCGCCGCCGCGATGATGAAGAAGGACGCCGCCGTCACGTTCTTGGTATGCATCGGCAACCAGGCTTCCGGCAGGTAGTAGACCCCGACGACAAGCGGAATCATGGCCACGCGGAGCCAGGTCAGCAGGATGGGAATATTCAATGGCATGTGCGAGGGGGTCTGGGAGGCGCGAATCAGCCGAGCCTCCGATATCGGATGGGCGATTGTCGCCTATTTCGGATCAAACCCGATAATTTTGGGCGGAAGCCGCACAATTGCCAAGGCGCAACCCCTACCCGGCGTCGATCAATGAAGCTGCCGATAGATTTCCTCGGCCAGCGTGCGCGAGATGCCATCCACGCTCGCCAGCTCGTCGATACTCGCTGCCATCACGCCACGCAAGCCGCCGAAACGCGTCAACAGTTTCTGGCGGCGGCGCGCCCCGATGCCCTCGATTTCCTCGAGTCGCGATGTCGTACGCGCCTTGGCCCGCTTCGCCCGCATGCCGGTGATCGCAAAGCGGTGCGCCTCGTCGCGGATCTGCGCCACAAGCATCAGCGCAGCACTCCCTTGCCCAAGTTCCAGCGATGGTCGCCCATCGGCAAAGATTAGCGTCTCCAGCCCGACCTTGCGACCCTCCCCCTTCGCCACACCGACCAGCAGGCCGATGTCGAGGCCAAGTTCCTCGAACACCTGCCGCGCCACCTCCACCTGCCCCTTGCCGCCGTCGATCAGCACCACACGCGGCATCCTCGGTACCCCTTCGGCCCCTACGTCGCCGGGGTCGCCACCCTCTTCCTGAATCTGTTCGACAAGCTTCTGGTAACGACGGGTCAGCACCTGCCGCATTGCTGCGTAGTCATCGCCCGGGGTGATATCGACAATATTGAAGCGACGGTACTCGCCATTCTGCATCTCATGGTGGTGGAACACCACGCACGATGCCTGAGTTGCTTCGCCTGCCGTGTGACTGATGTCGAAGCACTCGATGCGCAGCATCGAAAGGTCCTCCATGTCGAGACTGATGGTCTCGGCCAGCGCCCGTGTGCGCGCCTCCTGACTGCCTTGTTCAGCCAAACGGCGTGCCAGCGCGAGGTCGGCACCCTGTATCGCCATTTCGAGCCAGATCCTGCGCTGACCTTGCGGCTGCCGTACCAGCGCCACCTTGCGGCCTGCCTGCATCGAAAGGGCCTCCACGACGGCACTATCCGCAGGCAGGTGACTGACTACGACAATGGGCGGCGCGGTCTGATCCAGGTAATGCTGAATCATGAAGGCCGACAGCACACGCGCGGCAATCCGATCGACGGTGAGCACACCATCTCCCGGCATGGCTCCGGCCTCTCCCTCGCCACCGGCATCGTCGCTTTCCTCGACGATCATCGCCGCTTCGTCGGCGTGAGCGGGGAAATAGGCCTTGTCGCCCAGATGCCGACCGCCGCGCACCATCGCCAGGTTTACGCAAGCGCGGCCGCCCTGGACCGCCACGGCCAGGATGTCAATGTCACGGGCCTGGCCAACCTCTTCCACCGCTTGGCGCTTGAGCACGGTGGAGAGCGCACCGATCTGGTCGCGCACCGCGGCCGCCTGCTCGAATTCCAGTTGCACCGCGTGCGATTCCATCTTGGACTGCAGCGCTTCAAGCACCTCGGTTTCGTTGCCCTGCAGGAACCGCGCGGCATTGCCAACATCGCGTGCGTAGTCCTCCGCGCTGATTGCGTCCACACATGGCGCCGTGCAGCGATGGATCTGGTGCAGGAGGCACGGGCGCGTGCGGTTGTTGAACACCGAATCCTCACAGGTACGCAACTGGAATACCTTCTGCAGGATCTGCATGCTCTCCCGAACCGCGTGGGCGCTCGGGAACGGGCCGAAGTACTGGTGCTTGCGATCGGTGGCACCACGGTAGTAGGCCATGCGCGGGAACTTGTGCCCGGTCAGCTTCAGGAATGGATAAGACTTGTCGTCCCGAAACAGGATGTTGTAACGAGGCGCCAGCGCCTTGATGAGATTGTTCTCAAGCAAGAGCGCTTCAGCCTCGGTACGCACCACAGTCGTCTCGATACGGGCGATCTTGCCCACCATCATCGCGATGCGCGGCGATAACTGTGTCTTGTTGAAGTAGCTGGATACGCGCTTCTTCAGGTCCCGCGCCTTGCCCACGTAGAGCACGTTACCGTCGGCATCGATATAGCGGTAGACGCCAGGCAATCCGGGCATGCGCGCCAGGATCGGGCGTGGATCGAACTCGGGTACATCCGGTGGCTCGGATGCCTGCCGTGGCTGCAGCGGCTCCGAAACAGAGTCTGTCGGCGAAGGCGCCGGGTCAATCGGGGAAGCGGATTCCTGCTCGGGCATCGGGATTGTGGGACGAATATAAGTGCCTTGCTGCGCCGGACCACGCCGCCAAAATGCGACGCCAAACCACGGTGCTGGCCTAGAATCGCAAGTTTAGAGCAATTCTTCCCCGAGACTTTTCCCAAGGGGATCGCCCTCACCGCCATGCCAATCCGTTCCTGGGATATCTTCTGCACCATCGTCGACAACTACGGCGATATTGGTGTCTGCTGGCGACTTGCCCGCCAGCTTGCGCAGGAGCACGGCCATACCGTCAGGCTCTGGGTAGATGACCTCCACAGCTTCGCGAGACTGGCTCCTGAACTCGACCCGACGGCCGAACGGCAACGGCTGGCGGGCGTTGACATCCGCACCTGGCAGCCCGCCAGCGCCGACGCGCCGTTTGACGCCCCCATGCCGCACGATGTCGTGATCGAAGCCTTTGCCTGCCACTTGCCGGCCCCGTTCCTGCAAGCCATGGCCGCAGCGCCGCGCAAACCCGTATGGCTGAACCTTGAATACATGAGCGCGGAAGACTGGGTGGCGGAGCATCATGCGATGGCGTCACCGCACCCGCGCCTGCCGCTGACGAAGTATTTCTTCTTTCCAGGCTTTGCCCGCGGTACCGGTGGCTTGCTGCGAGAATCGATGATTGGCGCTTCGCGCGATGCGTTTCGTACCAGCCCCGCCGCCCACGCCGCACTATGGCACCGGTTGGGCGTAAAGCCCACGCCGGATGCGTTGAAAATCAGCCTGTTCGCCTACGCCAATCCTGCCACCCCTGCGCTGCTCGACCAATGGCAGCACGGCGATTTATCCATCGACTGCTTCGTGCCACAAGGCCTCGCCGCGACGCAGATCGAAGCGTGGCTTGGTGCATCGATGCAGCCCGGCACCTCGCATCGTCGCGGAAACCTTGTACTGCACGGCATCCCTTTTGTGCGCCAGGAACACTACGACGAATTGCTGTGGGCCTGCGACATCAACTTCGTGCGTGGCGAGGATTCCTTCGTGCGCGCCCACTGGGCTGCCCGGCCGTTGGTCTGGCACATCTACCCGCAAGACGACGATGCGCACCACATCAAGCTCGACGCCTGGCTGACGCGTTTCGCTCGCGCCGGTGTTGCGCCGGACGCCTCCGCCGCATTGCGCGAGTTCTGGCACACATGGAACGGCTACGGTGGAACCCCGGACTGGGCGGCGCTTTATGCACAACTGCCGGCGCTGACCGCCGGGATGGACCGCTGGCAGCGGCAGTTGCAGCACCTGGGCGATCTGGCTGCGAATCTGGTGGACTTCAGCGAAAATCGGGTAAAATAGCCGGTTGATTTTGATGGCGGGCCCCAAGTTTCAAGGCCAAGAACAAACTGCCGGCTGCGCGCCTTCGCCACACCGCTTTTCCGGGCTTATATCGAACCCGGACCAAATTTTTTCAGGAAGACAGTTCAGATGAAAATCGCACAGGAACTCCGCGTCGGCAACGTGTTCATGATCGGTTCCGACCCGATGGTGGTTCAGAAGGCCGAATACAACAAGTCGGGCCGTAACGCCGCCGTCGTCAAGATGAAGTACAAGAACCTGCTGACGGAAGCCCCGGGCGAGTCCGTTTTCAAGGCCGACGACAAGTTTGAAGTGGTCATGCTCGACCGCCGCGAATGCACGTACTCGTACTTCGCGGATCCGATGTACGTCTTCATGGACGCCGACTACAACCAGTTCGAAGTCGAGAAGGACAGCATGGGTGACGCGCTGAACTACCTCGAAGACGGCATGGCTGTTGAAGTCGTCTTCTACAACGAGAAGGCCATCTCGGTGGAAATGCCGACCACGCTGGTCCGCGAGATCATCTATACCGAGCCGGCCGTCAAGGGCGATACGTCGTCGGGCAAGGTGCTCAAGGGCGCCAAGATCAATACCGGTTTCGAACTGCAAGTGCCGCTGTTCTGCAACATCGGTGACAAGATCGAAATCGATACGCGCACCGGCGAATACCGCAGCCGCGCCAACTAAGCTTCACGGCGCCACGCGATAAAAAAGGGCAGCTTCGGCTGCCCTTTTTGTTCTTCTGCGCAACTTCGCCTGAGTGCCTCAGGCGATCAGCGCCAACTCCTTCAACAACCGCAAGGACGCCCGGTACTCGCCCTCTTGCTCGAGCTTGTTCCAGTCCAGCGGCTTGCGTCGACCGAACAGCTTCCGAATGCGGCGCTGCGATGCCTTGCTGGCCGGCGTATCCAACTCCGTCAGCAGTTGGTCGGCCTTATCGGGGTTGTTGCAGATCAACACCATATCGCAGCCGGCATCTAGCGCGGCGCGCGCGCCCTGCGTAACGCTGCCGGCCACACTGGCACCTTCCATGCTGAGGTCGTCGCTGAAAATCACACCTTCGAAACCAAGCTGCGCACGCAGGATGTCCTGCAGCCAGAAACGCGAGAAGCCGGCGGGGTTGGGATCGACCTTCGGATAAATGACATGCGCCGGCATGACCGAAGCCAGCGCCGGACCCATCCAGTCATAGGGACGGGCGTCGTGTGCCAGGATCTCCTCAAGCGGACGCTCGTCGACCGGCACAGCCACATGCGAATCCGCCTCCACGTAACCGTGTCCAGGGAAGTGCTTGCCGCAGTTGGCCATGCCAGCAAGCAGCAGGCCATGCGTCAGGTGGTTGGCCAGCATGGTGACCACGCGCGGATCCGCATGGAACGCGCGATCTCCGATCACGCCACTACGGCCAAAATCGAGATCGAGCACGGGCGTGAAGCTCAGGTCAATGTCGCAGGCGCGCAGTTCGGCTGCAAGTACATACCCGCAGGCGATAGCGGCCTTGGTGGCCAGAAGCACATCGCGGTCCCATAGCTGGCCGAGCTTCGCCATGGCCGGGAGGTGCGTGAATCCATCGGTCTTCGCACGTTGCACGCGACCACCTTCATGGTCGATACAGATCAGCACATCGTCCCGGACGTTACGAATCGCGCGCGTCAGCGCAGTCAACTGTGCGCGCGATTCGAAATTGCGCGCAAACAGGATGACGCCGCCGGTCAGCGGGTGTGCGATGCGTCGTGCGTCCTCGGCATTGAGCTTCTTTCCCACCACGTCGAGCACTACCGGGCCCGGATGCTTGCCAGTCACTTTCTTGTTCATATCGATTCAGTTCGAGGCGGTTTCAGGCAACAGACCGGACACGCTGGTCTGCTCCGCGATCGCAAACGCGACCGCATAGTCTTTTTCGTCACTGACACTGACACGGATGGTCAAGCCGCGTTCCCGCACCCAGTCGGCCAATTCGCCCGTGCATTGCGGCGTGGGCTCGCCCGAGGGCAGGTTCAGCAGCTCCATCGCGCGCCACGTCATCGGCCAGCGCATACCGAGGCCGATGGCCTTGGAAAACGCCTCCTTGGCAGCGAAGCGCGTGGCCAAAAAGGCCAGGCCGCGCTTCTCCGAGCGCGCCTTGCGTGCGTGATAGACCTTGAGTTCGCGTGGGCCGAGCACCTTCTCGGCAAATCGACCGCGCGTGCGCTCCATTACGCCCTGCACGCGATCAATCTGAATGATGTCGGTGCCGACACCGTAGATCACGCGGCTTGCCCCGGCACCGGATAGCGCGTACCCAGGCGAGCAGCCACCATGATCGCCTTCATCTCGCGCACGGCATTCTGCCAGCCGACAAATACGGCATGGGCAACCACTGCATGACCAATGTTCAGCTCCTTGATGCCAGGCAGCGCCGCGATCGGCTGAACGTTGGTGTAGTGCAGACCATGCCCTGCGTTAACGATCAGGCCATGCTTCTGCCCCGCATTCACGGCTTCGGCGACGCGACGGAACTCCACATCCTGCACTTCGGGCGTGTGAGCCTCCGCGTATCGGCCCGTGTGAATCTCGATCACCGGCGCCTTGCACGCAGCGGCAGCGGCAATCTGCTCCGGGTCCGCATCGATGAACAGCGAAACGCGGATACCCGCATCGGCCAGTTGGCGACATGCCGCGCTGACCTGTTCGAAGTGGCCCTTCACATCGAGTCCGCCTTCCGTGGTCACTTCCTCGCGCTTCTCGGGCACGAGGCAGACGTCCTGCGGCTTGACCTGACAGGCAATGTCGAGCATCTCCGAGGTGACGGCGCACTCCAGGTTCATGCGCGTGGCCAGCTTCGGGCGCAGCGCGAACACATCGGCGTCGCGGATATGCCGGCGATCCTCGCGCAGATGCAGGGTGATCAGGTCCGCGCCAGCTTCTTCGGCTTGCAGCGCAGCCTGGATCGGATCGGGATAGACCGTGCCGCGCGCATTGCGCAGCGTGGCAACGTGATCGATATTGATGCCCAGGTCGATGACCCCGGGATTCGCGTGGAAGATCATGCCGGCTTGCTCGAAAAAATGAATATCAAAGGTATTGCAGATCAATCAGGATCTGGCGCGTCTTGAGCGGCTCGCCCTGCAGATAATAATGCAGAAGAAACCGCATCAGCGCGCGGCTTTGCGCTGCGGTCTGCGCGCGCGAGTAATCGTCCTGCGCCATGTCGAGCAATGTCTGGCCCGCCACCACCGGCCAGCTCGACGGATCGCTTGCATGCGCACGCCGCACGCCCCGTTCAGGCTGGTAGACGTAGTCGAACCCTGCCTGCACACGCTCGCCACTCTTCACGCACTGGTCAAACGCCACGGCGAAACCGGTTTCCTGCAGCAACACACGCTCGAAGCTGCGCAGCACGAGGCTGGCCGATTCGCCATGCGCCAGCCGCGTCAGCGTGATCATGTAGTGCTTGAACAGTGCGGGATGCGAATCCTCGCGAGGGCAGAATCGCAATAGCAATTCGTTGAGATAGAAACCTGACAGCAGGGCATCGCCCGCCAGCGGCAACATGCCGCCCACGTACTCGGCCTTCGTGAGGGTCTTGACCTCGCCGCGCCCGGTCCACGACATCGAGATTGGATGAAAATGCTGGAGCACCGGGCGCAACGCCGAATGCGGACGCTTGGCGCCCTTGGCCACCATCGCCATGCGTCCATGGTCACGCGTGAACACATCAAGGATCAGGCTTGTCTCGCGATACGGATACGCGTGCAGCACAAATCCGGCCTCGTTGCTGACCCGCAATTCCGAGCGGGCCGGCACGATGCGCATGGCGCGATCCATCATTTCCCGGCCAGCCACGACCGCCGGACTCAAGGCTCCGCCTACGCCGGACTCCAGCACCTCGGCAGCCTCCTCGGCAATGGGATCGGCACTGCGCGCCCGCGGCACGGCGGCGCGGCGCACGTCAGGCATCTTGCTCACTCGTAGCCGTAGGCCCGCAACCCGGCTTCGTTATCGGCCCAGCCGCTCTTTACCTTGATCCACATTTCCAGGTAGACCTTGCCGTCGAACAACTTTTCCATGTCAAGGCGTGCCTCGGTGGAGATCTGCTTGAGCTTGGCACCCTTGTTACCGATGATCATGGCCTTGTGCGCGTCGCGCTCGACAAGGATCGTCGCGAAAATCCGACGCAGGCGCCCTTCGGTCTCGAACTTGTCGATGATCACCGTGCTTGTGTAAGGGAGTTCGTCGCCCGTCCAGCGGAACACCTTCTCGCGGATGATTTCCGATGCCAGGAAGCGCTCGCTCCGGTCGGTCATGGCATCCACGTCGTACATCGGCTCGCCTTCGAGCAGATAAGGACGGATGATGGCCAGCAAGCGCTCGATGTGATCGTGTGTCTTGGCCGACATCGGCACCACTTCCGTGAACGGGAAGCGCTGCCCCATCTGCTCCAGGAACGGCATCATCACTTCGGTGCGGCCTTCGCCGATCCGATCGAGCTTGTTGCACACCAGCAGCACCGGCGTGTTCTTCGGCAGCAGCGACAGCACCTTTTCATCATCGGCGCCGAAATACCCGGCTTCCACAACGAACAGCACCAGATCCACCGACGAGAGCGTCGACGTAACAGCACGATTGAGCGTGCGGTTCAGCGCGCTGGCATGGCGAGTCTGAAAACCTGGCGTATCAACAAACACGAACTGTGCGTCGTCCGTGGTCTGGATACCCACTATCCGATGGCGCGTTGTCTGCGCCTTGCGCGACGTGATACTGACTTTCTGGCCGACCAGCGCATTCATCAGCGTGGACTTGCCGACATTGGGACGGCCAACGATGGCCACGGTGCCGCAACGAAATGCCGGGGCACCGGAAGTGTCCGCCGCTTGCTGCGACGGAGGGAGAGAATCGGTCATTCCTTCAACCTGAGAGACAACTGGGGATCCGGGGGCACCGGCTGCTTGCGTGTCTTGCCCGTACGCTCGGCGCGGCTGCGCTTGAGCAACTGGGGCACGAGCTTCTGGACTTCGTCCAGCGCCAGCTTGGCCGCCGCCTGTTCGGCCGCACGCCGCGAGGCGCCGGTGCCAAACACGCGCACCTCCAGTTTAGGCACGATGCACTCGACTTCAAATTGCTGGCTGTGAGCCGCACCGTGCGTGGCGATGACGTTGTACTGCGGCAGGGCGATCTTGTGGCCCTGCAGGTACTCCTGGAGCAGCGTCTTGGCGTCCTTGCCCAGTGTGCGCGGATCCACCTGCTCCAGAATCGGGATATACAACTTGCGGATCAATGCGCGGGCGGCATCGAATCCCGCGTCCAGGAACACCGCACCGACAATCGCCTCAAGCGCATCGGCGAGAATCGATGGGCGGCGGAAACCGCCGCTCTTCAACTCACCCTCGCCCAGACGCAGCACCTCTGAGAGTTGGAGCATCTGCGCAATCTCGTAGAGCGCCTGTTGCTTGACCAAGTTGGCCCGCACGCGCGACAGATCGCCTTCGTCCAACTTGCCGAACATGCCGTACAGCATGTCGGCCACGGCGCAATTCAGCACCGAATCGCCCAGGAACTCCAGGCGCTCGTTGTGATTGGCGCTATGGCTGCGATGCGTGAGCGCCTGCTGCAGCAATTCGGGCTTGCTGAATCGGTAGCCGAGACGTTGCTGCAAGGCGTCGAAGGTCATGTCGTTACTGCGTTCCCGAATAGGTAATCAAAAAGCTTAATGGACCGTAGATTTTCACCTCGGTCCGGTACTCGAATCCAATCGAGCGAATCCGCCCGGTATCGTCTTCCGTAATATCCAGATCTTCACCATGGATCGACCGGATATCGTCGATCGAGGCTTGCTTGTCGAAGCTCGCGGCCAGTTCCTTGCGGTTGCTGGAATTGTCCCGTGCGTAATTCACCGCACGCTTGACCGAAAAATATTCCATCACGCTGGGTATCGACTTCAGCGCGGGGATTGCCACCGCGATGATGAGGAGGAGAATCACCAGCAGCGATCCCATCGAAAAGCCACGTGATTTTTTCGTCACGCCAGCACGGGCACAACCCCGGCTTCCCCGAAACCAAATTTCTTGACCCATCTGCGCTGCCCTCGTTTTTGAGTGTTTTGCGCTGCGTGAGACTGCCAGGACTTACTTGAACGACCCCACGCGCCCGAAATTGCCCAGATTCATCCAGATCATGAATGCGCGGCCGACGATGTTCTTGTCAGGCACGAATCCCCAATACCGGGAATCCAGGCTGTTGTCACGGTTGTCCCCCATGACGAAATAGTGGCCTTCCGGCACCTTGCAGGTCAGCCCCAGCTGATTGTAAGTGCAGTTATCGCGGAACGGAAAATCCGGATCGGCGCCAGCGATAAACGCGGGCCGGTCAGCATCGTTAAGAATCCCGTGCTGGACGCCGCCTGGCAGCGTCTCGAGGAAGTGCCTGGAATATGACAACCGCTCCTCGTCGAGATAATCGGGCAACTGCGTGTACTCCGCTGGCTTGCCGTTGATCGTGAGCTTCTTGTTCTCGTAACGCACCACGTCGCCCGGCACGCCGATCACACGCTTGATGTAGTCGAGCGACTCATCTTTCGGATAACGGAACACCATCACGTCGCCGCGCTGCGGTTCGCCAATGTCAATGACCTTCTTGTTCACCACGGGCAGACGAATGCCGTAGTTGTACTTGTTGACCAGGATGAAGTCACCGATCAACAGCGTGGGAATCATCGAGCCGGACGGAATCTTGAACGGCTCCACCACGAACGAGCGCAGCACGAACACTGCCAGGATGACCGGAAAGAAACTGGCCGAATATTCGAGCCACCACGGCTGCCGCAGCTTCTCTTCGGCAAGCTTGGCACGCGACCGATCAATCTCCGGGCTGCCCGTTGCCGCCTGCAACTGCCGCTGCGCATCGAACTCCGCGAGCGCCAGTTGGGCCGTGCTGCGGCGTTGACGTTCGAATACCAGCTTGTCGGCAACCCAGGCAATGCCCGTAATGACCACCAGCACAAAAAGGATCAGTGCAAAATTCATGACGGCTCGGAGTGATGTCGTGTTGTTGTATTCGCCGGAAACGCGCGCTTATTTATCGTCCACCTGCAGAATGGCCAGGAAAGCCTCCTGCGGGATTTCCACAGTCCCCACCTGCTTCATGCGCTTCTTGCCGGCCTTCTGCTTTTCCAGCAGCTTCTTCTTACGCGAAATATCGCCGCCGTAGCACTTGGCCAGCACGTTCTTGCGCAGTGCCTTCACGTTTTCACGGGCGATGATATTCACGCCGATGGCCGCCTGAATGGCCACGTCGTACATTTGCCGCGGAATGATCTCTCGCATCTTGGCCGCGACCTCGCGACCGCGATATTGCGAATTCGAACGGTGGACGATCACGGACAGCGCATCGACCTTGTCGCCGTTGATCAGGATATCCACCTTGACCACGTCGGACGGGCGGTATTCCTTGAACTCGTAGTCCATCGACGCATACCCGCGCGACACCGACTTCAAGCGATCGAAGAAATCGAGCACGATTTCCGCCATCGGAATTTCGTACGTCAGTTGCACCTGTTTGCCGTGGTAGCTCATGTTGATCTGCGAGCCACGCTTCTGCGTACACAGCGTGATCACAGAGCCCACATATTCCTGTGGCATGTACAGATTCACCGTCACGATCGGCTCGAGGATGGCGTCGATCCGGGTCGTATCCGGCATCTTGGCCGGATTCTCGACGGTCACCACCGAACCATCGCGCATCTGCACCTGATAAACCACGGTTGGCGCGGTTGTAATCAGGTCCATGTCGAATTCGCGCTCCAGGCGCTCCTGCACGATTTCCATGTGCAGCAGGCCAAGGAAGCCGCAGCGGAACCCGAAACCGAGTGCCTGCGAAACTTCCGGCTCGAACATCAACGAGGCATCGTTCAATCGCAGCTTTTCCAGCGATTCGCGCAGCGCCTCGTACTGGTTCGCTTCCACCGGATAAAGACCGGCGAACACCTGCGGTTTCACTTCCTTGAAACCGGGCAGCGGCGCCTCCGCGCGGCGTGCCAGCGTGGTGATCGTGTCACCGACCTTGGCGGCCTTCAGTTCCTTGATGCCGGCAATGACAAAGCCCACCTGGCCGGCGGTCAGTTCGTCACGCTGGACAGACTTCGGCGAGAACACGCCCACCTGTTCGGTCAGGTGTTGTGCGCCGGTTGCCATCAGCAGGATCTTGTCCTTGGGACGCAGCGTGCCGTTGACCACGCGCACAAGCATCACGACACCCACGTAGTTGTCGAACCACGAGTCGATAATCAACGCCTGGAGCGGTGCAGCCGGATCGCCCTTGGGCGGCGGCACCTGCGCAATCATCGCCTCGATCACGTCTTCCACGCCGAGCCCAGTCTTGGCCGAGCACAGCGTAGCCTCGCTGGCATCGATGCCGATGACATCCTCGATTTCCTGCTTCGCGTTATCGGGGTCCGCCGACGGCAGGTCGATCTTGTTGAGCACGGGCACCACTTCCACGCCCAGTTCGATGGCCGTGTAGCAATTGGCGACGGTCTGGGCTTCCACGCCCTGCGACGCGTCCACCACCAGCAGCGCGCCTTCGCACGCCGACAGAGAACGGCTGACTTCGTAGCTGAAGTCCACGTGTCCCGGGGTGTCGATCAGGTTCAGGTTGTAGACCTTGCCATCGCGCGCCTTGTAGCTCAACGCCGCGGTCTGTGCCTTGATCGTGATGCCGCGCTCCTTCTCGATATCCATCGAGTCGAGCACCTGTGCTTCCATCTCCCGATCCGACAGCCCCCCACAGCGCTGAATGATCCGATCGGCCAGCGTGGATTTGCCGTGGTCGATGTGGGCGATGATCGAGAAATTACGAATATGGTCCATCTAGTCTTCTGGGAAACGCAGGCGGTGCCCGGCGGTGTCACGGAGGACGGCGGGCGCGGCAGGAAGGTGGAGCGCAGGAATTGCGCCAATCCGCGATTTTACCGTATTTTCAAGGACTTCCGGCGCACGAAATGATCACCCCGCGCGCGTCCACCGTAACGTGGACGTGCCGGGTGAAGCACCTATCGGAACGAGATGCGCCGGACGGAGGTCCGGCGCATCCTGGCACTGAGGGAAACGTCCAGGCGATCAGCGAGTCTGGCTCGGACGCAACGTCAGCACCTGGGTGGCATCTCCCCGACGTACGAACACCGCCGCCATCTTGTTCTTGTCCAGGTTCTTGACCATGTCGTTGAACTGGCGGGTATTCGCTACATCGGCATCGCCGAGCCGCAAGATGATGTCGCCCGGACGAATTCCGGCACGGGCAGCAGGACCGTCCGCGGATTCCACTTCGACACCGCCCTTGATCTTCAACTCGCGCAGACGGGTTTCGGCAATGTCATTGACGATCAAGCCGAGAGCATTCGGCCTTGCCGACTGCTGCTCCTCGGCGCTATTGCCACGCTTGTCCCCTTTGCGCGCCGCAGTTCGCGCGGCATCGGGCTCGAGTTCGGTCACCGTGATCTGCACGTCGCGCGTCTGGCCCTTGCGCCATACCTGCAGCGGCACCCGCGTCCCGGGCTTGGTATCGCCGACCATGCGCGGGAGATCCGAAGCCTTTTCGATATCGCGGCCGTTGAACTTCAGGATGATGTCACCGGCTTCAATGCCCGCCTTCTCGGCAGGCCCACCCGGCTCGACACTGCCGACAAGCGCGCCACGCGCCCGCCCCAGGCCCAGCGAATCCGCCACTTCCTTGGTCACGTCGCCGATCGCCACGGCGATCCGGCCACGTGTCACCTTGCCACTGACCTTGAGTTGCTCGGTCACGCGCAGGGCCTCGTCAATCGGAATCGCGAAGGAAATGCCCATGTAGCCACCGCTGCGGCTGTAGATCTGCGAATTGATGCCGATGACTTCGCCGCGCAGGTTGATCAGCGGACCGCCCGAGTTGCCGGGGTTCACTGCGACATCGGTCTGGATGAACGGCAGATAGTCGCCCGTATCACGGCCCTTGGCCGACACGATGCCGGCAGTCACGCTGTTATCCAGCCCAAACGGCGAACCAATGGCGAGTACCCACTCACCTGGCCGAATCTTGTCGGAGTCGCCGAGCGTCAGCCGCGGCAATCCCGTTGCTTCGATCTTCAGCAGGGCAACGTCAGTACGCTTGTCGGAACCGATCAGCTTGGCCTTGAATTCGCGCTTGTCCGGCAGCGTGACATAGATGGTCTCGGCGTCTGCCACCACGTGGGCGTTGGTCATCACGTAGCCATCCTGGCTCGTGATAAACCCGGACCCCACGCCACGGCTTTGCTCTTCGCCCTGCCCCTGGGGCGGCTGGCCACGACGCGGCGGCGTCGGCGCGCCTGGCATCGGTACGCCAAAGAAGCGGCGGAAGAACTCCGCCATCTCATCATCTTCCGGGGTATTGCCGCCGCGCGAGCGCACGCGCTCGGTCGTGCGGATATTGACCACGGCGGGACTCGCCTTTTCCACCAGGTCCGTGAAATCAGGCAGGTTGTAGTTCGAGGCTGCCGCCTGCGCGTGCCCGACCTCGGAAATGGCTGGTCCGAGCGCAAGCATGGCGCACATGACCATGGCCCGCGCCACAGCTGGGGATCTGGAAATCATGAAACGAACTCCCGGGAAAATCAGCGAGAAACGGTTGCGTCGCGAGGAGACTTCACGCGGAAGTGCCTGCGAGCCCTGCTGCCTGGCAGGCCGGCGAAGAGTGCGTTGCCCTTCGCAGCCAAGCCAGATTCTGGTCAGTGTACCTTGGGCGGGCGATACTCCACGCCGGCCGCGAATTGCTTCACCGTCGCGGCGGGCACCTCTCCCACCACAGTTACCCAGAAATCATTCACCCGCCGCACCACGACTTGCGTGGCACCCAGGGACGCCACACCTTCACGACGCGCGCGCTGTTCCGAAACGGGTTCGATGAAAACGGACAGGCCGGTGAGGCCGTCGCTATAGACCACCTGCAACACCTCGAACATCGCACCGGACTTGCTGCCCGGCGTCGGCGCACGCAACTCTCCCAGCGGACGACGAACTTCGCGAATCTTCTGGAAGCCCTTGAGTGGGGTGTTGATCGACCACCCCTCGTCGGCGATATTGGCCGGCTGGTAGGTGACCTCGTAGCGATTCCAGGAGCTGGCGCCCTTGATGGCACCAAGAATCCGCTGCTTGTCGGACGGCACACCAATGTCCACCTGCGAGAAGGCAACCTGCTCGAGCACCTTGCCACCCTCGCCCAGCGTCTGGGCACGCATCAGAAGACCCGAGTTCTTGTCGGCCCACAGCCGTACGGCGTAACGCGCCGTGTCATGCGGCTCCAGCGCGAACACTTCGCACTCAACGCCAGCCACACGCTCGGCCGCGAGCTTGCGCATGTCGTAGAGATCGAGCACATCGCTCTTGGTCGTGGCCAGCAACGCAGGGAAGCGATCCTTGGCTTCCTGCTTCTCGATGACTACCAGCTTGGCCTCGGGAATCAGGCTGTGTACGACATCGTTCTGTCGCAGCACCTCGCGCGGCTTGCCATCCAGCGTTTCCAGCCGCTCGTATTCGTTATTCGTGAGATCGCTGTAATGCTGGATGCGCGAAGCATGCATGACGCTACCGCGTTGGTAGATCAGCGTGCCGACATAATTCTCACGCTGCGCCGCGCGGTGAATCTTGTTCAGCCACGCGGTGGCATCGCGCCGGTTCAACGTATTTTCAGACGGCTGCGCCGTTGCGGCGGCAGCGGTCAGGCACAGGGCCAGAAAAAAGGACCTGCTCAGGCCCCTCTTTCCGCGCACGCCCGCTGCGTTGGCGGACGACCGTCCTTTCTGCATGTCCGGCATTATTCCTGCGAATTATCCTGGGAGAAATTGGCACCGTTGGCCACTGTGCGCATGGTCGGCACAAAGGCATCGGTTGCCACGGACGTGCGGTGCGCGCGCAGGTACTCATCAAGGCGCGGATCGCGAATCATCTGGGCGCTGTCTGCAGACACGGTGACGATCCCGCCTGCATTGACGGCAGGTGCGCCCGCCTTCACGGTTGCACCAGGCTGCTGGTCGACGCGGGCCACGATGGCATCCGGCGCACCGCCGTCGGTCGTGCCACGCATTTGCGGTACGACAACCCAGCTGACGGCCGCCACAGCCGCGGCGATTGCCGTGCCCGGCACGACACGGCGCACCCACGACGGACGCACCAGCATGCGGTGTCGCCCTGCAGCGGCAACCGCCGGCACCAACACGTGCGGCTCGGCTTCGAGCTGGGCGGAGAAACGCGAGAGAAAGTCACCAGTGGACCCGGCGTGCGCCAGATCCTCGGAACGCAGCGTATCACCGATCAACTGGTACATTGACCAGTCGGCCATGCCGGCTTCGCCCTTGGCAATGCCCAGCGCCGCATCGACTTCATGCGCACCGAGTTCGCCATCCATCAGGACGGAGACCTGCTCCGCTGCTTCCACTACATGAACCGACTGCTTATGAGCCTGACCCATTTCCAACCCCAAGAAATTCCATTGAACACCGATAAATCCCGTCACTACTGCTGTCGTTTATCGATGCAGGAATAGGCTGCAACGCTGGCTGCACGACATTCTCACTACCACCGCTTGCCCTCCGCCGTTCCCAGCAGGGGCCGCAATTTATCTGCGATCGCTTCGCGCGCCCGGAAAATCCGCGAGCGCACCGTCCCGATCGGGCACCCCATCGCCTCCGCGATCTCCTCATAGCTGAGACCTTCGATTTCGCGCAGCGTGATGGCAGTGCGTAATTCTTCCGGCAGCGCTTCCATTGCGCGGTTCACCGTATCGGCAACCTGGCGCGTATGGAGCATGGACTCCGGCGTATTGATATCCCTTAGTTGCTCACCGTCCGCAAAAGTTTCAGCCTCTTCGGCATCGATGTCGCTGGACGCTTCGGGGCGTCGTCCCTGGGTGGCCAGGTAGTTCTTTGCAGTGTTGACCGCGATACGGTACAGCCATGTGTAGAAGGCGGATTCCCCCCGGAACTGGGGCAAGGCGCGGTACGCCTTGATAAAGGCATCCTGCGCCACATCCTCCACCTCGGCGGGGTCACGGACAAGGCGCGAAATCAGGCGAATGATCTTGCGGTGGTACTTCACCACCAGCAATTCAAAGGCCCGTTTGTCGCCCTGCTGGACGCGTTCAACAAGAAGCTGATCGGCTTCGCGTTCGCTCACGAATGGTTCACCTGCTGCAGTGTATCTCTTGGTTTCGTCGTAACGACAAGCGTTGTATTTTACCTACGATCGGTCCATGCGCGGGTATCGCAGAGCGCATTCTGTGACCGCAACTACGCAAATTGGTTCCCGCGCATTCCAACCCGGTTGCACCGCGTGCAACCCGATCAACGCTGCCATCGCACCGCCGCAAAGAGAAACCGGGGCGAATCCCTGCGGAAAGCCCCGGTGCTCTGGCAATGTCGTCGCGACGGATCAGATGCGGCGGAACACGAGCGTGCCGTTGGTGCCGCCGAAGCCGAAGTTGTTCTTCACTGCGACGTCGATCTTCATATCACGCGCCGTGTTGGCCACGTAGTCCAGGTCGCACTCGGGATCCTGATTGAAGATGTTGATCGTCGGCGGCGAAACCTGATTGTGGATCGCCAGCACCGTGAAGACCGACTCCAGCCCACCAGCGCCACCCAGCAAGTGGCCCGTCATCGACTTGGTCGAATTGACAACCATCTTGTAGGCATGATCGCCAAAGGCGAGCTTGATGGCTTCGCTTTCGTTCTTGTCGCCCAGCGGCGTCGACGTACCGTGTGCATTGAGGTAGTTCACCTCGTCGACGTTGATAGCGGCATTCTTGATGGCAGCTGCCATGCAACGGCGCGGGCCGTCGGTGCTCGGCGCCGTCATGTGGAACGCATCGCCACTCATGCCGAAGCCAACGAGTTCAGCGTAGATGCGGGCGCCACGTGCCTTGGCCGATTCGTACTCCTCGAGCATCATCACGCCGGCGCCTTCGCCCAGCACAAAGCCGTCGCGATCCTTGTCCCACGGACGCGAAGCCGTGGCCGGATCGTCGTTACGCGTCGATAGTGCACGCGCAGCGGCGAAACCGCCGATACCGAGCGGCGACACGGTCGACTCCGCACCACCAGCAAGCATGGCATCGGCGTCGCCAGCCTGGATCAGGCGCGCAGCCAGTCCGATGCTGTGCAGGCCAGTCGTGCAGGCCGTCACGGCGGCAAGGTTCGGTCCCTTCATGCCGTGGATGATCGACAGATGGCCCGAAATCATGTTGATGATCGAGCCCGGCACGAAGAACGGCGAAATACGGCGCGGACCACGGTTCGACAGCTCGATCTGTGTTTCCTCGATCATCGGCAGGCCGCCGATACCCGAACCGACGAGCACGCCGATACGGTCCGCATTCTCTTCAGTAATCTCCAGGCCGCTATCCTTCAGCGCCTGAGACCCGGCTGCAATGCCGAAATGGATAAACGTATCCATGTGGCGGGCTTCCTTCGCCGGGATATAGTCCTCGGCGTTAAAGCCCTTCACTTCGCCGGCAAAATGAACTGCCAGAGCGGAGTGATCGAATTTGGTAATGGTGGCAATGCCGGACTTGCCGGCAACCAGGTTAGCCCAGCCTTCGGCAACCGTGTTTCCGACCGGAGACACAAGGCCAAGCCCAGTGACGACGACGCGACGACGGCTCACTATGTTTTCCCACGAGTGTGTGAAGCGGAACTGCAATGACTCAGGATCTGGCCAAACCTGCCGTTAGGATGACTGGCATCTCGCGCGGCTCCATCTGGCTGGGGATCTTTTACAGCTCAACTTCTTCAAACAGACGAAAGCCACAGAAAACATCACGACAGGACCGTAACGGCCCCGCCCGTGCGCCTTCTGTGGCTCGGAATTCGATGACGACGGCTTAAGCCTTGACGTGCGCGGTAGCGTAGTCGATAGCTTGTTGCACGGTCGTGATCTTTTCGGCTTCCTCATCAGGAATTTCCATGCCGAATTCATCTTCCAACGCCATCACGAGTTCAACCGTGTCCAGCGAGTCTGCACCGAGGTCATTCACGAACGACGATTCGTTCTTGATATCTGCCTCGGCCACGCCAAGCTGTTCAGCCACGATTTTCTTGACGCGTTGTTCGATATTGTCCATGTAACCCTCCAGGGAAGTTCGACAAAAAGTGGGCGCATTTTAGCAGGTTTGTACCGCAAAAAATCTGCCTGACTAGCTTTGCAAGATTCGCGCCCGATTGGTTTGAAAAACGACAGCTTTGGCCGGCTTCTTTCGGCTTCTCCCTCGAAACCGGACCGGATTCCGCAATCAATTCATATACATGCCGCCATTCACGTGCAGCGTAGTGCCCGTGACATAGGCGGCCTGCGGACCTGCCAGGAAGGCCACCGCATTCGCGATGTCTTCCGGCTGTCCAAGTCGGCCCAGCGGAATGCGGGTTTTCAGTGCCGCATGCTGCTCTTCCGACAATACCTTAGTCATGTCGGTATCGATGAAACCAGGCGCCACGCAATTGACGGTGATATTCCGGCTGCCAATCTCGGCGGCCAGCGCACGCGTCATGCCTTCGACGCCAGCCTTTGAGGCCGCGTAGTTCATCTGGCCCGGGTTGCCCGTCGAGCCCACCACCGACGTGATGTTGATGATGCGGCCACCGCGGGCCTTCATCATCGGACGCAGCACGGCACGGGCCAGACGGAACACCGCCGTCAGGTTCGTATCGATAACCGCCGTCCAGTCGTCGTCCTTCATGCGCATGGCCAGTTGGTCCTGCGTAATACCGGCGTTGTTCACCAGTACCGCCAGGCCGCCATGCGTCTTCACAATCTCTTCGATCACCGCGTCACAACGCGCGGCGTCGTTGACGTTCAGCACCACGCCACGGCCTTTCAGGCCATCGGCCGCCAGGTATTCGCCAATGGCAGTAGCACCCGATTCACTCGTGGCCGTACCGATCACCGTTGCACCCTGACGTGCGAGTTCGAGCGCGATCGCCCGGCCAATGCCGCGCGATGCACCGGTCACCAGCGCGACCTGATTTTCCAGAGTCTTGCTCATGTTGCGTCCGTTCCTTGTTCTTACTTCAACAGCGACAGCGTTTCCTGCAGCGACGCCGGATCGAAGATTGCACCACCAACAAGGGTGCTGTCGATGCGCTTGGTCATACCTGCCAGCACTTTACCCGGGCCACATTCGATGACGTGCGTCACACCTTCGGCAGCGAACTTCTGCACGCACTCGACCCAGCGCACCGGCGCGGCCGCCTGGCGGACCAGCGCATCCTTGATCTGTGCCGGATCGTTGACGATGGCAACATCGACGTTGTTCACGAGCGGAATCGACGGGGTGGCGAATGTCAGGCCAGCCATGCGTTCGCGAAGGCGATCGGAAGCCGGCTTGAGCAGCGACGAGTGGAACGGCGCAGAGACCGGCAGTGGCAGTGCGCGCTTGGCGCCCTTGCTCTTGGCAATCTCGCAAGCCTTTTCGACGGCTCCCTTGTGCCCGGCGATCACCACCTGGGACGGCGCGTTGAAGTTCACGGCTTCCACTACGCCGGCACCTGCGGCTGCAGCTTCTGCGCATGCAGCACGGACATCATCGTCGGAGAGACCGAGAATCGCGGCCATGCCGCCCTCGCCCACCGGCACGGCTTCTTGCATGGCCTGTGCGCGGAAACGGACCAGCGGCACGGCGTCTGCAAACGGAATGACACCTGCAGCAACCAGGGCCGAATATTCACCCAGGCTGTGGCCTGCAACCAGCGCCGGCACGGCACCGCCCGCATCCAGCCAGGCCCGGTACACGGCCACGGCGGCGGTCAGCATCACCGGCTGTGTGTTCGTCGTCAGGTTCAGTTCTTCGGCCGGACCTTCGGCGATCAGCTTGCCGATATCCTGGCCCAGCGCGGTGGAAGCTTCCTCGAGCGTGGCGCGCACCACGGCGTTGTCTGCGAACGCGTTCAGCATGCCAACTGCCTGCGAACCCTGGCCGGGGAATACGAATGCGAATTTCATCGGGATCCAGTCCTAGCTATTCATCTTGTCGGGGCGGCACATCGTTCACCTGGAACATCATGCCGGCCGCATATTACATGCGCAGCAGTACCGCGCCCCAGGTGAAACCGCCACCGACGCCTTCCAGCAGCACGGTCTGTCCCGGCTTGATACGGCCATCGCGGACAGCCACATCGAGCGCCAGCGGAATCGAAGCCGCCGACGTGTTGCCGTGCTCCTGCACCGTGGACACCATGCGTTCGGCCGGCAGCCCGAGCTTCCTGGCCGTGCCCTGCATGATGCGGATATTGGCCTGGTGCGGCACCAGCCAGTCGATATCGTCGGCTTGCAGCTCGGCGGCCGCGATGGCTTCGCGTGCCACCTTGTCCAGCACCGTCACGGCCAGCTTGAACACAGCCTGACCATCCATGTGCAGGAAGGCATTGCCTGCAATCGCGCCACCCGACACATTGCCCGGCACGCAGAGAATATCCACATGACTGCCGTCCGAATGCATGGCCGACGACAGGATCCCCGGTTCGTCGGACGCCGAGAGTACCACTGCGCCTGCACCGTCACCGAACAACACGCAGGTGGTGCGATCGTTGAAATCGAGGATGCGCGAGAATACTTCCGAACCGATCACCAGCACGTTCTTGTGCGAGCCGCTGCGGATGAACTTGTCCGCCGTCGACATGGCATAGACAAAGCCCGAGCACACAGCCTGCAGGTCGAACGCCGCGCAATGGTTCGTGATGCCGAGCTTCTGCTGCACGAGGCAGGCGGTGCTGGGGAACACGAAATCGGGTGTCGACGTGGCGACGATGATCAGGTCGATATCCTGGCGGTCGATACCGGCCGCAGCAATCGCCTGCTCAGCCGCTTTGACAGCCAGGTCACTCGACGTAACGTCGGTCTCGGCCCAATGGCGTGCCGAGATGCCGCTGCGCGAGACGATCCACTCGTCGCTCGTTTCAATACCCTTTTCGGCCAGCTGCACAGCCAGCTCGTGATTCGTCACGCGCCGCGGGGGCAGATAGCTCCCCGTACCGATGATTTTTGCGTACTTGGTCATGAGAGTGTCGGATCGTGGTGCCCGGCCGCCTGCCCGCAGCGGCCGATCGGCTTCAGGCGGCACGTGTATCGGAATGTGGGTCCGGTGCGTCGTTCTCTGGCCCGCCCGCCGCGGCGCCTGAGGCACCGGACTTGTTGGCGAAAGCCTTCGCTATGCGTTCGATGACGCCATTTCTGGCGGCATCATACCCGCGTTTGATAGCCCACTCAAAGGAATGGGCATCGGCGGAACCGTGGCTCTTGATCACCAGCCCGCGCAGGCCCAACAGCGAAGCGCCGTTGTAGCGGGCGGGATCCAGGCGACGCGCCAGCCGCGACAGCACGGGCATCGCCACACCTGCCAGCAACTTGGTGAACCACGACCGCGTGAATTCTTCCTTGATCATGCTGCCGATCATCTTGGCCAGGCCCTCGGTACTCTTGAGCGCCACGTTGCCGACAAACCCGTCGCAGACCACGATATCGGTCGTGCCCTTGAAGATGTCGTTGCCTTCCACGTTGCCATAGAAATTCAGTTCGGAAGCGCGCAGCAGTTCGCCGGCAGCCTTGACCACCTCGTTGCCCTTGATCACTTCCTCGCCGATATTGAGCAGCCCCACGGTCGGATGGTCCTTGTGGTCCACCACGGACACCATGGCCTCGGCCATCCGGGCGAACTGCAGCAAATGCTCCGGCTCGCAATCGGCATTGGCGCCAAGGTCCAGCACCGTGGTACCCCAGCCTTGTTCGTTCGGAATCGTGGTGGCGATGGCCGGCCGCTCGATGCCTTCGAGCGTTTTCAGCACATAGCGCGAGACCGCCATCAGCGCGCCGGTATTGCCGGCCGAGATGCAGGCGCCTGCGGTGCCTTCCTTGACTTGCGTCACGGCCACGCGCATCGAAGAGTCTCTCTTCTTGCGCAGCGCCACCTCCACCGGATCATCCATGGTGATGATCTCGGTAGCCGGGACGATGGTGACTCGCGGATGATCCACAGCGTTCAGCTTCTTGAGCTGCGCACCGATAGCGTCGGGCAGGCCGACCAGGATCATTTCGGCATCGTCGTGACTGGATAGAAAACTGATCGCCGCCGGCACCGTCACGGACACTCCGTGATCGCCGCCCATGCAGTCGATAGCGAGCTTGATCGTCATTGTTTCCTGATACGGAAAGCGCGTCGGCACCCGCCGCATCGGTCGGGAACACAAGCAGCCGGACGCGCGGATACGCCGTCGTGCGAGCGCCGAGCGCCCAACAAAAAAGCGGCAACGAGCTTGCCGCTTTCCTGTCTTACACCTGACAACGTGCGCGAGCGAGACACAGGGTCACGCCTGACGACCTGGTCAGTCGTTCTTGGTCTTGATGACCTTGCGACCACGATAGTAGCCGTTCGGGCTCACGTGGTGACGCAGGTGCGTTTCGCCGGTGGTCGGCTCGACGGCCAGCGGTGCGACCGACAGGTGGTCGTGCGAACGATGCATGCCGCGCTTGGACGGCGACTTCTTGTTCTGTTGAACAGCCATGATGACTCCTTCGAGAATTTTGCGATATTAACACACGCACCCTGCGCAAGGCGTAGCCGGGGCCCGGCTGGGTGCTTGACCTGCTACCGTGAAAACGAACTTCCGGCCGCACCATGCGGCATCAGTGCTTCGTCTTCAGGCCAGCCAGCGCCGCAAAGGGCGATGGCCGCTTTTCTTCTGGTGGCGCCTCAGGCTCCACCTCACCGTCCGCGCCGGTCACGAGCGAGTCGTGAACGGTCGGACAGGTCACATGCTTGGGGGCTGTCGGCAATGCCAGCAGCACCTCGTCTTCCAATAGTTCAAGCACCGAGAATTTCTTCGAGCCGACAATGACATCGACCTCATCATCATCCATCGATGCCTCTTCCGCCGCTTCCTCGGTGGACACGACCTCGAACCGCATGTCCGTGGCCACCGGTTCGGCGTACACCTGCAGGCATCGCTGGCAATCCAGCCACACACGTCCGCTTACCGTCACGTCGACGTACAGCCGCTGCGTAGCCGCCATGCCCGGCTCTGCCGCCTCATCCTTCGCAAACCCAGTCAGCGTGTACCGGAACGTTTCGTCCCGGGCCGACGCTGGCGCATCGGCAGCCGTCTCGGCTAAGATGCGCGGCAAATCGCGCACAGCCAAGTCTCCCACCACGTTGCCACCCTTGCGGCAAAAGGCGAAGAGATCGGTTTCATGCAAATCGAAGGCCGCGGCGGACGCCGCAGGCTGGGTCGGCTGACTCATACAGACGGAATTGGGAAAATGCCTTGTTTGCCACAACTCGCCGGCAGCGGTTATCGAGAATGCTCGATAACGAATGCGCCTGTGCAGCCAAACGCGCGATTATACGGCGTAAACAGCCAACCCGTCAAAGTATACAAAACGAAACCGACCTGAGCCTGGCCTGACATGTCCTCCGACAATTTACCTACGCTGATCCTTGGCTCCAGTTCCCCATACCGCCGGGAGTTGCTGGCGCGCCTGCGCATACCTTTTCAGACCGCCACGCCCGATATTGACGAAGCACCACTGGCCGGCGAGCGACCGGAAGCCACGGCGCTCCGGCTGTCACGACTGAAAGCCGAGGCCATTGCCGCGCGCCATCCCGGCGCCTTGGTCATTGGCTCGGATCAGGTCTGCACGCTCGACGACATGCAGATCGGCAAGCCCGGCAACCATGAGAATGCGCTGGCGCAACTCCAACTGATGCGCGGCCGCACCGTGACGTTCCATTCGGCGCTGTGCCTGCTGGATAGCCGCAGCGGCGTGGCACAACTGGCCGATGTACAAACCCGCGCCACGTTCCGCGATCTCTCCGACGCCGAACTCGATGCCTACCTGCGCATCGAGACGCCCTACGATTGCGCCGGTAGCGCCAAGGCCGAAGGGCTAGGCATCGCGTTGCTGTCCCGCGTGGAATCCGATGACCCCACGGCGTTGATTGGCCTGCCGCTGATCGCGCTGACCGGCATGCTGCGCCAGACCCGATACCCCTTCTTTGGAGCCTGAGCAATGGCCGGCACGCTATATCTGATTCCCAATACGCTGGGCAAGCGCGACGAAGCCGACCCCCTGGCCGATGTCATTCCGGTGGGCGTCCAGCAAGTCGCCACACGGCTGGACTACCTTGTCGCAGAAAATGCCAAAACCGCGCGCGCGTTCCTGAAGAAACTGGGCGAGACCAGCCCGCTGACGCATCCAATCCAGCAGATCGAGATTCGCGAACTCAACGTCAATACGAAGGCAAAGGAACTGGCCGCGTTGCTCGATCCGATTGCAGACGGCCGCGATGGCGGCTTGCTGTCCGAAGCGGGCGTGCCGGCCGTGGCCGATCCCGGTGCGGACCTCGTCCGGCTGGCCCACACGGTTGGCGTCACGGTGCGGCCCCTGGTTGGGCCAAGCTCGATATTGCTCGCAGTCATGGCCTCCGGACTCAATGGCCAGAGCTTCGCATTCAACGGCTATCTGCCGGTGGACGCTGGCGAGCGCATCAAGAAGCTGCGCGAACTCGAACATCACTCGCGCAAGGCACGTCAGACACAGGTGTGGATCGAAACGCCCTACCGGAACGGCGCGCTACTCGATGCGCTGCGCCAGCATTGCGCGGGCACGACATTGCTGTCGATCGCCGTGGACCTGACCTTGCCAACGGAAGCCATCGTCACGCTGCCGATCTCGGCCTGGCGACCCGAGCGCCTGTCGCTGCACAAACGGCCCGCGATCTTCTCGCTGCTGGCGCAGTAAGTCCGCACTCTCACCGCCCTCCCCAATTGCCGGGGAGGGCTTGCCCACTTACCGTACCGACGGCGCGGACGAATTCAGGAGCATCACCTTCATCGCTGCCGAACCCATTGCCGCACCAAACCGCTTGGCCACACGTTCTGCAACGTTTTCCTTGACCGTGTAGTCAACGATGTCCTCGGCTTTGAGCACATCGCGCGCTACGTAGTCCGCGCTACCCAGACCATCGGCCAAGCCCAGTTCGACGGCCCGTTCGCCGGACCAGAACAATCCCGAAAACAGTTCCGGATCGTCCTTGAGCCGATCGCCGCGCCCTTCCTTCACCACGTTGATGAACTGTTGGTGAATTTCCTTGAGCATCGACTCCGCATAGGCTTTCTGACGCGGCACCTGCGGCGAGAACGGATCGAGCATGCCCTTGTTTGAACCTGCCGTGTACAGCCGGCGCTCCACGCCGAGCTTGTCCATGAGACCGGTGAAACCGAACCCATCCATCAGCACGCCGATGGAGCCAACGATGCTGGCCTTGTCGACATAGATCTTGTCAGCCGCCGCTGCCACGTAATAGCCACCCGACGCGCAGATCTCCTCGACAACCACGTAGAACGGCTTGTCCGGATAGGTCTTGCGCAGGCGAGCAATCTCGTCGTTGATGATGCCGGCCTGCACCGGCGAACCGCCCGGCGAATTGATCTTGAGGATGACGCCTGCCGCGTTGGTATCGGCGAACGCCGCCTGCAGCGATGCATTGATGGACTCCGCGCTGGCAGGGGTGCCGGCCGCGATTTCACCCTCCAGCGTGACCATCGCCGTGTGCCGGCCCGAGGTACTGGCCAGCCCATCGCCCTTGAAATCGAAGACGGCGAAGACGATCACCGCGAGGATGGCCAGAGTCACCAGCCGGAAGAAAATCTTCCAGCGACGGGCCGCGCGCTGCTCGCGCAGCGTGGCCATCAACACTTTTTCGAGCACATCGCGCTCCCAACCACCGCCACTGCCGGAACCCACCGGAACACCGCCCTTGCCTGCCATGCGCGCGCGCCGATCATCGGCTTCGCGCCGGGCCGCTGCCTCGCTGTCCTGCAGTTCCTGCTCCAGCGGATAGTCGGCGCGGCGTACGGTCTCCAGTCTTTCGCTGGCGGGGGATCCCTCGGGATGTTGCCCGGCTTGACCCGATGGTTGACCCGAAAGATCGGAGGAATCGGATGATGGCGGTTTTTGCTGTTCTGTCATGCAAATAGACTCAGGCGTCTGACGGAAAACCGCCCGGCTTCAACTGGCGTCGGGCGGCAGAAAGGGAGCCTCGGGGTGCCAGTAGACTGCACCCTCGCGTTCCTCGATATGAAGCTTGGCCAGCGCGGCGCCCCGGCAAGGGCCGCCTACGCAAAGGCCGGTGTCTGGCGCGTAGGTCGCGCCATGTGTCGCGCACATCAAGTATATGCCCGCACTGTCGAAAAACTGTCCCTCCTGCCAGTCCAGCTCCATGGGGACATGGGCACACTGGTTCAGGTAGCCATGGGCAACGCCGTCGTAGCGCACCACAAACGCACCGACCTCACGCGCGTTGAGCCGCACCGTGAAGCGCACGCCCACACCGCCTTCGGCCAGGGCTTTCGCCGCGCACAGCCGGCGAGGCGCAAACAGTCCTTCAGGCATTCGCGAGCAACCAATCGTGCAAATCGGCAATTGACGTAGCGCAATGCACCGGCGACATCGCACGCAGCGAATCGGCGGGATGCGCACCATAGCAGACGCCAAGCCCTTGCGCGCCAGCATTGGCGGCCATCTGCAGATCGTGTGTCGTATCGCCGATCATGACCGTGCGCTCGATGTCCTGGCCCAGTTCTCGGGTCAGCTCGTGCAACATCGCCGGGTGCGGCTTCGAGAATGTTTCATCGGCACAGCGCGTGGCATCGAACAGCTTGCCCAGGCCGGTGCTGGCCAGCGCGCGCTCCAGGCCCACGCGGGTCTTGCCGGTGGCCACACCGAG
Source organism: Cupriavidus sp. DL-D2 (assembly GCF_039710735.1). NCBI lineage: Bacteria > Pseudomonadati > Pseudomonadota > Betaproteobacteria > Burkholderiales > Burkholderiaceae > Cupriavidus > Cupriavidus sp. DL-D2. The sequence goes on along the minus strand of NZ_JBDKXK010000002.1, from coordinate 235,067 downwards.
GAAATAGTGCTCCGCGTGCAACGCTTCGAGCATTTCCCGTACGCCTGGAAACAGCACGAGTTCAGCGTCGCGGGTCAGGAAGTGAAAGCGATAGCGTTCGGCCAGACGCGGATAGTCAGTGGGATCGAGCGATGGCACTGCGTACGACAGCGCGTCCTTGAGACCGAGTCCGATCACATGGCTGGCCGCGCTGTCGTCGGGCACTGGCAGCCCCAGGTCACGGCTGGCCAACTGAATGCACTTGGTGATGGTGGGCGTGGAATCCATCAGGGTTCCATCCCAGTCGAAAACGATCAGGTCGTAGCGCTGCCTGGCCATTGCGGTCCTTGGTCGATGCGGAAAGTGTGCAGAAGGATGTTGGACGGTGCGCCCCAGCCGTCAGGCCGCGCCGTCGATCTGCTTCAATTGTTGCAGAAAATCAACACATTCGGCGGGCAACGGCGCCGAGACGGTCATTGGCTCGCCCGTACTCGGATGCGTAAGCGTCAGGCGGTGGGCGTGCAGGAACATTCGCTTGATGCCGGGACGAACACCGCTGCGTGAAAGTGCCTTGTTCAGCGCAAAGTCACCGTACTTGTCGTCGCCAACGATCGGAAAGCCGATGGACTGCAGATGGACACGAATCTGGTGCGTTCGGCCGGTCTTCAGCTCTGCTTCCAGCAGCGTGTAACCCTCGAACGACTTCACCCGGTTGAACACCGTGTGTGACGCCAAGCCATCGGCCTGCACCCTGACCCGACGCTCTCCGTCCGCAGTGCTGTATTTATATAGAGGGAGTTTTACATGTTGCCGTGCGTTCTGGAATTCGCCGGCAACGCAGGCGAAGTACCGTTTGTCCATGCCGTTGCCACGGATCTGCTCGTGCAGGTTCACCAGCGCTGACCGCTTCTTGGCGAGCACCAGCACGCCAGATGTCTCGCGATCCAGCCGATGAACCAGTTCGAGGAACTTCGCTTCGGGTCGCGCCCGGCGCAACTGCTCGATAACACCGAACGCCACGCCCGATCCGCCATGCACCGCCACGCCAGCCGGCTTGTCAATGACCAAGAGGTGGGTATCTTCGAACAACACCGGAAACTCGCCAGCCGGCACGTGCTGGCCCGTGTCTGCGGCCTTCTCCGCCACGCGCATCGGTGGAATCCGCACCACATCGCCAATCTGCAACCGATAGGTTGCATCTATGCGCCCCTTGTTGACGCGTACCTCGCCGGAGCGCAGCACCCGATAGATGTGGCTCTTCGGTACCCCCTTGGCGATCTTCAGCAGGAAGTTGTCGATGCGCTGCCCATCGGCGCTTTCATCGATCGTGACATACGCCACCTGGAGCGCGGCGGGACGCGATTGCGGCTCCGTTTCAATTTGATGGCGTAACTCATTCATTTTCAATATAATTTCCCGGCTGTTGCTGGCCAAGGACCGGCAACGCGCGACTTTGTGTAAGCGATGTTTGGCGCGAATCCGGATCGTATGTACCTGCCAGGTTTGCGGCAGGCCGGTACGGAATGTGCGAGAAACACCAAGCCTTGTCTTGGGTAGTCTCACCAGTATCCGCGCAAGATTCCGCATTTTACACTTCGGGTTGCCATCGACCCGGCCCGTCTCCCGCATGTTGCGTACCCCGCAAGGCGCCAGACGGGCAAATGGTGGCAAACAGCAGCACGCACGCGTTGCGCTGGCGCGCAGGAAGTCGCCCAGAGGCGCCTTCGGCAAAAGCCGGCCGACACGTGGAAACAGAGTGTTCAGGCAGAAAAGAATTCAATGCGGATGCCGCAGCATGGCATCCGCAACGGTGAGAGAAGACCGCCCGCACCGGGAATCGGTGCCGGCCCCGGCAGGTAACCCTGTCACCCGACCTGAAGTATCGGCCGCGACTTGCCGCCCTTTGCCGTCATCCGGCAAGGCGGCACTGGCGCCCGGACGCAGAACGCCAAGAAGCAGCGGCGCGCCCGAACGCGGTACAGGTCGGATTGACTCGGCAAGCCTTGCCGCGTCCGGATAAGTTGCTCTTTGACGCGTCCTGGCCATCCCGGCCCGGCAGCGATTGGTAGCGTAGACCTGTGCCACTGGCACGGACACCTTCCCGTCGCCCGCCCCGCCGGCATCCGCCAGAAGCCGTTGCATCAGGAGCAGGCCCATTTGCCCTCTCCCGATCCGGCGGACCGCCCGCATCGTTTGCGGGAGCCAGAACGCCCACAGCCTCTCCTTTCACCCGCGCCCAGCCGGCCGCGTGCATTGCGCGCCGGCAATTCCGGCAATTCTCCCGACCTCGCTCTCTTTCCTCGCGTGCTCCCTGGACCGTCGCGGGCATGATCCCCTCATGACCCATCGATCTCCCGCGACACTGGAGCGAGGTATTGCGATGAAACGCATGCTGTTCAACGCGACGCAACAGGAAGAACTGCGCGTCGCCATCGTTGATGGTCAGAAACTGATCGACATCGACATCGAGACTGCCGGGCGCGAACAGCGCAAGGGCAACATCTACAAGGGTGTCATCACCCGCATCGAGCCGTCGCTCGAGGCGTGCTTCGTCAACTACGGCGAAGAGCGCCACGGCTTCCTGCCGTTCAAGGAAGTGGCTCGTGCCTTCTTCAAGGACGGCGTGGACGTGCGCAATGCGCGCATCCAGGATGCGCTGCACGAAGGCCAGGAACTGATCGTCCAGGTGGAGAAGGAAGAACGCGGCAACAAGGGCGCTGCCCTGACGACGTTCATCTCGCTCGCCGGCCGCTACCTGGTGCTGATGCCGAACAACCCGCGTGGCGGCGGCGTATCGCGCCGCATCGAGGGCGAGGATCGCCAGGAACTGCGCGAGACCATGGCGCAACTCCAGGTGCCGGAAGGCATGAGCATCATCGCGCGCACCGCCGGTATCGGCCGTGCCGCCGAAGAGCTGCAATGGGATCTGAACTACCTGCTGCAACTGTGGAAGGCCATCGACGGCGCCGCCGGTGACAACAAGGCGCCGCTGCTGATCTATCTGGAGTCCAGCCTTGTCATCCGCGCCATCCGGGATTACTTCCAGCCCGACATTGGCGAAATCCTGATCGACACCGACGAAATCCACGAGCAGGCCCGCGCGTTCATGAGCGTGGTGATGCCCGACAACATGAACCGCGTGAAGAAGTACCGGGACGACGTGCCCCTCTTCTCGCGTTTCCAGATCGAGCACCAGATCGAATCGGCGTACTCGCGCATGGTGATGCTGCCCTCTGGCGGTGCCATCGTGATCGACCATACCGAAGCCCTCGTGTCGGTTGACGTGAACTCGGCCCGCGCCACCAAGGGTGCGGACATCGAGGAAACCGCGCTGCGCACGAACCTGGAAGCCGCCGACGAGATTGCCCGCCAGCTGCGCCTGCGCGACCTGGGCGGCCTGATCGTGATCGACTTCATCGACATGGAGTCCGGCAAGGCCCAGAAGGACGTGGAAACGCGTCTGAAGGACGCCCTGCGCCACGACCGCGCCCGCGTGCAGATGGGCAAGATCAGCCGCTTCGGTCTGATGGAACTGTCGCGCCAGCGCCTGCGTCCTTCGCTGTCGGAAGGCTCGCACATCACCTGCCCGCGCTGCAATGGAACAGGTCACATCCGCGATACCGAATCGTCCGCCCTGCAGGTGCTGCGCATCATCCAGGAAGAGGCGATGAAGGAAAACACGGCCGCCATTCACTGCCAGGTGCCGGTGGAAGTGGCCGCTTTCCTGTTGAACGAGAAGCGTCAGGACATCAACCTGATCGAACTGCGCTTCAAGGTCAATGTGCTGCTGATCCCGAACAAGCATCTGGAAACGCCGCACTACAAGCTCGAACGCCTGCGCCACGACGATCCGCGCCTGGAAGACTCCACCGCCAGCTATCGCATGGCGGAAGCGGCTGCGAAGGAACTCGAAGCCGACACGAGCTACAGCAGCCGCAAGAAGGAAGATGCACGTCCGCGCCAGGAAGCGGCCGTCAAGGGCATCACGCCTGACGCTCCGGCCCCGGTCTCGGTACCGCGCGCGGAACGTGCGCCAAAGCCCGATGCAGCAGCACGCCCGACGCCGGCTACGCAGCCCGTCACGGGCGGCGGCATCATCGGCTGGCTCAAGAGTCTGTTCGGCGCAACGCCGGCACCTGCTCCCGTGGCAGAGCCGGTCAAACCGGCAGTTGAATCGCCGGCACGCGGCGAAGGCCGTCAAGGCCGTGGCCAGCGTGGTGAGCGCGGCGAAGGCCGCCAGGCCCGTGGCGAGCGCGGTGGTGAACAGCGCGGCGAGCGCGGTGACCGAGGCGAGCGTGGCGAACGCCAGGGTCGCGGCCAGCGTGGCGAGCGCTCCGATCAGCAGCGCGGTGAACAGCGCGAGCAACGCGAGTCACGTGAACAACGCGAACCGCGTGAAGCACGTGAGCCGCGCGAGGCCCGTGAACCGCGCGAACCGCGTGGCGAACGCCAGCCGCGCGCACCGCGTGAAGGCCAGGCCACTCCGGCCGTGGTTCAGGGCGAGCGCACCGAAGGCCGTCAGGAAGGTCGTCGCGAACGCAACCAGGAACGCCGCGAGCGCCAGCGCGAACGCCAGCGTGAACGGGCCGAAGGTCGCGAGACCGACGAAACGCTGACCGAAGGCCAGGCTGCACAGCAGACCGCGTTCGAAGCCGCCCAGGCTGCGCCGGCCTACGCCGTCAATACCGACAGCGCTGCAACCGACATCCCGGCAGGTGCCGAGGGCACCGAGGCAGCATTCGAAGGTGCGGAAGGTACGGAAGGCGAAGAACGTCGTCGCCGTAACCGTCGTGGTCGCAATCGTTATCGTCGCGAACGCGAAGATGGCGCGCAGAACCTTGAAGTCAATGAGGCCAATCTGGCGGAAGTCAGCAGCGGCGTGACGGAATCGGAGTCCGATTCGGAGCCGGTGACAACGCCGGCATCGGCGGCAGCCCCGGCACCTCAGGTTGCCTCGCCGACCCAGCACGTAGAGTCCGCTCCCGTGGCTCGCGCCGAGCCAGTTGTCCAGGCGCCGGTTGCCGAGCCCGTGTTCGCAGCCGTTGCAACGCCCCAGGCGGAAGCCGTGGTGCCGCCTGCGCCGGCGTATGTTGCACCCGCACCGGTAGCGGCTCCGGCAGTCGAGGCTCCGGCGGTTGCTACGGCACCGGTCGTCCCTGAGCAAGTCATCGTGACGGCTGATGTGGCGCCTGCCCCGGTTCCGGCTGTGGAAGCCGCCGTGGTGGCCGCTGCAGCACCTGCAGCAGTTCAGGCAACGCCGAAGACGGATGTCGCACTGGAGCCGATGCTTGAGGCTGCAGGCCTGCAGTGGGTCGAAACGGACTCCAGCAAACATGCTGCAGCGCAGGAAGCCGCCGCACGCGTCGCCCCGGCTGCACGGGTGGTGCGCGAGCGCAAGCCGCTGCCGCCGCTGCCGGAAGGTCCGATGGTCCTGGTGGAAACCGGCGGCCAGCAACGCGATACGGCGCAGCAACAACAGCAGCAACAGCAATAAGCTGCGGCGCACGTTGTGACGAGGGGACGGCAATGCCGTCCCCTTTTTCGTTGGTGACCCAGGTGATGGGCGGCATCCCGGCGCTGTATCCCCATGCCCACCTGCAAACTGTATTGCAGATGAGACAAGCGCGCGCGTCGTCCTTCGGCTTGCGGCTAGAATGGCGGCAGACGCCGCACCGCAACCAGCCGGGTCCCCACTCCCTGACGGCAGCGGCCAGACCAGCCATGACCGACACTGTCATTCCGATTTTCGACATGCGCGACCACCGATACAAGTCGATGGTGCCGAGCATCCCTTTGCGCCTGTCTGCACCGACCGGGCTCGTCGCGGATACGCGTGGCCGGCCACTGCATGACCTGCGTATCTCGGTGACAGATCGCTGCAATTTTCGTTGCGTCTACTGTATGCCGAAGGAAGTGTTCGACAAGGACTACACCTTCCTGCCGCATTCCGAACTACTGAGCTTCGAGGAAATCGAGCGCGCCGCACGGCTGTTTGTCGCCCAGGGTGTCGAGAAGATCCGGCTGACTGGCGGCGAGCCGCTGCTGCGCAAGAACATCGAGCGTCTTGTGGAGATGCTCGCGCGCATCGAGACGCCCTCCGGCAAGCCGCTGGACCTGACGCTGACCACCAATGCCTCGCTGCTCGCGCGCAAGGCGCAGTCGTTGCGAGACGCGGGCCTGAGCCGTGTCACGGTCAGCCTTGACGCCATCGACGACACCACGTTCCGCAAGATGAACGATGTGGACTTCGCCGTGCGCGATGTGTTGCACGGCATCGAGGTGGCGCAGTCCGTTGGACTCGCGCCGATCAAGGTCAACATGGTGGTCAAGCGCGGCACCAACGATCAGGAGATCGTGCCAATTGCGCGCCATTTCCGAAACAGCGGCATCATCGTCCGATTCATCGAATTCATGGATGTAGGCGCCAGCAATCACTGGCAGATGGACGAGGTCCTGCCCTCCGCCGAGATCGTGCGCCGGATCGACGAGGTCTTTCCGCTTGAAGCCCTGACGGCCAACTACTCGGGCGAGACGGCCGAGCGCTGGCGCTATCGCGATGGCGGCGGCGAGATCGGCGTGATTTCGAGCGTTACACATGCGTTTTGCGGCGATTGCAGCCGCATTCGCTTGTCCACCGAAGGCCGGCTGTATCTCTGCCTGTTTGCGACCGAGGGCTATGACCTGCGCGCGTTGCTGCGCGGCGGACACAGCGACCTCGAAATCGGCAACGCCATCGCCCAGGTCTGGCAGGGGCGCACCGACAACTATTCAGAACAACGCAGCAACCCCGCAGTACGTGCTGCGCGGGCCGAGCGGAAGATCGAAATGTCGTACATCGGTGGATGAGTCGGCGGATGATCGAGCGGGATGACATCACGGGCCTGATCCTCGCCGGTGGGCGCGGCAGCCGCATGGGCGGCACGGACAAGGGACTGCAGCCATTCCTCGGCCGACCGATGGTCCGGCACACGATCGCACGGCTGGCGCCGCAAACAGGTGCGCAATTGATCAGCGCGAACCGCAATGCCGAGATCTATGCGACGTTCGGCATTCCGGTGATCCAAGACGACATCCCGGATTTTCCCGGGCCGCTGGCCGGCATGCTCGCCGCCCTGGCCCAATGCAAGACGGGCTGGATGGTCACCGCACCGTGCGATACCCCGTTCCTGCCGCTTGATCTGGTCGAGCGCCTGGCCCGTGCCATTGACATGGAAGGCGCCGACATGGCGATCCCCTTGGTCAAGGAAGCCGATGGCCGCCACCGTCTGCAGCCTGTGTTCTGCCTGATGCCAGTGAGCGCCGCCGCCAGTCTGCGCACCTATGTCGATGCGGGACATCGCAAGATAGAAACGTGGTTGACCGCGCAGCATCTGGCGCAGGTGCCGTTCGAGGACGCATCTGCGTTCGCGAACATCAACACACTCGACGAACTGCGCGCGCACGAAACCTCAAGCCGCCCTCGCGAGCCGGCGCCCCGGCCCTGAGCCGCGGCGCAAATCTACGCCATCCACCATGCCTTCCCTGCAATCCGTCATCTCTTGCCAGTCTGACTACGACCCCACGGCGCTACCCGTCACCCAGGCCAACGCCATCATTGCGGATGTGATCGAGCCCGTGCGCGGCATCGAGCAATTGCCGATCCGCTCGGCGTTGTCGCGTGTGCTGGCCAACGACGTGATCTCGTCGATCGACGTGCCCGCACACGACAACTCGGCCATGGACGGCTACGCGTTTGCCGGCGCGATGCTGAATCAAGGCGATGGCGATGTCGTCCTGGAAGTCAGCGGCACCGCGTATGCGGGCAATGCATTCGATGGCGAAGCAAAGGCGGGACAGGCCGTGCGCATCATGACTGGCGCGGTCATGCCGGCGGGCTGCGACACCGTCATTCCACAGGAATTCGTCGAGATCCAGGCCGGTGGCAATCAAGTTCGATTTCGCCCGGACGCGGTTCGTGCTGGCGACAACCGCCGTCGTCAAGGCGAGGATCTGGCGCGTGGACAAGCCGCCTTGCGGGCCGGCCGCATCCTGACCCCGGCAGACCTGGGCCTGATGGCTTCTCTCGGCGTGGCCGAGGTCAAGGTACGCCGGCGCCTGCGCGTCGCGTTTTTCTCCACGGGTGACGAGCTGCGCTCGATTGGCGAAACGCTGGACCCTGGCTGCGTTTACGATTCGAACCGCTACACCCTGCATGGCATGCTGCAACGACTCAATGTCGAACTGATCGATATGGGCGTGGTGCGCGACGATCCGGAAATCATGGAAGCTGCATTCCGCACCGCCTGCGAAGTTGCCGATGCCGTCATCACTTCCGGGGGTGTATCGGTAGGCGATGCAGACTATACGAAGCAGATCATGGCCCGTCTCGGAGACGTCAGTTTCTGGAAGATTGCCATGCGGCCCGGCCGGCCCATGGCCTTTGGCCGGATTGCCTCGGGCGGCCATGAAGCCGTGCTGTTCGGATTGCCAGGCAACCCGGTAGCCGTGATGGTCACCTTCTACAATTTCGTGCGCGGCGCGCTGCACCGACTGATGGGGGCCGATGTGGCGCCGTTGCCGCGCATCCGCGTACGCAGCGCTACGCCGATTCGGAAACGCCCGGGCCGTACCGAATACCAACGCGGCATTGTGGCACCCGGTCCGGACGGCGAACTGGAAGTCCGCGTCACAGGCGAACAGGGTTCGGGAGTGCTGCGTTCGATGAGCGAGGCCAACGGCTTTATCGTGCTTGATCACGATCAAACATCGGTGGCGGCTGGCGACCTGGTCAGCGTAATGCTGTTCGACGGGCTGGTCTGACCGGCAGTGTCTGGCCGCTTGGCGGAACGACCAACGCGCGGCCTAAGCAATACCGCGCTTTCGGTTCTCGTGTGCGGTGTCGTATTTGTGCCGCACTCTGCGCGGAAAGCACGCACCGATTCCTAAAATGCCTGCTCTGCCAGTCAGGCAGACTATGCGACGTACTTTGCAGTCGCTACACTTGCACCACGAAAAACCGATTTCCCCCAACATTGTGTCTGTCGTCATGAACCAGGAGATCGCCTATCTCCACCCCGTCAAGACAGCTCGTGCGCTGGTGCTTGTGTATCTGTGCTTCTCGGTACCAATCGTCGCCATGGGCCTGTTTGTGGCGTTTGTACGCTACGGTGATCTGCCCGGCATCGCGGTCTTCACGGCCCTGATCCTGAACGCGCTGATCGGCTTTGGCCTGCTGTGGCTCGGCTGTCGCGCCTATAACTGGGTGGCTGCCCGATTCGGCGGCATCGAAGTTCACATCCGCGAACTCACCCCCGAAGATCGGCAGTAGTCGCGCGCAAGTCATCCCGCGCCGTCGCCTCCGCAGCACAGACGGACCGCCATCGGATCAGACCAGGCGGTCTTCCTGCCCTTCCCCGCTCTCCTGCACGGCTTCCTGCGAACTAGCTGCTCCGACCATCTGACCGGCTTCGTCCGGCGCCACCGGTCCGGACGTGCCCAGCAACTGCTCCGCCAACTCTCCCGGCAATGCCTCCACGGTGCGCAGCTTGCGCTCCATTTGCCGCGTACGGACTTCCGCCTGCTCGATATTGCGCGCGGCGCGCACCAGCGTATCGCGCGTTTTGGCGAGTACTTCACCGAATTTGCCGAACTCCGTCTTTACGGCGCCCAGCACCTCCCAGACCTCGCTTGACCGCTTTTCCAGCGCCAGCGTGCGGAATCCCATCTGCAGGCTGTTGAGCAGGGCCGTCAGTGTTGTCGGACCCGCCACGGTCACACGGAAATCGCGCTGCAACTGATCGGTCAATCCGGGGCGGCGCAGTACTTCGGCATAAAGTCCCTCGGTCGGCAGAAACAGGATTGCAAAATCAGTGGTCGCCGGTGGCGACAGATACTTCTCGGCGATGCGCTGAGCCTCGCGCCGCACGGCCACTTCCAGCTCACGGCTGGCTGCCTGGGCGGTCTCGGCATCCCCGCGTTCCTGCGCGTCAATCAATCGCTCGTACTGCTCCTTCGGGAACTTGGCGTCGATCGGCAGCCAGACCGGCGCCGCACCGGCATCGCGGCCCGGCAGCCGGATCGCGAACTCCACGCGTGCGCCCGAGTTGCGCACGGTTTCCACATTCTTGCCGTACTGCTCCGGTGTCAGCACCTGCTCAAGCAGCATGTCGAGCTGCACTTCGCCCCAGGTTCCGCGCGACTTCACATTGGTCAGCACCCGCTTGAGATCGCCCACGCCCTGCGCCAGCACCTGCATCTCGCCCAACCCGCGGTGCACCTGTTCCAGCCGATCCGAGACAAGCTTGAACGATTCGCCCAGCCGCTGCTCCAGCGTGGCATGCAGCTTCTCGTCCACGGTGCGTCGCATCTCTTCGAGCTTGGCCGCATTGTTGGCCTCGATATCGCGGAGCTTCTGTTCGAGCGTGGCGCGCACATCGGCCAGCCGTCGCTCGTTGGACTCGGACATCTGCGCCAGTTGCTGCTGTTGCACCGTGGCGATGCTTGTCAATTGCGCCGACAGTTGCTGCTGGAAACGCAGCATCTGCTGGCCCGCCTCACCGCGATTGCCCCGTGCCATCTCTGCCAACTCCAGACGCAACTCGCGCTCCAGCCGCTCAAGACCGCGCGACGTGTCTTCGCGCACGTCGTCGCGCAGTTCGCCAAGCTGCGGTGACAGGTCGGCAGACCCCTTGCGGGGCATGCGCACAAGGAGGATCGCCAGCAGTACCACCGAGACGATGGCGGCTGCGAGCGTGAGCCACGAAATCAAGGACATGGAGAGGAAGAGCGGGTGATGTCAGCGATGAGGTATCAACGACAAGCTTTCAGCGGCGACGAACCATGACGTCGGGATTGATGACGGTCGGCGGCTTGCCCGCCTGCGGGCCCAGATCGAGCGCTGCAATCAGGTTATCCGCCGCCAGATTGGCCATTGCGCGTCGCGTCTTCTCCGAGGCGCTTGCGATATGCGGCGTCAGCACGACGTTCGGCACCGTCAGCAGGTCGGGATGCACGCTCGGCTCGCCTTCGAACACATCCAGCCCTGCCGCGAAAATCGTGCGCGCGCGCAACCCTGCTGCCAGTGCCGCATCATCGACGATACCGCCGCGCGCCAGATTCACCAGCGTGGCCGTTGGTTTCATTTGCGAGAGTTCCGCCGCGCCGATGGTGTGGTGACTCTCCGCACTGTACGGCAACACCAGGATGAGGTGATCCGACTGCTGCAGTAGCTCGGCCTTGCTGACATAGCGTGCGTTGAGCGACTGTTCGATCTCGGCGGGCAACTGACTGCGGTTGTGATACAGCACCTGCATGTCGAAGCCTGACGCACGGCGCGCCAGGCCCTGCCCGATGCGTCCCATGCCGAGAATGCCGAGCGTGCTGCCATGAAGATCCATGCCGACCAGCATGTCGTAGCTCCACCGCTCCCACTTGCCGGCCCGTAGATAATGCTCGCCCTCGGTCACCCGCCGCGCCGTAGCCATCAGCAGCGCCCATCCGAAATCGGCCGTGGTTTCCGTCAGCACATCGGGCGTATTGGTCGCGACAATGCCCGCCGCCGTCAACGCCGGCAGGTCGAGATTGTTGTAGCCCACCGCCATGTTGCAGACCGCACGCAACTGCGGCAGCGCGCCAACCACATTTCCATCGATCCGATCGGCGGCATTGGCCAGCACGCCAGCCTTGCCGGCCAGCCGCGTGCGTAGCGCCGCGGCATCCAGCACCAGATCCTGCTGGTTGTCATCGACATCGAAATACTGCGAAAGACGTTCGATGACATCGGGGAAGATGGCACGGGTCACCAGGACGGAGGGCTTCATGGTAGTCAGACTCGGAAGAATAGGAACGTCATCAGCAGGAACAGCGGCACCAGCACGGCGCACGAGTACGCCATGTAGCCGAAGAAACTCGGCATGCGCACGCCGCGGCTCTCCGCAATCGCTTTCACCATCAGGTTGGGCGCGTTGCCGATATAGGTATTCGCGCCCATGAACACGGCGCCGGCCGAAATCGCCGCCAGGGTAGAGGCATCGCGCGTCATCAGCGTAGCGGCGTCGCCGCCGGCCGTGTTGAAGAATACAAGATAGGTCGGCGCATTATCGAGGAACGACGACAGGATGCCGGTGGCCCAGAAATACATACTGTCGATGGGCTGCCCATTGCTGTCGCTGACCGTACGGATCACACCGGAGAATGCGCCGTCCGTACCGGCCTTGAGCATCGCGATCACAGGGATGATGGTCAGGAAAATGCCGGCAAAGAGCTTGCCCACTTCGAGCATCGGCTCCCAGTTGAACTCATTGCCACTGCGCGCCGACGCCGGCGTCAAGATCAACGACAGGATCGTCACGATCACCAGCAACACATCGCGCACCAGCGCCGGCAGCGGCACCTCCGTGCCCATCACGTCGAAGACGACACCGGGCTTCCAGAGTCCGCTCATCAGCACGAGACCAACCACCGCCACGAGCAGCAGGAAATTGATCTTGCCATCGATGCGGATGCCCGCCGAGTCCGGCGTGGGGTCCTGCCCACGCGGCAACTCCTCCTCGCGATTCAGAAAGTAATGCCGGTCAACGAAGTAAAACAGACTCAGCAGCACAACCCAGATGAACAACGTCTCCGGCAGAAGGTTGCGCAGCGTCCAGGTGAATTCCACACCCTTGAGGAAGCCCAGGAACAGCGGCGGATCGCCCAGCGGCGTCAGCGCACCGCCGGCGTTGGCTACGAGGAAGATGAAGAACACCACTACATGTGCCACATGCTTGCGGTTATCGTTCGCGCGAAGCAGCGGGCGGATCAGCAACATGGCCGCGCCCGTGGTGCCCATGAGGCTGGCCAGTACCGTGCCCAACGCCAGGATGGTCGTATTCAGTTTCGGCGTGCCATGCAGGTTGCCGCGCACGCAGATGCCGCCCGCCACCACGTAGAGCGCGGTCAGCAGCACGATGAACGGGATGTATTCGCCCAGCAGCGCGTGGACGGTGTTGGCCACAGCCGTGTGCAGGCCGAACTGCATGGCGAACGGGACCAGGAACAGTGCGCCCCAGGCCATCGCGACCTTGCCGTAATGGTGATGCCAGAACTTCGGCGCGATCAGCGGGAACAGGGCAATCGAAAGGAGAGTGCCGGCGAAGGGCACGCCCCAGACTGCGGAAAGCGTGGCGCCGTCGAGATCCGCCGCCTGCGCCCACGCAGGAAACAGCAATGTCGAGGCAAACAGAATCTGAGGAAGCAGCGTGACAACACGACGCATCGGATGAGGACTCCTTATTCTTGAACCACTCGCGCGGCCCGTCGTGCGTGAAACGCAGCGGACCTGGGACTTCCCAGGCGTTGCCGGCGATGAACTGGATGACGAAACGCGCGCGCGTCCGGATTTTCACCAGGGCGTGGAACGTCAGCGCGCAACGAAGCGGTCAGTGTAAAGCAAAGCCCTTTGAGAAAGGTCTCAATGTATCCGGCTGCGGTATTGGGTCATGTCGCCCTTCACACGGCATCCTGCTCCACCAGCACCACGTGGACCCGATACGGGCCATGCGCACCCAGTACGATCGTCTGTTCGATATCTCCGGTGCGGGAGGGACCGCTGATGATGTTGGTGGCGCGCGGCAACTGGCCGTGCTCGGCGCGCATGCGTGCAAAGGCTGCTTCCAGATTCGGGACGATGCGGGAGACCGGCACCACCGCGATGTGCGTTTCGGGCAGCAGCGCTGCCGAAGCAAAGGTGTCGGGCCCTGACAGCAGCATCAGCGAGCCGGTCTCGGCAATCGCCACGAAGCACCCTGTGATGCCAACGAGATCGCCATGATCCCGATCTCCCTGCGGATCGCGCAGCGGCGGACGGCATTCCACCGTCAGTCCCGACTCGGCCCATGGCAGGTTTTCCAGAGCGGCCCACACCACCGCGCGGCGCACGAGTTTCAGGCCATCGAGATAGCGCGACACGGCACCCGGCACATCGGCCAGCGTGGCAACGCGGTCCACGGTCGACGCCATCTTCTGCGCCTGCAGGCTGAATGCTTCAGCCAGATCGCCATCGATGGCGGGTTGCGGTCCTTGCGGATGACGCTCGAGATAGTCGGCCACCGCCTGGCGCTCGCCATCGGTCACCTTCGCGCCCCTGCCCTGGGCGGCACGGATGCGGGCAAAGATGCGGTCACGGGCGTCGTTGGTTTCCATGTCGATGTGTAGAGATAACGGCTTGTACGATGAATCGATCAGCGACCCGCGCTGACCTCGAATACCTGCCGCAGATAAGACAGGTAGCCGGGGTCGTCGCACATGGTCTTCTCCGGGGTATCCGAAAGCTTGGCAACGGGCTGGCCGTTACAGCGGACCATCTTGATGACGATCTGCAACGGCGTGTAGCCCAGGTCGTTGGTCAGGTTGGTTCCTACGCCGAATGCGAGCTTACAGCGGTGCCGGAACCGCTCGTAGAGCTCGATCACCTTCGGGATATGCAATGCGTCGCTGAAGATGAGCGTCTTGCTGCGGGGATCCACGCGGTTGGCCGCGTAGTGAGCCAGCATGCGCTCGCCCCATTCGAACGGATCGCCGGAATCGTGGCGTACGCCATCGAACAGCTTGCAAAAGAACAAATCGAAATCACGCAGGAAGGCATCGAACCCATAGGTGTCTGAAAGCGCGATGCCCAAATCGCCACGGTACTCGCGCGCCCAGTTCTCCAGCGCGTAGACCTGCGAATCGCGCAGTCGCGGCCCCAGCGCCTGGCACGCCTGCAGGTACTCGTGCGCCATCGTGCCGAGCGGCGTCATGTTGTGCAGCCGCGCGAAATGGACGTTGCTGGTGCCCGCCAGTTGCGGGCCAAGGATCGATCGCATCGACAGGAGAACCTCCTCCTGCCAGTCACGCGAGAAGCGGCGGCGCGTGCCGTAGTCGGCAATCACGCAGTCTGTGTATTGCGGCACCTTGAGCAGGTCCAGCTTCTCTTCCAGCCGGCGGCGCCCTTCCTGCAGATCGGGCTGCGGCTGCGTCCGACGGAAATACACCTCGTTGACGATGGCCAGGAGCGGGATCTCGAACAGGATGGTATGCAGCCACGGACCACGGATCTCGATGTCGATCTCGCCGTTGCCCGACGGCGATGGCTGCACCATCACGTACTTCTCGTTCAGGTGAAACAGCGCCAGGAAATCGACGAAATCGCTCTTGATGAAGCGCATGCCGCGCAGGTACTCCAGCTCGTCGTCGCTGAAACGCAACTCGCAAAGGCTGGCAAGCTCGGCCCTGATCTCATCGACATAGGGCGTAAGGTCCACGCCCACGTTGCGGCACTTGAAACGGTACTCGACCTGGGCCTGCGGGAAATGGTGCAGCACCACCTGCATCATCGTGAATTTGTACAGGTCGGTGTCGAGCAGGGAGCGAATGATCATAGCGGGGGGCGGGGCGCACGGCGTGCCGATGACAGGCCCTCATGCTAACCGAAAGTCACGCGCCATCGAGTCCCATGAGTCGCAATGGCGCACGCGGCGCGGATTGCAGGCACCAGAGCTGCCCGCCCCGCCCGTCCGCGCACGTGACAAGCATGGCCTGGCCGCGCGGCACTGCGGCGGGCAGCGGTTCGGCAAAGTTGCCCGATGCCACGATGATCCGCTCCTGATAAACCGCCTTGCCCGCCTGATCGAAGCGAAGGACCTGGATCAAGGTATCGGGCGACGGCTGGAGATCTTTTTCGCAAGGCACCAGCCCGTCGCGGTTGCAGTTGGCCATCGCGACACCGGCCGGTGTACGTTCCACGCTGAAGCTGTCCCATTCGAACGTTGTCAGGGACGCCAGTGCCACGGGCTGGTCCGACTGTGCACGCGAGGCCACCAGTCGCGAGACGACGCTGCCTGCCATGTCGCCCCGAGGCACCGCTGCCTGCGGCGACTGCGCCATCGCCGGCACAGTGACCAAACTGGCCGACATGATGCCTACGCCACAAAGCACGCCCAGCACGGTATGCGCCGCCATGGCCAACTTCGCTCGTCCGGTCACGTTTCACTCTCCAGATAGCCACGCATGAGACGTGGGAATAGTAGTCTTTCCGTCCGGGCTCCGCGACCAGTCAACCGCCCGAAAACCGCATGGCGGGCCGATTTCGGCACCGGAGGGGATGGAAAGTACATAAAGAAATAAGAAAACTATCTTACCCGGCTATATAGACTCGCTATCCTTGCGGAGTGGCTCAGCTACAATATCGGTCTTTGAAAGGCCACGGCCCCCGTTCGCCCCAAGTTACCCCGATTGACATACACGTCGTTCGACGCGTAGCGGGCAACTTCGCAAGAGCGGCGGCAAGAAGCGGCCCTGGACAAATCCCCATCGAAGACCGATCCGTTTTTCTGGAACCGAAATGACTCACGTTGTCACCGAAGCCTGCATCCGTTGCCGTTACACCGACTGCGTTGATGTGTGTCCGGTCGATTGTTTCCGCGAAGGCCCGAACTTCCTGGCCATCGATCCCGACGAGTGCATCGATTGCGCCGTATGTGTGGCCGAATGCCCGGTGAACGCGATCTACGCCGAGGAAGACGTCCCCGGCGATCAGCAGGCATACATCGAGCTGAACGCCGAACTGTCGCGCAGCTGGCCGTCCATCACCAAGACCAAGGCCCCGCTGGCCGAGGCCGAGGAATGGAAGGACGCGACCGACAAGCTGCAGTACCTGCAGCGATAAGAGAAGATCGACGCGCCAGCATAGACTCCGGCGGATTCAGCCTGAGCGGCTGGCCAGCGTCAAAGAAAGCCCGTCCCCACGCGCTTTCCCGTAATACCGGGCACGCCATTGCCCCCAAACGTATCAGGACGAATATGGACTTGAGCATTCCTAATCCCGTGGCCGACGCAACGCAGCAGGCTGGCGGCAACACCGGTGGCCAGCCGCTGGAAATCGATGCGCTGATCGTTGGCGCAGGCCCGGTCGGGCTGTTCCAGGTGTTTGAACTGGGCCTGCTCGAAATCAAGGCCCACGTGATCGACTCGCTCAAGGTAGTGGGCGGCCAGTGCGTGGAGCTGTATCCGGACAAGCCCATCTACGACATCCCGGCCGTGCCCATCTGCACCGGCCAGGAACTGACCGACAACCTGCTCAAGCAGATCGAACCGTTCTCGCCGACATTCCACCTGGGCCAGGAAGTGGCCGTGGTGGAGCGCCGTGAAGACGGCCGCTTCTTCGTGGAAACGTCGACCGGCACGCGCTTCATCACCAAAACCATCTTCATCGCTGCCGGCGTGGGGTCGTTCCAGCCGCGTACGCTCAAGGTGGAAGGCATCGACAAGTTCGATGGCAAGCAACTGTTCTACCGCGTGAAGGATCCGAGCCGCTTCCACGGCCGCAACCTCGTTGTCGTGGGCGGTGGCGATTCGGCGCTGGACTGGACGCTGGACCTCGTTGGCAAGGCCGAGTCGGTGGTGATGATCCACCGCCGCGATGGTTTCCGTGCCGCGCCGGCATCGGTGGCCAAGATGCGCGAGCTGTGCGAACAGATGGAAATGCAGTTCCTGGTCGGCCAGATTGGCGGCTATGAAGAGAAGGACGGCGTTCTCACCGAAGTGAAGGTGACCGGCGGTGACGGCGTGACGCGCCGCCTGCCCGTGGACGACGTGCTGGTCTTCTTTGGCTTGTCGCCGAAGCTGGGTCCGATCGCCGAATGGGGCCTGGAACTCGAACGCAAGCAGATCAAGGTGGATACCGAGAAGTTCGAAACGAACATCCCGGGCATCTTTGCCGTGGGCGACATCAACACGTACCCGGGCAAGAAGAAGCTGATCCTGTCGGGCTTCCACGAAGCCGCCCTGGCAGCGTTCGGCGCCGCGCCGTACATCTTCCCGGACAAGAAGATCCACATGCAATACACCACCACCTCGCCGAAGCTGCACAAGGTGCTGGGCGTGGAATCGCCGGTCTTCGACTGATCGTTTTTGGTCGATCGCAAAAAAGTCGCCTCCGGGCGATTTTTTTGTTTGCACAAATCAAAAAGCTGGCTATAATGCGGCCTCGCTGTTGAATACGGCAACGCAGCAAAGGGCGGAAACGCTTGCTGCAGGCCAGTTCCAGAGCAAACCAGAGTTTTAGCGACAACCTTCTGACGAAAACAAAACGTTAAAAAGTTGTTGACGAAACGAAGAGAAGCTGGTTATAATTTCTTTCTCAGCTGTTCCCCGATAGCTCAGTTGGTAGAGCGCCGGACTGTTAATCCGTAGGTCCCTGGTTCGAGCCCAGGTCGGGGAGCCAAAAAATTCAAGGTGAAGGCCGATACGAAAGTATCGGCCTTTTTCCTTTGTGGTTCGCCGTCGAACCACACCAGGCTCCGCACACCCTTCCCCCACGCCGTCCCCTTGCCGCGCTTTCTGCGGTAGAATGCCCGATTGCCCTGATGTACTTGACTGACCTCCGGTATACCTGTAAAAGGTTACCGGCGTATTTCTTGCGCAATATTCACGGAAACAGGTAGTCCACCAAGTTTTTACCTAGCTAGGAAAATTTGGCCCGTCACCCCTGACACTGGCAGTACGGATCTCGGTCCACAGGCAGGTTGTTCTAGGGGGCGCACCCCGGCATCAGCCGGCGCGTGCGATTACCACCGTCGCAGAAGGCTCCGGAGCCCGATGTGGCACCGTTTCCCCTCTATGAACCTACCCGCCCCTGTGGCGGTCATCCTGAAGGACTGAATTGACTAAGATCGTTCTGAAACCGGGCGAGCCCGTTGAAGTTGCAATGCGTCGTTTCCGTCGCGCCATTCTGCAGACTGGCCTGATCGTGGAACTGAAGAGCCGCACCGCCTACGAAAAGCCGACGACCGAGCGCAAGCGCAAGAAGAAGGCTGCCGAGGCTCGCCTGCGCAAGCGTCTGCGCATGCAAATGCTGCCGAAGAAGCTCTACTGATTCGCGCACTGCCCTAAAAAACCGCCAGTTCACCTGGCGGTTTTTTTTCGCCCAGACTCCACGCCCCGCCACCGGATGGAATGGAGTGAATGCGAAGCGCCAACAATCGGGCACACGTTGGCCGGCATAATGGCGGAACACCGCTTTCGGGGAACCCTAGCCTTGACTGCCATTCTGCAGATGCGCAATGTGCGCAAACTCTACGGCGACACCGTTGTCGTCAACGACCTCGACCTCGAGGTCCATCCCGGGCAGTGCTTCGGACTGCTTGGCCCCAACGGCGCCGGCAAGACCACCACGCTGCGCATGCTGCTGGGGCTCACCACACCCGCCTCGGGCACCCTGACACTCTGCGGCGAGCCGATTCCTCAGCGCGCACCACAAGCGCGCATGCGCGTGGGCGTGGTGCCGCAGTTCGACAACCTCGACCCGGACTTCTCCGTGATCGAGAACCTGCGGATCTTTGGCCGCTACTTCGGCCTCTCGTCTGCCGAGATTGCTGCGTGCGTGCCGAAGCTGCTGGAGTTCGCGCGACTCGAAAGCAAAGCCAATGCCCAGGTCCGCGAGTTGTCCGGCGGCATGCGAAGGCGCCTGGCGGTGGCGCGTGCGCTGATCAACGACCCTGACCTGCTCGTCATGGACGAACCCACCACCGGCCTGGACCCGCAGGCCCGGCACCTGATCTGGGAGCGGCTTCGTTCCCTGCTGGCAGCGGGAAAGACGATCCTTCTGACCACGCACTTCATGGAAGAGGCGGAGAGGCTCTGCGACCACCTTTGCGTGATCGACGCCGGGCGCAAGATTGCCGAAGGCAAGCCGCACGAGCTGATCGACCGAGAAATCGGGTGCGATGTCGTGGAAATCTACGGCGACGAGTTGGAGCCGCTACGCCACACGCTGACGCCACTATCCGAACGCACCGAGATGCGCGGCGAGACACTCTTCTGCTACGTGCGGGAACCCGATCCGCTTCTGGCCGCGCTCCATGGCAAGGGCGGCGTGCGCTACCTGCATCGGCCAGCCAACCTCGAGGATGTGTTCCTTAAGCTGACCGGCCGGGAAATGCGCGACTAATGCGAACGTTGATGCGACCGACGAGAGATTGAGATGAGCGAACACGATCCACATAGTCCCGGCGTCGCCCTGGGTGGCACCCCTTCTGTACCTGCTCGCCAACACTATCCCCAGCCCCTGCTGCCGCGCAATATGCGCAACTGGATGATGGTCTGGTATCGCAACTACATGGTCTGGAAAAAGCTGGCCATCCCGTCGATGATCGGCAACCTGGCCGACCCAATGATCTACCTGTTCGGACTGGGGCTGGGCCTTGGGCTGCTGGTCGGGCAGGTCAACGGGGTCTCGTATATTGCCTTCCTGGCGGCCGGCACCACGGCATCGAGCGTGATGATGTCCGCGAGCTTCGAGTCGATGTATTCGGCATTTTCGCGCATGCATGTCCAGCGCACCTGGGAAGCCATCATGCATGCGCCCCTGACGCTCGGTGACGTGGTCCTGGGCGAAATACTCTGGGCGGCGAGCAAGGCGGTGTTATCAGGATCGGCCATCATGCTGGTGGCAGGCGTGCTGGGCTACGCGCAGTTCCCGAGCGCACTGGCGGCCCTGCCGGTCATCGTCCTGGCCGGCATCACGTTCGCGAGCCTGGCGATGATCGTGACGGCCCTTGCCCCGAGCTACGACTTCTTCATGTTCTACCAGACGCTGGTCATGACGCCGATGCTGCTGCTCTCCGGCGTGTTCTTCCCACTGGAGCAACTGCCAGAAGGCGCGCAGAAGGCGACACAAGTCCTGCCGCTCGCACATGCCGTGGCACTGATTCGTCCGTTGATGCTGGGAAGGCCCGTGGAAAACGCCGCGCTGCACGTCGTGGTGCTGGCGATCTATGCGGTGGTGGCGCTGGTGGCGGCGCTGGTGCTGCTACGGAGGAGGATGTTGCGGTGAGTGTTTGATACTTGCCGGAAGCCGGCTCCCCTCTCCCGCGCAGCGGGAGAGGGGTTGGGGGTGAGGGTCAGCGGTTCAAGTTGCGACGATTTCGGCAAGCAGAACCTCCAGCCCTCTCCCCCGCCCCTCTCCCATAGGGAGAGGGGAGAAAACCCGTGGCAGGGGGAGCGCTGTTACTGCCCCAGCCCCCGCAGCAGATCCGCCTTCAAATCACCCACCGTTTCCAGTCCCACGGCCAAGCGGATCAGCCCTTCGCTGATCCCTGCAGCGGCCTTGACCTCAGGGGCCACACGGCCATGCGTGGTGGTGAACGGATGCGTGATCGTGGTCCGCGTGTCGCCCAGGTTGCCGGTGATCGAGCACAGCTTCGTGCTGTCGATCACTCGCCAGGCATTCGCGCGCATCTGCTCCGGCGTATCGCCCTTCAGTTCGAATGAAACAATCGCGCCACCGCCGCTCTGCTGGCGTTGGGCGATCTCGTACTGCGGGTGCGACTTCAGCGCCGGATGGAACACGCGGTTCACGGCCGGATGCGACTCAAGGAAACTGGCAATCTCCAGCGCGCTCTGCGAATGGCGCTCCATGCGGATGGCCAGCGTCTCCATGCCCTTGAGCATGACCCACGCATTGAACGCTGACATCGTCGGGCCCGCCGTCCGTACGAACGGGAAGACCTTGCCCATGATGTAGTCGTGCTTGCCCACCACGGCGCCGCCAAGTACGCGACCCTGCCCGTCGATATGCTTGGTGGCCGAATGCACCACCACGTCCGCACCGAACTTGATCGGCTGTTGCAGCGCTGGCGAGCAGAAGCAGTTATCCACCACGAACAGCGCGCCGGCGTTGTGCGCGATATCGCCAATGGCGGCGATATCGGACACTTCCGTCAGCGGGTTCGACGGCGTTTCCAGGAAGAACAGCTTGGTATTGGGCTTGACTGCCGCACGCCATGCGGACAGGTCACTGCTGTCCACATAGGTCGTCTCCACGCCGAACTTGGCGAGGATCGTGTTGAACAGCGTCATCGTCGATCCAAAGATCGATCGTGAACTGACCAGATGGTCACCCGACTGCAACGACGCCAGCGCCACCGACAGGATTGCGCTCATGCCCGATGCCGTGGCCATGCAAGCCTCGGCGCCTTCCAGCGCGGCCAGCCGCGACTGGAACATCGACACCGTCGGATTCGTGAAGCGCGAATACGTGTACGCCTCTTCCGAGTTCGCGAACCGCTCGGCCGCCTGGGCGGCGTTGTCGAAACAGAAGCTCGAGGTCAGGTACATCGCCTCGGAATGCTCCATGAAATCGCTGGAACGCAGGGTGCCGGCGCGCACGCCGAGGGTGTCGATGCCGTAGGACTCGGGTTGGAACGGTTCGCTCATGCTGCAATCACTACCCAATGTTGGTTGTTCTGGTTGTTATTCGTTGTTGCTCGAACGCTGCAGGTGAAGCTGCGAACGCTCGGTTTCACCGCTCGGGCCTTCACGGTCTGCCGTCGTGCGCGAAGCCTCCAGGCGATCGAGGTAAGCCTCGTCGATATCCCCCGTCACGTACTTGCCATCGAAGCACGAGGCATCGAAGTCACGCAGGTTCGGGTTGATATCGCGCAGAGCCTGCTTCAGCGCTTCCACATCCTGATAGACAAGCTGGTCGGCGCCGATCATCTTGGCCACTTCCTCGTCGGTGCGGCCATGGGCCACCAGCTCGCTGCGCGTCGGCATGTCGATGCCATACACGTTCGGGAACTTCACCGGCGGCGCAGCCGAGGCAAAGATCACCTTCTTGGCGCCGGCGTCGCGTGCCATCTGCACGATCTCGAACGACGTCGTACCGCGCACGATCGAGTCATCGACGATCAGCACGTTCTTGCCCTTGAACTCCACGCCCATCGCGTTGAGCTTCTGGCGCACCGACTTCTTGCGCACCGCTTGCCCCGGCATGATGAAGGTACGGCCAACGTAGCGATTCTTGAAGAAACCCTCGCGGTACGGCACGCCCAGTGCATTGGCTACCTGCATGGCGGCCGGACGGCTCGAATCGGGAATCGGCATGACCACATCGATGTCGCCTGCCGGCACTTCGCGGCGGATCTTCTCGGCCAGATAGTCACCCATGCGCATGCGCGCATCGTAGACGGGCACGCCGTCGATGCACGAATCCGGACGGGCCAGGTAGACATATTCGAAGATGCAAGGCGTCAACTGCGGATTCTCGGCGCATTGCTTGC
Organism: Cupriavidus sp. DL-D2; assembly: GCF_039710735.1. Lineage (NCBI taxonomy): Bacteria > Pseudomonadati > Pseudomonadota > Betaproteobacteria > Burkholderiales > Burkholderiaceae > Cupriavidus > Cupriavidus sp. DL-D2. The sequence continues at coordinate 212,031 of NZ_JBDKXK010000002.1, read as the reverse complement.
TGTGCAGCTTGCCGTCGAGGTCGATGAACAGCGCCTCGCCCGGGGCCACATCACGGTCCATCGTGTAGCCCATGCCTTCCAGGGCTACCGACTCCGACACCACCAGGTATTCCTTGCCCGTCGGGGTATCCATGCTGCCGATGCACAGCGGACGGATGCCGAACGGGTCGCGCACGGCCAGCAAGCCGTAACCCGAGATCTGTGCCGTGATCGCATAGGCGCCCTTCACGCGGCGGTGCAGACCGGCCACAGCCGTGAAGATCATCTCCGGGTCCAGCGCCTTGCCGCCGCTGGCCCGTTGCAGCTCGTCGGCCAGCACGTTCAGCAGCACTTCGGAGTCCGAATGCGTGTTGATGTGGCGACGGTCGCGGCGGAACATTTCCTCGCGAAGCTGTTCCGAATTGGTCAGGTTGCCGTTGTGGGCCAGCATGATGCCGTACGGCGCATTCACGTAGAACGGCTGGGCTTCTTCCTCGCTGGAGGAGCCGGCGGTCGGGTAGCGAACCTGCCCGATGCCCGAAGTGCCCGGCAGGCCGCGCATATTGCGCGTGCGGAACACATCGCGCACGAGGCCGTTGGCCTTGTGCATGTGGAAGGTGCTGCCATTGGCCGTGGCGATGCCGGCTGCATCCTGTCCGCGGTGTTGCAACAGCAGCAGGCTGTCATAGATCAATTGGTTGACAGGGCTGGTGGAAACCACGCCGACGATACCGCACATGCCGAACTCCCAGGAAAGGCAAATAATTCAGGGGCGCGATTCCGTCATGTACGCGACGGAACTGCGTTGGTACTACACCGCGCGCGCGCCGAAGTCCGGGCGCCCGCGTCTTGATCAGGTTTTCAACTTCCGACCTTCAATCTCAGGTCTTCACATACTTCGCCAGGTCGGGCGGCAGCCATTGCCGCAACTCGTTCATGGCCTGCACGACGTAGGGCCGAGATAGCGCATCGCGCCAGAACGGCTCCTCGGGCAGCTTCGTCAGTCCGGCCACCACGACCACAAGCATGACGATCAGCGCGCCGCGCGCCAATCCAAACACAAACCCCAAGCCGCGATCCGCAGGTTTCAGGCCTGTGGTCTCCAGTAACTGGCCCAGGATGGCCCCTGCCAATGCCGCCACGATCCACGTGCCGAAAAACACCGCCAGAAATCCCAGCGCACTGCGCGTCAGCGCGCCACCCGGCAACGATTCCGGCATCCATTGCGCGGCCATTCCACCGAAATGGTAGGCCAGCACGAAGGCCACTACCCAGCCCACCAGCGCCAGCACCTCGCGTACGAGGCCCCGCAACACGCCAATCAATGCCGATGCCACGAGGATGAAAGCCACCCCATAGTCGAAAAAAGTAAATGCCATGCGTCGGACTTCGATCCCTGTCAGATGGGGGCGGTCCGCGGCCCTGCAACGGCAAGGCTTCGCAAATCGCTCCGCTCCACCGTGTTATTGCTCGACCACTTTCGAGGTCAGCCCGATGGCACGTACTTTCTTGTCAGCTGCATCCACGGCATCGCGGCTATTGAACGGGCCGGCACGCAGCAGGATGCGATCCCCATCGGAGAGGGTCTTCTTTTCCACGTAGGCCGGCACCTTGCTCTCCTTGAGCTTGGCCAACCAGCCGCGCGCACGCTCTTCCGACGAGAACGCGCCGATCAAAATCAGGTACTTGGTGTTGGCATTGGCGCTGGCAGCAGGTTTGTCCGCCGGCTTGGCCTCTGCAACCTTGGCATCGGCCTTGCCCTTGTCAGCGGCAGGTGCAGGTGCATTGACGATTTCCTCGCCGACATCGAGCGCCGCATCGTTACGGCCGCTGGATGCCTGGGGCGGCAGCGGGTCAGCCTTGCGCGCCTCGACCTTCGGCTTCTGCATGCCGCCCTGCCCGTTGGCAACCTTGACGGCCACGTCTTCGGAGACCGGGCGCGGCTTGTGCTCGAACACGATCGGCAGCACGATGACCGCCGCGGCCAGCAGCACCACGGCGCCGATCAAACGGCGGCGGGCGCGTTGCTTTTGCGGGAAGTCGGGGTCGAGGCTGTCGTCGGCCCGGTCGGCGTAGTCGTCCGCCGTACGGCGCGATGCACCGATGCCGGAGCCGGAATCTGCCCGTGTGCGGCGACCGCGTTCGGGAGCCGGGTCATTGCCCTTGCGGGACGAAAACAGCGAAAGCAGGCCCATAGATGCCCAATGTTGGTGTTCGGTGCGATGTCATTCAGGCTGCCGATGGGGTGGCAGCGCCGTCAGCGAATTAGTTGGCCTGCGTGGCACGGTAGGCCAGCACGCCCGCTACGGTGTAGAACGACCCGAAGACCAGGATTCTATCATTCTCGGTGGCTCTCCCGATGGCATCGCGATAGGCCAATTCCGGGCTAGGGAACAACGCTACCGTGTTGTCGGGACCTTCGTGGAAGCCGGTGGTGTCGAGCGCAGCCCGCAGGTCGGCGCCGCTCGCGGCACGCGGCGTGGGCAGGTCGCACATGCACCAGTGATCCACCTTGTCGGCCACCTGCTGCAATACCCCGGCAATGTCCTTGTCCGCCATCGCGCCGAACACCGCGTACGTGTAGCGGAAGAATCCCATGTTGTCGAGATTCTGGCCCAGCGTGGCCGAGGCATGCGGATTATGTGCCACATCGAGGATGACAGCCGGACGACCCGGCATCACCTGGAATCGTCCCGGCAGTTCGACGAATGCCAGGCCATTGCGCACTTCCTGCGCGCTCACCGGCAGGTGCGGGCGCATGGCCTGCAGCGCTGCCAGCGCCGCCGACGCATTCAGCAACTGGTTCGCGCCGCGCAAGGCCGGATAGCCGAGACCATTGAGCTTGCGCTCGCGGCCAGTCCAGTCCCACTGCTGGCGCTCCTGCCCCGGCGCGGCCTGATGGCGGAAGTCGCGCCCTACCAGCCAGAGATCGGCGCCGATCGCTTCCGCGTGGTCGATCATCGACTGGGGCGGCACGGGGTCGCCACAGATCGCCGGCACATTCGGGCGGAAAATGCCCGCCTTCTCGTAGCCAATCTTCTCGCGGGTGTCGCCCAGGTACTCGGTGTGATCGATGTCGACGCTGGTAATCACCGCGCAATCCGTATCGATCACGTTCGTGGCATCCAGCCGGCCGCCCAGCCCCACTTCAAGGACGATGGCGTCGAGGCCAGCGTTGGCGAACATGTGGATGATCGCAAGCGTCGTGAATTCGAAATACGTCAGGCTGACCGGATCGGCAAAGCTCGTCCGGGCGCGTTCCACGGCCTCGAAGTGCGGCAGCAGTTGTGCATCGGTGGCCTGCTCGCCATTCAGGCGCGCACGCTCGTTGAACGAAATCAGGTGCGGCGACGTATGCAGGCCCACCTTGTAGCCGGCTTCCAGCAGGATGCGTTCGAGCATCGCGCAGGTCGAACCCTTGCCGTTGGTGCCGCCCACCGTGAAGACCACGGCGTCGATGCGCAGGCCCAGCGCCTCCTTGACGCGCGAAATCCGCGTCAAACCCATGTCGATGCCCACAGGATGGGCGGTTTCGAGGTGTTGCAGCCAGTCGGGGAGAGTGTGGAAGATGGGCATTGCTGATGGACGACACACAAAAAGAAAATGGCGCGGGTGATGGCACCCGCGCCATTGTCCTGCAAATCACGCTACCGCGTCAGGCTACCGCGTCGGCCGGCTGCTTCTGCAGCAGTGCCAGCAGTTGCGCCAGTTCCGCGCGCAGGCGGCGGCGGTCGACAATCATGTCGATGGCGCCCTTCTGCAGCAGGAACTCGGCGCGCTGGAAGCCTTCCGGCAGCTTCTCGCGCACGGTCTGCTCGATCACGCGCGGGCCGGCAAAGCCGATCAGCGCCTTCGGTTCGGCAATCACCACATCGCCCAGGAAGGCGAACGAGGCGGACACGCCACCCATCGTCGGATCGGTCAGCACGCTGATGAACGGCAGCTTGGCGTTCGACAGCTGATTCAGCATGGCCGTGGTCTTGGCCATCTGCATCAGCGACAGCAGGCTCTCCTGCATACGCGCACCGCCCGTGGCGGTAATGCAGATGAACGGCACCTTCTGTTCGAGCGCAGCCTGGGCGCCACGAGCGAAGCGTTCGCCCACTACCGACCCCATCGAACCGCCCATGAACTCGAATTCGAAGCAGCTCACGACCACGGGAATCGTGTGGATCGCACCACCCACGACCACCATCGCGTCGGTCTCGCCGGTGTCTTCCATGGCGGCCTTGATGCGGTCCGGATACTTCTTGGTGTCCTTGAACTTCAGCGCATCGACCGGCACGATTTCCTGGCCGATTTCATAGCGGCCCTCGGCGTCCAGCAGCTTGTCCAGCCGCTCGCGCGAGCGGATGCGCATATGGTGGTCGCACTTCGGGCAGACGTGCAGATTGGCCTCGACGTCCGTGCGGTACAGCGTGGACTCGCACGACGGGCACTTGACCCACAGCCCTTCCGGAATGCCCTTGCGGGTGGAGGGGTCGGTCTGTTGAATCTTGGGAGGGAGGAGTTTATCCAACCAGCTCATGAAAGCTCCTTTCGGATAGCTGCCGCACGCTTGTCACACTGCGGCGGCAGGGAATCAGGCCGCGAATTTACCATGCCCGGACAGTCGGATCGAAGCAAAACGCGCCAATTGTGCATTGAAAGACACAATTGGAGCGTGATTTTTCACCGATTCATGGGGTGTTGGACACGTTTTCAGGCGTCCAGTGCCTCGCGGATGCCGCCGATGAACGTACGCAGCGCCGCTACGGCCTGATCGCGCGGTGCATCTTCGAGCAGTTGAACCAGGCGACTACCGATCACTACGGCGTCTGCCACGCTGCCGATAGCGCGAGCGGTCTGCGCATCGCGAATGCCGAAACCGACACCGACCGGCAGGTTGGCGTGCTGCTTGATCAGCGGCAGACGCGCTGCCACGCTGTCGAGGTCGAGCGTGGCCGAACCGGTCACGCCCTTCAGCGACACATAGTAAAGATAGCCGCTGGCCACCTTCGCCACGGCAGCGATGCGATCGTCGGTAGAGGTTGGCGCAAGCAGGAAAATCGGGTCCATGCTGTGCTCGCGCATCAGTCCGGCGAACGACTCGCACTCCTCGGGGGGATAGTCCACCACGAGCACACCGTCCACACCCGCTGCGGCAGCGGCGCGGGCAAAGGTCTCCTCGCCCATGCGTTCGATCGGGTTGGCATAACCCATCAGCACCACGGGCGTGGCATTGTCGGTCTTGCGGAACTCGGCTACCCACTCCAGCACGTGCTTGAGCGACACGCCCTGTGCCAGCGCGCGTTCCGACGCACGCTGGATCACAGGACCGTCGGCCATCGGGTCCGAGAACGGTACGCCGAGTTCGATCACATCGGCGCCGCCTTCCACCAGCGCGTGCATCAGCGCTACGGTCAGGCCGGGTTCGGGGTCGCCCGCCGTGATAAACGGAATCAGGCCCTTCTTGTTCTGCGCGGCCAGTGCCGCGAAAGTCGTCTGGATACGGGACATGTCTGTGGCCATCGGCGTCAGATGAGGCGCTGCACCGGCGAAGCATCGGCTTCGTCGTTGGCAGCGTCCGGGGTCAGGTCGGAAGTTTCGGCGGATGCGGCAGCTTCGCTATCGGGGCGAATCTGCGCATACACAGGCTGCGCGGCCGTCACGCGGTCACGCACCAGCCCGGCATATTGCGGATTCATCTCGAAACCGACAAAACGCCGGCCATGGCGCACACACGCCACGGCCGTGGTGCCGCTGCCCGTGAACGGGTCCAGCACAACACCACCGGGCGGGCAGCTCGACAGCACCATGCGCTCCACGATCTCCAGCGGCTTCTGAGTCGGGTGATCGGCGCGCTCGGGGTCCTGCCGGTGGATACGCGGCACGCTCCAGAGATCCTTGGGGTTGTAGCCCACTTCCAGCCACTTCTTGCCTTCGAAGCGCGGACGGCTGCGCGCCTTCTTGGTCTCGGCATCGTAAGGAATACGCACCGGATCGAGATCGAAGTAATAGTCGCGCTGGCGAGCGAAGAAACCAATGTTGTCGTGCACCGACGAAAACTTGCGCGTGGTGCCGCCCATGCTCGGCACGCGGCGATCCCAGATGATCTCGTTGATCATCGTCAGACGCTTCTTGAGCATCACGAACAGTTCAGGCGAGTATTGCCAGGTGCAGAACAGGTACAGCGTGCCGCGCGGGGCCAGCTTCGGAATGATCGCGTCCATCCAGCGCTCGGACCATTCCAGATAGGCATCGCCGGACAGCAGGTCCGAGTCGTTGCCGTAGTCCTTGCCCAGTCCATAGGGCGGATCGGCGACGATCAGGTCCACCGAGCCGTCGGCGATCCGCTGGATGCCGTCGAGCGCGTCTTCCTGGTAGAGACGCACGGCCTCGGTATCGAGGATATCGAACGGCGCCGCAGCGCCGCCCGCTTCCGCTTGAGATGCAGTCGAGTCAGGGGGCAGCGCGCGCATTACAGCTTCAAGCCTCCACGTTCGGCCACCGTATGCATGTCCTTGTCGCCACGGCCGGAGAGGTTCACGAGCAGCAGCTTGTCCTTCGGCAACGTCGGCGCCAGCTTGCAGGCATAGGCGATGGCATGGCTCGATTCCAGCGCCGGGATGATGCCTTCGATGCGGCAGCAATCGTGGAAGGCGCGCAGCGCCTCTTCATCGGTGATCGGCACATACTGCGCGCGGCCCAGGTCCTTGAGCCATGCGTGCTCGGGACCTACGCCTGGATAGTCCAGGCCGGCCGAGACCGAATGCGTCTCGATGATCTGGCCGTTCTCGTCCTGCAGCAGGTAGGTGCGGTTACCGTGCAGCACGCCCGGCGAGCCGCCAGTGAGCGACGCCGCATGGCGACCCGTCTCCAGGCCATCGCCGGCCGCTTCCACGCCGATCAGTTCCACGTCCTTGTGATCGATATACGGGTAGAAAATCCCCATCGCATTCGAGCCGCCGCCCACGCACGCGATCACGGCGTCGGGCTGACGGCCGGTCAGCTCGGGCATCTGGACTTTGGACTCTTCGCCGATCACGCACTGGAAGTCGCGGACCATCATCGGGTACGGGTGCGGACCCGCCACGGTGCCAATGATGTAGAACGTGGTTTCCACGTTGGTCACCCAGTCGCGCATGGCTTCGTTGAGGGCGTCCTTGAGCGTCTTCGAGCCGCTCTCGACGGGTACCACGGTGGCGCCGAGCAGCTTCATGCGGTAGACGTTGGCCGCCTGGCGACGTACATCCTCGGAGCCCATGTACACCACGCACTCCATGCCGAATCGCGCGGCAATCGTGGCCGTGGCCACGCCGTGCTGGCCGGCGCCGGTTTCGGCAATCACGCGCTTCTTGCCCATGCGCTTGGCCAGCAGCGCCTGGCCGATCACGTTGTTGATCTTGTGCGCGCCGGTGTGATTCAGGTCTTCGCGCTTGAAGTAGATCTGCGCGCCGCCGAGCGTCTCGCTCCAGCGTTGTGCGTGATAGATCGGCGAAGGCCGGCCAACAAAGTGCTTCAGTTCGCGCCGGTATTCGGCATCGAACTCCGGGTCCTTCTGGAAGTGCGCATAGGCATCGCGCAGTTCGTCCAGTGCGTGGACCAGCGTTTCGGAAACAAAGGTACCGCCATAGGGGCCGAAGTGGCCGCGTTGATCGGGCAGGTCGTACATGTCCAGGCTCTCAGGTGGCGCTCCGCGCGGTCTTGGCGGCGGAGTGCGGAAAACGGGAATCGGGCGGCCGGTGTGGCGAAGGGAGGGAGGCAGCCAATCGGCAAGCGAATCAGCTACCGGCCTGCCCTGCATCCGCCAGTCGCACGGCGCGCACGAATGCGGCAATGCGGGCGTGGTCCTTCACACCCTTGGACGCCTCCACGCCGCTGCTGACATCCACGGCATAGGGGCGCACGCGTTCAATCGCGCCAGCGACGTTTTGCGCGTTCAACCCACCACTCAAAACGATGCGAGGAGCGTCGCTGGCGGGTGGGATAGCAGGATCGGGCGGAAGCCATTGAGCAGGAATCAGGGTCCAGTCGAAGACGTGGCCGCCACCGCCATAGCCTTCGACGAAGGCGTCGAGCAACAGGCCGGCAGCGTCACGGTACAGATCGGCGAATTCTACCAAATCGAGGCCCTGCCGAACACGGGCCGCTCGCACGAAAGGCAGCCGACAGCGCCGGGCAATGGCGGCGCATTGCTCCGGCGTCTCATCGCCGTGGAACTGAAGCAACGTCAACGGCACACGCTCGGTCACATGGGCCACTTCCTCGGCATCGGCATTGACGAACAGGCCGGTCACGGTCACGAATGGGGACACCTGCTCGGCCAGCGCCGCCGCGCGCGCCACATCCACATGGCGAGGACTCTTGTCGTAGAAGACCAGGCCAATCGCATCGGCGCCCGCGTCAACGGCGGCGCGCACGTCTTCGGCGCGCGTCAGTCCGCAGATCTTGATGCGCGTACGGGCAGGTACGCGGTCGGAATCAGGCGCCATGATCGGGTCCTTGGGAATTGTCGGGAAACACGCCGTGGAAGAAGCTGGCCGAGCGGTCCGCGCGGGGCAGCTGGTACGGCTCAGGATACTTGACGTCCACCAGATAGAGGCCGTCCGGCATGAAGGTCGGCGCGGCCTTCTGACGGTTGCGGCCTGCCAGCACCTCAGCCATCCATTCCGCCGGATAACGTCCGCGCCCCACGGCGACGAGGCAACCCATCAGGTTGCGCACCATGTGATGCAGGAAGGCACTGGCTCGAAAGCGCAGAAATACCCAGTTGCCGTCGGCCTCGATCGTGACGTCGTACATCGTCTTGACCGGCGACTTGGCCTGGCATTCGGCAGCCCGGAATGCCGAGAAATCGTGCTCGCCGATCAGGCAGCCAGCGGCAGCGCGCATCGCCGCCACGTCCAGCCGCTGCCCCGGCGGCAGCATCTGGTAGCCCGCCCGGCCGTGGATCATCGGCACCCGGTGCGGTCCCGTGTAGAGCGCGTAGTAATACATGCGCTCGTAGGCCAGGAAACGCGCGTGAAAACCATCGTCGACCGGCTCCGCCCATTGCAGCGCAATGGACTGCGGCAAGAAGGCATTGACCCCGCGCACCCACGAGAACTTGTCGCGGTTCAGTTCGGTGTCGAGATGGATCACCTGACCGAGCGCATGGACACCCGTGTCGGTCCGCCCCGCCACCGTGGTCAGCAGGCGCACGCCAGCGAAACGCTCTATGGCGTCTTCGAGATGATCCTGCACGGTATTGCGGTGGGGCTGGGACTGCCAGCCCGAGAAAGCCGATCCGTCGTACTGGAGGCCGATGGCGATACGGTTCATGAATATCGGATGCCCAAAAACAAAATGCGCCGGAAGGGACGCTTCCGGCGCATCGCTTCGGGCCGCGGCGGGCCATGACTCCGGCACGCCGCAAACCCTGCATCATACCGGCCTTTGGATTGGATCTTTCGATCTGACCTCAGGCCGCACAGCGTCCCTACCCTGCTTTCAGGCCACCTCGCGCAGCAGCGTACGGGCTTCGGTTTGCAGCGGATCTTGCGACTGGTCCACCACTTCCTGCAGCAGTTCGCGGGCACCTTCCTTGTCGCCGATCTCGATATAGGCGCGCGCCAGATCGAGCTTGATCTGCATGTCGCGGCCCCCATCCATGCCAGTGGCCGACAACGTACTGGCCGAAACACCATGCGTGGCATCGCCCATACCTTCCGACGTCACGCGGCTCAGGTCGATCGGCTCGGCGAGCCGGCCGTTCTGGAGCATCGTGGTCGCGGGCAGCGGCAGCGTCGATTCCGTCAACGACGGCACATCGAACCCGATCGGCGCCGCTTCCGGAGTGGCCGGCATATCGGACTTCGCCGGATTCAGGTCCAGCGACAGGCTCGACATGTCGAACTCGAGCGGACGCGAGCGAGTCGGAGCGTCGAGCGGCGGCACACCGGCGTGCGCATCGGCATCGTCCAGGGACGCATCTAGGATGTCGTCGAGACGTGCTACCGGTTGCGACGCATCATGGCCGAACACCAGCGCGGCCGATTCCGGCGCCACGATGGGTTCGCCAGCCGCTGGCGCGGGGAACGCGTCGAGCGGCAGCGCCAGATCCGGCATGCCGCCGGTCACCATGCCCTGCGCCTGTGCCGGATCCTGCGTGCGCCACTGGTCCGCGGCGGGCGTGGTCGTATCGGCTTCCACGATCGTGTCAGGCGCGACAGACAAATACAGCGCCGTATTGGGATCGAGCTTGCGCCCCATTTCCGCGGCCTGGAGCCAGTCCGCACCTTGCCCGCCCGTCTGGGTGAACATTTCTTCTGCAATCACCCGAAAACCTTCCACATCCTGGCGAGTGTTATAGATCTCCAGCAGTTTCAGGCGAATGGCCTGACGCTCCGGACTTTGTTGCAACGCTTCGCGCAGGATCTCTTCGGCCTGCACATCGCGTCCGTAGGCGATATACACCTCGGCCTCGGCAATCGGATCCACTTCCGTTGCCTCGTGCGAATTGTTGCCAATGCGGAAGTCGGCACCAAACACGCTGTGCTGCGAGGTATCGACGCTCTGGCCACCGGCCGTGCCGAACAGCGAATGCCCGCCGGCCATGACCGTGCTTTCCTGGGACAGGATGCTGTCGCCAAAACCCGTATTCTCGCCCGCCTTCTGCTTCTGGCGGCGGCGATAGTACGCATATCCGCCAAGCAACGCAACCAGCACACCTGCGCCGGGCAGCAGCATCGGGTTGGCGAGCAGTTCGTCGACGAACGAAGGCTCCGGCACGGGCTGGATAACAGGCGGCTTCTTCTTGGCTGCGACAGGTGCCGAAGCCGGGACTGCGGCTTGCGGCGCCGAAGCAGTTGCAGCCTGCGGAACGGAAGCGGCAGTCGCTTGCGGAGCAGATGCCGCGGCAACCGCAGCGGTAGCAGCAGGCGCCGGCTCCGGCGTGGCCGTGCTGGTGGCCTCGGCCGGCTTGGCCGGTTCCGGTGCTACGACGGTCGGCGCCGGTGCGGCGGCGGTCTCGGCAACCTTAGGCGCGGCGGCCGGAGTTGCCGGAGTAGCTGCCTTCGCGGCCTGGTTCGCCTGGTTCAGCTTGGCGATCTCCGCATTCTTCAGCTCCATCAAGCGCTGCATGTCGGAGATATTCTTCTCCAGCTCCGTCACGCGCGACTCGGCTTCCTTCAGTTTGCGCTGCGTTGCCACGTCGGCCTCGGCCTGGGCTTGCGCCTTGGCCTGGGCGCCCTTGTCGGCCTTCGACAGCTTCAGCTCATCGCGCTGTCCGGCGTCGGGCACCGTCGTGTCCTGCACGCGTGCCGTGACATTGCCCGATTGCTGGCGGCCCGAACCGGCATCCACCGACTTGGCGGCGGCAGCAGCGGCCAGGCGGCTGCGATAGCTGTCGAAGCCCTGCGTGCGAGCGACCACTTCGCGGCGGGCCTCCCTGGGGCTGACCGACTGCGCCTGCTGGGTGCTCGGCACCTTCAGCACGGCACCGGACTTGATCCGGTTGATATTGCCGCCGATGAAGGCATTGGGATTGTTGCGATACAGCGCGAGCAGCATCTGCTCTAGCGACACGGCATCCTGGCCTTGCGCGGCATCGCCGGCGATCGTGTAGAGCGTGTCACCGCGCTGGACGGTGTACTGGCCGTTGGCAGTGCTGGCCGTGGTGCCTTCGGCAGCCGGCGCAGCGGCGCGGTTCGGCTGGCGGGTCGGCGTCGGACGCTGGATCTGTGCGGACGGGGCGGGTGTGGGTGCAGCGGCAACAGGTGCCGGCGCCTGCGTCGGCGCGGCGGCCGGCGATGCATCAGGCGTGGCAGCCTGGACGACCGTGGTGGGCGCGAAGGCCTGGTTGGAAGGCTTGGCGCCAGCCGGGTCGAGCAAGAACGTGTAGGCTCGCGTGACCTTACCGCTGGACCATGTCATGTCGACAAGGATGTCGACAAACGGCTCGCTGAGTGGCTGGCTGGAGCGGACGGTGGCAACGTAGGTGCCGTTCGCACGCCGCTGGATGTCGAGCTTCACACCCGAGATCGCCGGCAGGTACGTCAGCCCCGCACGCGTATAGGCGGACGGCGGGGCCAGCTTGACGGCCAGGCCGTCGGCTTCCTCGGCCGTGACGCCGGTGATATCGATTTCAGCCTGGAGCGGCTGACCCAGATTGGATTGGACCCGCAATTGCCCGAACCCCGCAGCATAGGCGGCAGGCTGCGCAAGCAGCAAACCGAATGCCGTGACGGCCAGCGTTGACCAGCGCTGACGGACAGTAGGCGCATCTTTCCGGCGATGTAGGCTCACACTCACCTTGTGCTCCATTATTTTTTAGTAGCGATAAAGTAACCCGACCCCAAAATGGCTGGCTGGCAGACGGATGCCGGTGCAGCACGGAGTTCCGATATTTTGTCGGACTTCGTCCCTGCCCTGCCTCTCGTCCATACCGCCTCCCGGCGCAACCGGAAACCTCCCCGGACGCAGGGTGACGACGACCCCGTAGCCAAGCGCATGCCGGCTGTATTGTGAACCAAGCCTGCCGAAAAAAGGTCTCCAGATGCGACAACGCCGCGCTGGGGCGCGGCGTTGCTGGCAAAGCGACGTATTCTGTTGCCTCCCCGCAACGATGCGGAGAGGTCACTCTCAGGGTCAACCCTCGATCAGAATGCGCAGCATGCGACGCAGGGGTTCGGCAGCGCCCCACAGGAGCTGGTCGCCCACGGTGAAGGCCGACAGGTACTCGCCACCCATCTGCATCTTGCGCAAGCGACCGACCGGAATCGTCAGCGTGCCCGTCACGGCGGCCGGCGTCAGATCCTTCATGCTGGCTTCGCGCGTGTTCGGCACGACCTTGGCCCACTGGTTGTTGGCGGCCAGCATGCCTTCGATCTCGTCCAGCGGCACATCCTTCCGCAGCTTGATGGTCAGCGCTTGCGAGTGGCAGCGCATTGCGCCAATCCGCACGCACAGGCCGTCCACGGCAATCGGGGCCGCGCCAGTGGCGCCCACGAAGCCTTCGCCGCGGCCCAGGATCTTGTTGGTCTCGGCACCGCCCTTCCATTCTTCCTTGGAAACGCCGTTGCCCAGGTCCTTGTCGATCCACGGAATCAGGTTGCCAGCCAGGGGCACGCCAAACTGCTTCGTTTCATCGGCGGACAGGCCGTGCTGGGTAGCCAGGATCTGACGGTCGATCTCAAGGATAGCCGACGCCGGGTTGTCCAGCAGCGGCTTGACCGCGTTGTTCAGCGTGCCGAACTGCGTCAGCAGCTCGCGCATGTGCTGGGCACCGCCGCCCGAGGCGGCCTGGTACGTCATCGAGGTCATCCACTCGATCAGGTCGGCTTCGAACAGACCGCCCAGACCCATCATCATGCAGCTGACCGTGCAGTTGCCGCCGATGAAGTTCTTGACGCCCTTCGACAGCGCATCCTTGATCACACCCAGGTTGACCGGGTCCAGCACGATGATCGCATCGTCCTTCATGCGCAGCGACGAAGCCGCATCAATCCAGTAGCCGTTCCAGCCAGCGGCGCGCAGGCGCGGAAACACATCGTTCGTGTAGTCGCCACCCTGGGCGGTGAGCACCACGTCGCACTTCTTCAGTGCCTCGATGTCGTTCGCATCTTTCAGCGTGATTTCATTCTTCGCCATCGCCGGGGCCTTGCCGCCTGCGTTGGACGTGCTGAAGAAAATGGGCTCGATATGGTCGAAATCGCCCTCTTCCTGCATGCGCTGCATCAGGACGCTGCCGACCATTCCTCGCCAACCGACGAGACCTACAATCATGACTTACCTCGGATGTGATGTAAACTTCCCCGCCATTTTCCTCGCCCGGCGTGGCTGCGCGGGGAAGACGGGCAGGCACGACGAACGATCTTAGGGGATCGTTTTGGTAATGGTTTTAATCGTCGTGGCGGTAACCGCCAGGCTGTGCGAATCCATGCCGATCGCGCCACGCACTGTAATGATAGTGGCGGCTGCAGCGGAAACAGTCAGATAGGACTGGGGGATTCGGGCCATGACGGGAGAGTCTACACGAATTTGCGGTGATGCCGCGGGCGGAATTGCGGCGTTTTGTAGCGTTTCGCTACCTTACTCCCCTCTCCCGCATGCGGGAGAGGGGAGCAAACCGACGGGCAGGAAACCGCGGTGCTTACAGCGCCGCCAGCACTGCCTCGCCCATTTCCTTCGTGCCCACCTGCTTGCAGCCCGGCGTCAGGATGTCGCCGGTGCGGTAGCCCTGGGCCAGCACCTTCTTGACGGCATTCTCGATGCGGTCGGCCTGTTCGGCACGATTCAGCGAGTAGCGTAGCATCATGGCGGCGGACAGGATCGTGGCCAGCGGATTGGCCACGCCCTTGCCGGCGATGTCCGGTGCCGAGCCGTGCGACGGCTCGTACAGACCCTTGTTGTTCGCATCCAGCGAGGCCGACGGCAGCATGCCGATGGAACCCGTCAGCATGGCGGCTTCATCCGACAGGATGTCGCCGAACATGTTGCCCGTGACGATCACGTCGAAGCTCTTGGGCGCCTTCACCAGTTGCATCGCGGCGTTATCCACGTACATGTGCGACAGCTCGACATCCGGATACTCCTTGCTGACCTCGATCACGATGTCCTTCCAGAACTGGAAGGTCTCAAGCACGTTGGCCTTGTCCACACTGCACAGCTTCTTGCCACGCTTGGCGGCGGCCTGGAAGGCCACGTGGGCGATGCGGCGGATTTCAGGCTCGCTGTAACGCATCGTGTCGAAGCCTTCACGGGCGCCCTTGAACAAGCCGTCCGGGGCTTCGCGCACGCCGCGCGGCTGGCCGAAGTAGATGTCGCCGTTCAGTTCGCGCACGATCAGGATGTCGAGGCCGGCCACGAGTTCGGGCTTCAGGCTCGATGCGCCAGTCAGCTCGGGATAGCAGATTGCCGGGCGGAAGTTGGCGAACAACTGCAGGTGCTTGCGCAGGCCCAGGATGGCCTGCTCCGGGCGCAGCGGGCGCTCCAGGCTGTCGTACTTCCAGTCGCCCACGGCGCCGAACAGGATGGCGTCAGCCTCCTGTGCCAGCTTCAGCGTGTTATCCGGCAGCGGATGGCCTTCGGCCTCGTAGCCGGCGCCGCCCACCGGCGCGGTTTCCATCTCGAACTTCTCGTCGAGGGCATTGAGCACCTTGACAGCTTCGGCAACGATCTCGGGGCCGATGCCATCGCCCGGCAGGACTGCAATCTTCATCTCGTGTTTCCTTTTTTACCTGTGCGTTGCTGGATCAGCCGACCAGACGGTTGCCGAGCCACGGCATCTTGGTCAGGCGTTCGGCTTCGTACGCCTTGATCTTGTCGTTGTGGCGCAGCGTCAGGGCGATATCGTCGAAGCCATTCAGCATGCAGTACTTGCGGAACGGAGCGATGTCGAACGGATAGCTGGTGCCACCCGGCGTGGTGACGACCTGCTTGTCGAGATCGATCGTCAACTGGTAGCCCGGGAACGCGTTGGTCTCGTTGAACAGGTGGTCCACCTGTTGCTCGGTCAGCGCCACCGGCAGCAGGCCGTTCTTGTAGCAGTTGTTGAAGAAGATATCGGCGAAGCTCGGCGCGATCACGGCGCGGAAGCCGTATTGCGTCAGCGCCCACGGCGCGTGCTCGCGCGAGCTGCCGCAGCCGAAGTTGTTGCGCGCCAGCAGGATCGACGCGCCCTGGTAGCGCGGCTGGTTCAGCACGAAGTCCGGGTTCAGCGGACGGTTGCTGTTGTCCTGGCCCGGCTGGCCCACATCCTTGTACCGCCATTCGTCAAACAGGTTCGGACCGAAGCCCGTGCGCTTGATCGACTTCAGGAACTGCTTCGGGATGATCGCGTCGGTATCGACGTTCTCACGATCGAGCGGCGCTGCAATGCCGCTGTGTACAGTGAACTTGTCCATGATGATTTCCTTACTTCCGGGCGGCGTTCTCGAGTGCCTGCCCGGCAGCCTGCGTGTCCTTGCCCAATCCGGCCACGGTATTGCAGCCAGCCAGTTGCAGCATGCCCAGGCATGCCAGCAGCGTGATCACGATCTTTTTCATGTTTTCTCTATTCGAAAAGATGTGTTGAACGATACAACCTGACCCTGCTCCGCGTTGGCCGAAGCCTCAGCCGAGCTTGCGGATGTCGACGAAATGCCCTTCGATGGCAGCGGCGGCGGCCATGGCCGGGCTCACCAGGTGCGTACGGCCACCGGCGCCCTGACGGCCTTCGAAGTTGCGGTTCGAGGTGGATGCACAGCGCTCGCCCGGCTCCAGGCGGTCCGCGTTCATCGCCAGGCACATCGAGCAGCCCGGCTCGCGCCATTCAAATCCGGCAGCCTTGAAGACCTTGTCCAGCCCTTCGCGCTCGGCCTGTTCCTTGACCAGCCCGGAACCCGGCACCACCATGGCCAGCTTCACGTTGCCAGCTACCTTGCGGCCCAGCTTCTGCACCACCCACGCGGCGGCGCGCATGTCCTCGATGCGGCTGTTGGTGCAGGAGCCGATGAACACCTTGTCGATGCTGATCGATTCCATCGGCACGTTCGGCTGGAGGTTCATGTACTCCAGCGCGCGCTCCATGGCGTTGCGCTTGTTCTGATCCTTTTCCTTCTCCGGATCGGGCACGCGGTCCTGGATGCTCACCACCATTTCGGGTGACGTGCCCCAGGTGACCTGCGGTTGAATCTCCTCGGCGCGCAGCTCCACCACCTTGTCGAAGTGGGCACCGGCATCGGTGTGCAGCGTGCGCCAGTAGGCCACGGCCTGCTCCCACTCCACGCCCGTGGGCGCGTACGGACGGTTCTTCACGTATTCGAGCGTGACATCGTCCACAGCTACCAGACCCGCACGCGCGCCGGCCTCGATCGCCATGTTGCAGACCGTCATGCGGCCTTCCATCGTCAGGTCGCGGATGGCCGAGCCGGCAAATTCCATCGTATAGCCCGTGCCGCCGGCCGTGCCGATCTTGCCGATGATGGCCAGCACGATGTCCTTGGCGGTGCAGCCGCGCGGCAGCTTGCCTTCCACCTTGATCAGCATGTTCTTGGCTTTTTTGCCCAGCAGCGTCTGGGTAGCCAGCACGTGCTCCACTTCGGAGGTGCCGATGCCATGCGCCAGCGCGCCGAACGCGCCGTGCGTGCTGGTGTGCGAATCGCCGCAGACCACGGTCATGCCCGGCAGCGTGGCGCCCTGCTCCGGCCCGATCACGTGCACGATGCCCTGGCGGTGATCGTTCATCTTGAACTGGGTGATGCCAAAGGCGTCGCAGTTGGTGTCGAGCGTATCGACCTGCAGCTTCGAGATAGGATCGGCAATACCATGCGTGCGGTCGGTGGTCGGCACGTTGTGGTCGGACACGGCCAGGTTCGCGCTGATGCGCCATACCGGACGCTCCGCCATCTTCAGTCCCTCGAACGCCTGCGGGCTCGTGACTTCGTGCAGCAGGTGGCGGTCGATGTAGAGCAGCGTGGTGCCGTCTTCCTCGACGTGGACGGTGTGGTCATCCCAAAGTTTGTCGTAAAGCGTCTTGGCCATGATGCGGGGGGCAGAACGTCCGACTCACAGGAGCCAGCCGTGTCCGCGCGTTGGTTTGCAGGGGAATTTGTTATCCGGATGCCGTCGCGCCGTCTCGGGTCCGGCAGCTATTTTGCTGCTTTTCCGACGGGACCGGTAATTGCTTGACATCGCAAGCGATTATGCCATGTGCGCCAGCCGCCGACGGGCCGGCCAGACCACCCGGGCGGCGGTCATTGGCGAAAGGGGGATTTCGTGGATGGCGAAGGGGGTTACTGATGCCGGGTCTTGCTCCCCTCTCCCGCAGGGCGGGAGAGGGGTCGGGGGAGAGGGCCAGAGGCTCAAACTGCGATCAGTCGGCAAGCAGAACCGCTAGCCCTCTCCCCCTGCCCCTCTCCCAGTGGGAGAGGGGAGTAAAACTCAACCGCCCAGATAGGCCGCCCGAATCCGGTCATTCGCCAGCAGGTTCGCGCCCGTATCGGCCAGCACCACCTTGCCGGTCTCCAGCACATATCCACGATCGGCCACCTGTAGCGCCTTGTTGGCGTTCTGCTCCACCAGGAACACGGTCACGCCTTCCTCGCGGATGGTGCGGATGATGTCGAAGATCTGCGCGATGATCAGCGGGGCCAGGCCGAGCGTGGGCTCGTCCAGCAGTAGCAGGCGCGGCTTGCTCATCAGCGCGCGGCCAATCGCCAGCATCTGCTGCTCGCCACCGCTCATCGTCCCGGCGCGCTGGCTGGCGCGCTGGTTCAGTCTCGGGAACAGCTTGAACACGTGCTCGATGCCTGCCTCGATCTCCTGGCGGCTGGAGAAGAAACCGCCCATCTTGAGGTTCTCCAGCACGGTCAGGCTCGGGAAGACGCGGCGGCCTTCCGGCGAGATGGCCATGCCCATGCGCATGATCTCGTGCGTGTTCCGCGCCGTGATGTCCTGTCCTTCGAACAGCACGCGGCCGGACGAAGCGCGCGGCGTGCCGCACACGGTCATCATCAGCGTGGTCTTGCCCGCGCCGTTGCTGCCGATCAGCGTGACAATCTCGCCCTGATTCACTTCGATCGACACGCCCGACAGCGCCTCCACGGCACCATAGTGGGTGTGGACGTTTTCCAGCTTCAGCATCAGTCCTCTCCCAGATAGGCTTTGATCACGCGCGGGTCGTTGCGCACTTCGTCGGGCTTGCCGATCATGATGGGCTTGCCGTGCTCCATCACCAGGATGCGGTCTGACACACCCATTACCAGGCTCATGTCGTGCTCGATCAGCAGCACCGAGATGTTGAACTCGCGACGCAGGCTGTCGATCAGTTGCTGCAGTTCGATCTTTTCCTGCGGATTCAGACCCGCCGCGGGTTCGTCGAGCATCAGCAGGCGCGGCTTGGTGATCATGCAGCGCGCGATTTCCAGCCGGCGCTGGTGGCCATACGACAGCGTGCCCGCCTCCCGGTTGGCCACGCTCGTCAGTCCCATCCGTTCGAGCCATTCAGCCGCACGACCCAGCGCCTCGCGCTCGGCGCGGCGATAGGCCGGGGTGGCCAGCAGGCCGTGCAGCAGTCCGGCCTTCACCTGCCGATGCTGCGCGACCATCAGGTTCTCCACGACGGTCAGCTGACGGAACAGGCGGATGTTCTGGAACGTGCGGACCAGACCATGGCGCGCCACCACGTGGCTGGGCTGGCGTGCGATCGAATGGCCGTCGAGCATCACCTCGCCAGCCGTAGGCTTGTAGAAGCCGCCCACGCAATTGAACACGGTGGTCTTGCCGGCGCCGTTCGGGCCGATGATGGCAAAGACCTCGTCGCGACGCACATCGAACTCGATGCCGTCGACGGCCAGCAGGCCGCCGAAGCGCATCTGCAGGCCGGATACTTTCAGCATTTCAGCGCTCATCGCGGCAACTCCACGTGGGGACGGCTCGCGGGCAGCAGGCCCTGCGGACGCCACATCATCATCAGCACCATCACCAGGCCGAAAATCAGCATGCGGTACTCGGCAAAATCACGCGCCACTTCGGGCAGGATCGTCAGCAGGATGGCCGCGAGGATCACGCCCAGTTGCGAGCCCATGCCACCCAGCACCACCACGGCCAGGATCAGCGCCGATTCGATGAACGTGAACGACTCCGGATTGACCAGGCCCTGGCGCGCCGCGAAGAATGCACCGGCCAGGCCGGCGAACGAAGCGCCCAGGGTGAACGCCGAGAGCTTGATGCGCGTGGGGTTCAGCCCCAGCGAGCGGCAGGCGATCTCGTCCTCGCGCAGCGCTTCCCACGCACGCCCCATCGGCATGCGGATCAGGCGGCTCGTCACGAACAGCGTGAAACCCACCAGCAGCAGCGCCAGCAGGTACAGGAAGATCACCATGTGCTGGCCGGTGTACGGGATGCCGATCAGGTCGTGGAAGGTCTTTGCACCTTCCACGCTTGCACTGCGCGCCATCTCGATACCAAACACGGTCGGCTTCGGAATGCCCGACACGCCATCCGGACCACCGGTCAGGCTAGTCAGGTTGTTGAGCAGCAGGCGAATGATTTCCCCGAAGCCCAGCGTCACGATGGCGAGGTAGTCACCGCGCAGCCGCAGCACCGGGAAGCCGAGCACGAAGCCGAACAGCGCCGCGAAGCCAGCCGACAGCGGCAGGCATTCCCAGAAAGTCAGGCCGAAATACTGGTTCAGCAGTGCGTAGGTATAGCCGCCTACCGCATAGAAACCGACGTAGCCCAGGTCGAGCAGGCCGGCATAGCCGACCACGATATTCAGGCCCAGGCCAAGGATCACGTAGATCAGCGCCAGCGTGGCCACGTCCACGGCGCCACGCGTACCGAAGAACGGGAACACCAGGCCCACGGCCAGCAGCACCCACACCGCCACGCGCTGCTGTTTCGCGCCCATGGCGGGCACCGTCGGCAACTTCACCGCGCTGCGCGCGCGCGTCAGCATCGGCTTGAACAACTGGAACAGGAAGACGAGTGCCACGGCGATCCAGACCGGGCGCCAGTGCGGTTCGAGCACGACCTTGTAGCCGTCGAGCTTGAGTTGCAGGCCCAGGACCGGGATCGTCAGGATGGCCGTCATCACGGCGGCCGTCACCGCGTTCTTCAGGTTGGCGCCTGGCTGCGTTTGCGAAATCGATTGCGTCATGGGGCCCCCTTACACCTTTTCCACATCAGGCTTGCCAAGCAGCCCGGTGGGACGGAACAGCAGCACCAAAATCAGCAGGCCGAAGGCCACCACGTCCTTGTACTCGGCCGGCATGTAGCCGGCGGCGAATGTCTCGGCCAGGCCCAGCAGCACGCCACCGAGCATCGCGCCCGGAATGCTGCCGATGCCGCCCAGCACCGCGGCCGTGAATGCCTTGATGCCGGCGATGAAGCCGATGAACGGATTGAGCTTGCCGATGGTCAGTCCGATCAGCACGCCGCCCACGGCGGCCAGCATCGCGCCGAGCACGAACGTGAACGAGATCACGCGATTCGTATCGATGCCAAGCAGGTTGGCCATGCGCATGTCTTCCGCGCAGGCACGGCACGCGCGACCCATGCGCGAATGCCCGATGAACAGCGTCAGCGCAATCATCAGCACCAGCGTCACGCCCACGATCAGCAGGCGCGAGTACGGCACGGTCACCGTGAAGTCACTGCCCATCTGGAATTCGATGGCACCCGAGATCAGCAGCGGCACGGACACGTCACGTGCGCCCTGCCCGATCTGGACATAGTTCTGGAGAAAAATCGACATCCCGATGGCCGAGATCAGCGGCACCAGCCGCGGACCGCCACGCAGGGGTCGATAGGCCACGCGCTCCACGGCATAGCCGTAGCAGCCTGTCACGGCCACGGAGACGATCAACGCCGCGCCCAACACGAGCGGCAGCGGATAGCCAGCTTGCGCGCCAATGGCGGTCAGCGTCACGAGACCCACGTAGGCGCCGATCATGTAGATCTCGCCGTGGGCAAAGTTGATCATGCCGATGATGCCGTAGACCATCGTGTAGCCGATGGCGATCAGCGCATAGATCGCACCCAGCGTCAGGCCATTGACCAGCTGCTGGGTGAATTGTGGAAGGAATTCGTTCATGCGGGGGACCTTGTGGATCGGGAAGTCCGATGCGCGATGCCGCTCGCCCTTATGTGGCGCATTACCGACATCGAACCGATACCAAAACGCCCCGCGAGCCGGTTGGCCGCGGGGCGTTTCGCCAGGATGGCGCCGGGTTTAGTTGGCGGCAGTCTTGGTGGCGTCCTTGTGCCACGTGTAGACGACAAACTTGAACGACTTCAGGTCGCCCTTGGCGTCGTACTCGACCTTGCCGATCGGCGTGGTGAACGCGTTCTTGTGCATGTAAGCGGCCACCTTCGTCGGGTCCGTGCTCTTGGCGCCGGCGATAGCGTCGCCGATGATCTTCACGGCCGCGTAGGCAGGCATCTGGAACGGGCCGTTGGCATCACGCTTCTTGTCCGCGAAAGCCTTCACCAGCGCCGCGTTGGCCGGATCGGCCGAGAAGTCGGCCGGCAGCGTCACGAGCATGCCTTCCGAAGCCGGACCGGCGATGGCCGTCACGTCCTTGTTGCCCACGCCTTCCGGACCCATGAACGTGGCCTTCACGCCCTGCTCGCGCGCCTGGCGCAGCAGCAGGCCCATTTCCGGGTGATAGCCGCCGAAGTAGACGAAGTCCACGCCTTGCGACTTCAGCTTGGTGATCACGGCCGAATAGTCGGAATCGCCGGCGTTGATGCCTTCGAACACGGCTACGGGAATCTTGGCCGCTTCCAGGTCCTTCTTCACCGAGCTGGCAATGCCCTGGCCGTACGACTGCTTGTCGTGCAGCACGGCAACCTTCTTCGGCTTGACCTTGTTGATGATGTACTGGGCAGCCGCCGGACCTTGCTGGTCATCACGGCCAATCGTGCGGAAGATGAAGTTGCGCTTCTTCGTCTCGGTCAGCTGCGGCGCGGTGGCCGACGGCGTAACCATCACGATACCTTCGTTCTCGTAGATGTCCGATGCCGGAATCGTCGAACCCGAGCACACGTGACCAATCACGTAGTGGATGCCCTGGCTGACGACCTTGTTGGCGACGGCCACGGCTTGCTTCGGTTCGCAGGCATCGTCCAGCAGCACAGCTTCGAGCTTGTTGCCATTGGCGCCGCCAGCAGCATTGATCTGCTCGATGGCGGTCAGCGCACCGGCCTTGACCATGTCGCCGTACTGCGCGACGGAGCCGCTCATGGGGCCGGCGATGGCGATCTTGACGGTTTCGGCGTTGGCCGAAGTGAAGGCAGCGAGGCCGGCAGTGGCGAGCACGGCGGCCATGGCAGTGGACGAGAGACGGGAAAACGTCATCAGGAGCTCCTCGATTTATGTATGGGTCATTCCGGGCAGAGTCGGCATGACCGGCGCAATCGAACAGCACCCGCGGGAATATGGCAGACGGCGAACGGCAGACGGCCCAAAGCGGAAGTCGGGCCAGCGGTGACGACGTAAAGCGATGCGGGGCCCGGCATGTGCCGGCGCGCGCGCATTTCCCTCAGGGAAGCGGCGTACGCCGTAAGTTCGGAAAGACAACGTTGATGCGTTCTCTATTGCGCAAGCGCTTCGCCTGCCCCGCTTTTCCGAACCCGACATGCCGGAAGGGTGGCCCGGCTGCCGGTCGGCAAAGCAGCGGGCATTATAGGGCGAAAGTTGCAACCCGACAGAGCGAAGTTATCCATATTTGGCGGAAATCTGACAACTTATGCAGCTTGTTGCAACCGCACATGAGCAGGAAGCGTCGTGGAAAAGCCGTTTCACAACACTAGTGCGTGCAGGGTTGCTCGCAAAAAAAACGCCCCGGTTTCCCAGGGCGTCTTCTCTACAGCGGCACAGCAGACGGATCAGCGCTTGGCCATGTCCGGCACGTCGCGAGCGGCGGAGCCGTTGAACAACTGGCGCGGGCGGCCGATCTTGTATTCCGGATCGGTGATCATCTCTTCCCACTGCGAGATCCAGCCCGGCGTACGCGCCAGGGCGAAGATGCAGGTGAACAGCGAGGTCGGGATGCCCAGTGCGCGCTGCACGATACCCGAGTAGAAGTCCACGTTCGGGTACAGCTTGCGGCTGACGAAGTATTCGTCTTCCAGCGCGATCTTTTCCAGTTCCATGGCGAGCTTGAACAGCGGGTCGTTGTGCAGGCCCAGTTCGTTCAGCACTTCATGGCAGGTTTCGCGCATGAGCTTGGCGCGCGGATCGTAGTTCTTGTACACGCGGTGACCGAAGCCCATCAGGCGCACGCCCGAGTTCTTGTCCTTCACCTGCTTGATGAACTCGTTGATGTGATCGACGCTGCCGATTTCTTCCAGCATCTTCAACGCGGCTTCGTTCGCGCCGCCGTGGGCCGGACCCCACAGGCAGGCCACGCCGGCGGCGATGGCTGCGAACGGGTTCGTGCCCGACGAACCGGCCAGGCGGACGGTCGAGGTCGATGCATTCTGCTCGTGGTCGGCGTGCAGGATGAAGATGCGATCCAGTGCGCGCTCCAGCACCGGGTTCACGGTGTACGGTGCGCACGGCGTACCAAACATCATGCGCATGAAGTTGCCCGAGTAGGACAGGTCGTTCTGCGGGTAGATGTACGGCTGGCCGATGTTGTACTTGTACGCCATGGCGACCAGGGTCGGCATCTTGGCGATCAGGCGAATGGCCGAGATCTCGCGCTGGTGCGGATCGTCGATATCCATGGCGTCGTGGTAGAACGCGCTCATGGCACCCACCAGGCCCGTCAGGACAGCCATCGGGTGGGCGTCGCGGCGGAAACCGCGCATGAAGAATTGCAGTTGCTCGTGAACCATCGTGTGGTTCATCACCGAGCCAACGAATTCTTCCTTCTGCTTGGCGTTGGGCAGTTCACCCTTCAGCAGCAGGTAGCAGGTCTCGAGGTGGTCGCACTTCTGCGCCAGTTGCTCGATCGGGTAACCGCGATACAGCAGTTCACCCTTGTCACCGTCGATGTAGGTGATCTTGGAGTTGCACGAAGCAGTCGACATGAACCCCGGGTCATAGGTGAACTTGCCGGTCTGTCCGTACAGCTTGCGAATGTCGATCACGTCCGGGCCAACGGTACCCTGGTAGATCGGCAGCTCAACGCTGGGGGAACCATCGGAAAACGATAGCGTGGCTTTCACATCGGACGGCGTCATGTCGATTCCTTCAAATACTGTGAATAATGTTGTTGACCAAACTCAGACCGAACGCAGCAGGCTGAGTACCCGTTGCATCGGGGGCGTATCGAGCTCACCGTCCAGTTCCTTGCGGACCAGCAGCAGGTCCATCAAATCGTTGTCGCTGAGCTCGAACAGCTCACCCAGCGAAGCCACGTCTTCATCAGACAGGCTCTCCTCGTAACGATTGAAGAAACGTTCGACGATGATGTCGTTCTCCAGGAGGCCGCGGCGGGCGCGCCAGCGAAGCCGGGCACGCTTGTGCGGATCAGCCTGATGGGAGAATGTGGTGGATTGACTCATGGTCAGCCTTCTTTGAACGGCGGCCACCCGACTGGATACTGCACCGGGCTGACACGTCGCTTACATCAACTGCTAAATCAACTTCGATCCGTTGCAGACTGCCTGATGCGCCGCGTAAGACTCGGACGCATCAGGCAGTTTATACCCGCCGATTAAACAGCGCGGCGAACCATCAATTCCTTGATCTTGCCAATCGCCTTCGTCGGATTGAGACCCTTCGGGCACACGTCGACGCAGTTCATGATGCTGTGGCAGCGGAACAGGCGGTACGGGTCGTTCAGGTTGTCCAGACGCTCGCCGGTAGCCTGGTCGCGGCTGTCGGCGATGAAGCGGTAGGCTTGCAGCAGGCCGGCGGGGCCGACGAACTTGTCCGGATTCCACCAGAACGACGGGCACGACGTGGAGCAGCTTGCGCAAAGAATGCACTCGTACAGGCCGTCCAGCTCGTCACGCTCTTGCGGCGACTGCAGACGCTCCTTCTCGGGCGGCGGCTCGTCGTTGATCAGGAACGGCTTGATCGAGTTGTACTGCTTGAAGAAGTTCGTCATGTCGACGATCAGGTCGCGCACCACCGGCAGGCCGGGCAGCGGACGCAGCACGATGCGGTCCGGCAGCTCGCGCATGTTCGTCAGGCAGGCCAGGCCGTTCTTGCCGTTGATGTTCATCGCGTCCGAGCCGCACACGCCTTCGCGGCACGAACGACGGAACGAGATCGTCTCGTCGAGCTTCTTCAGCTTGACCAGTGCGTCCAGCAGCATGCGCTCGTGACCGTCGAGTTCCACCTCGTAGGTCTGCATGCGGGGTGCGGCGTCCTTGTCCGGATCGTAGCGGTAGACTTCGAAAATACGCTTCATTTCTGTGGGTCCTGTTTTCTCTACGATGCGCCGTTTAGAACGTACGGGCCTTGGGCGGAACCGATTCCACCGTCAGCGGTTGCATCTTCACCGGCTTGTAGTCGAGGCGGTTGCCTTCGCTGTAGAACAGCGAGTGCTTCAGCCAGTTGTCGTCGTCGCGATTCGGGAAGTCGCTGTGCGCGTGCGCACCGCGCGATTCCTTGCGGGCAGCGGCCGAGATCATCGTGGCCTTGGCCACTTCCACCAGGTTGGCCACTTCCAGGGCTTCCACCAGTGCGGTGTTGAAGACCTTGGACTTGTCCTTCAGGTGGATGTTGTCGGCACGCTCTGCCACTTCCAGAATGCGCTCGACGCCTTCGTCCATCAGCTTCTGCGTACGGAACACGCCAGCATGCGACTGCATGTTGCGGCGGATGTCGTTGGCCACGTCCTGGGTGTACTCACCCGAGGTCGTGCCCTGCAGCTTGGCCAGGCGCGCCATGGCGCGGTCGGCGGCGTCTGCCGGCAGCGGCTTGTGTTCCTTCTGCTTCGACGCGTTGGCGACGATGTGGTTGCCGGCGGCACGGCCGAACACCACGAGGTCCAGCAGCGAGTTCGTACCCAGGCGGTTGGCGCCGTGCACCGACACGCAGGAGCATTCGCCGATGGCGTAGAAACCGTTGACCACTTCGTTCGGGTTGCCGTTCTTCGGCACCACGACCTGACCGTGGAAGTTCGTCGGAATGCCACCCATCTGGTAGTGGATGGTCGGCACGACCGGGATCGGTTCCTTGATGGCGTCCACGTTGGCAAACTTCATGCCGATTTCGCGGATCGACGGCAGGCGCTTCATGATGGTCTCGGCACCGACGTGAGTCAGGTCGAGCAGCACGTAGTCGCCGTTCGGGCCACAACCGCGGCCTTCCTTGATTTCCTGGTCCATCGAGCGCGACACGAAGTCACGCGGCGCCAGATCCTTCAGCGTCGGGGCATAGCGCTCCATGAAGCGCTCGCCATCCTTGTTACGCAGGATGCCGCCTTCGCCGCGCACGCCTTCCGTGATCAGCACGCCCGCGCCGGCCACGCCGGTCGGGTGGAACTGCCAGAACTCCATGTCTTCCAGCGGCACGCCTGCGCGCGCTGCCATGCCCAGCCCGTCACCGGTGTTGATGAAGGCGTTGGTGGACGCGGCATAGATACGGCCGGCACCGCCCGTGGCGAACAGCGTGGTCTTGGCTTCGAGGATATAGACTTCCCCGGTTTCCATTTCCAGTGCGGTCACGCCCAGCACGTCGCCTTCTTCGTCGCGGATCAGGTCCAGCGCCATCCACTCCACGAAGAAGTGGGTCTTGGCGCGGACGTTGCGCTGGTACAGCGTGTGCAGCAGTGCGTGGCCGGTACGGTCAGCCGCAGCGCAGGCACGCTGCACGGGCTTTTCACCGTAGTTGGCGGTGTGACCACCGAACGGGCGCTGGTAGATCGTGCCGTCGGCGTTGCGGTCGAACGGCATGCCGAAGTGTTCGAGCTCGTACACGACCTTCGGGGCTTCACGGCACATGAATTCGATGGCGTCCTGGTCACCCAGCCAATCGGAACCCTTGATGGTGTCGTAGAAGTGATAGTGCCAGTTGTCCTCGCTCATGTTGCCGAGCGAGGCACCGATACCGCCCTGCGCCGCAACGGTGTGCGAGCGGGTCGGGAAAACCTTCGACAGCACGGCCACGTTCAGGCCGGCTTCCGCGAGCTGGAGGGATGCGCGCATCCCGGCGCCGCCCGCCCCGACGATGACCACGTCAAATTTGCGACGCGGCAATCCAGTCTTGACTGCGACCATTTATTACACCCTCCAGAGAATCTGAGCAGCGTAGCCCGCACAACCAACGAGCCACAGAATCGTAAGAACTTGCAGCACGAGGCGCACGGCCATCGGCTTCACGTAGTCCATCCAGATGTCGCGAATGCCGATCCACGCGTGGAACAGCAGGGACAGAACCGTCAGGAACGTCAGGAGCTTCATCCATTGGTTGGCGAAGAGACCCGACCAGCCTTCGTACGAAGGATTGCCGAAGGCGAGATACACCCCGGCGAGCACCACGGTGAACACCACCATGATGACTGCGGTAACGCGTTGCGCGAGCCAGTCCTTGAGACCGTAGTGCGCACCGACGACAAGACGCTTGGGACCGATATTATTGTTTGCCACCTTCACTCTCCTCAGAACAGGCCAAACAGCTTGAGCCCGAACACCACGGTGAGCAGCAGGCTTACGACCAGCACGATCTTGGCCGAGGTGGCGGAGGCGGGCTTGGTCACGCCGACGTGCACGTCGAGCAGCAGGAAACGGATACCGGCGCAGAAGTGATGCAGATAGCCCCAGATCAGGGCCAGGATCACCAGCTTGACGAAGCCGTTGGACAGCAGGGCCGAGAACTTCGCGTAGCTCAGTTCGGAGGTGACGCTCTGCTCGAAGAGATACAGAACGAACGGAAGGAGGAGGAACATCAAGGCACCGCTGACGCGATGCAGGATGGATACCTTGCCGGCCCAGGGCAACCGGTAGCGCGAGATTTGCGCGATACCGATATTCCGGAACTCCGGCCTGGCTTGTTTGGCGGCTTCAGCCATGCGAGACCCCATTTGCTGTGAAAAGAAAACTGCAAAAGAACGACACTGCCATTACTCCCCATTGCATCGGCTTGCCACAGCGGTTACCGTGGATGCACCGGATTGCGTCTAACCCTGCATCGAACGTGTGGGGGCGCTGGATGCAAATGAATGCAGGAGCAAATCGGCGTGATTTTAGCGCCTTTGTTGCGCAGCGCACCAATAATTTTCGACTATCACGCACCAACGCGGCGTGCGCGACAATCGCACGCGACAATGCGCGCACCACTCCGGACGCGATATATCGGACGATTCCTGCCACGCGCGACAATGCTGGCGGACGGCCCCATGCGCATGCCGCAATAATCGGCTTCCAGGACAGTCCTTCCATCGCCATCGCGCATCAGCTCAAGTCGTTTTGATAATAGTGCCGGGTCGTGACATAAAGACCACGACGGACTTCCACCGGGCGGTCGCCATATGTAAATGAGACCCGCTCCACCGACAACAACGGCGTACCGGGCTCCACGGAAAGCAACTCCGCCGCCGTGTTATCGGCAGCAACTGCGCGAATCTTTTCTGTTGCGCGGATCATCCGGGTGCCGAACTCGGCTTCGAAGAGCGCGTACATCGGGCCCTTCCACTCGTTGAGCTTCTCGGCCGTCAGGCCCTTGAAGTTGGCGCCAAGCAGCCAGATTTCGTCCAGCACCGTGGCTTCGTTCGAGAAATTCAGCACGCGACGGATCTGCACCACGCTGTCACCGGTGCGGATATCGAGCAGTCGCGCGATCTCGGCCGGTGCGCGCAGGCGCTTGCATTCGAGCACGCGGCTGGCGCCGTAATGGGGTTCGCCCTCGTCGGGCACCAGCCGCAGGAAGCGGAACTTGACCACGTCCTCATGGTGGGTGGTCACAAAGGTGCCTTTGCCCTGGCGCCGCGCCACAAGATTGTCGGCAGCCAGTTCGTCGATGGCCTTGCGCACCGTACCCTGGCTAACCTTGTAGCGGGCGGCCAGGTCCATTTCGCTCGGAATCATCTCACCCGGCTTCCATTCGCCCGTCTGCAGGCTCTGCATGATCAAAGCCTTGATCTGCTGGTACAGCGGACTGAACGTGGGGGATGGGACGGAGGCAGGCGCGGCGGCGGGCGTTGCAGGCGCCGGACTGGCGCCCTGCGGCGTAGCGGACGGCTGCGTCCCGGCGCTCCGGGGGGCGACCGATTCCGGCGAACCGTTGGCAGCCGTGGCGGACGGGGACGTAGGCAGGGATGACATAGCCCGGATTCAACCACAAATTCCGGAATCGCGTCCAGCACGCTATGAAATGTCTTATGTCTTATATAAGACATATGAATTGACATCAATCGGGGCGCACCCTAAACTCGCGCAGTCCGTGCCGCCGCCCTCGCCCAGGCTCCCGCATGGGGCTGTCCCGCCCCAAGGCCCGAGCACTTAGCGGATGCGGCGCACCACATAGCAGTAGTAGACTTACGCCTTGTCGCCCTCGACGCATGCCCATGGCCCGCGCGCTCCTCGTTGCGGCCCCCGGGCCTTGTATTGCGGGCTGCCGGCGGATGCCCGCCTGCCCCGTGGCGACACGAGACCAGCACCCGGTGACGCGCCGGCCTGCTCCAACCCCTGGACGGCCAGCCGCCATCGAACGGTTACCCCCTCTTTTCGTTTGGAGACTTACTCATGGCTAAAGCCCCAATGCGCGTCGCAGTCACCGGCGCCGCTGGCCAGATCGGCTATTCCCTGCTGTTCCGCATCGCCAACGGCGACATGCTCGGCAAAGACCAGCCGGTCATCCTCCAACTGCTCGACCTCCCGCAAGCCCAGACCGCCGTCAAGGGCGTGGTGATGGAACTGGAAGACTGCGCGTTCCCGCTGCTGGCTGGCGTGGTCATCACCGACGACCCCAAGGTTGCCTTCAAGGACGCCGACGTTGCCCTGCTGGTGGGTGCCCGTCCGCGTAGCAAGGGCATGGAACGCAAGGACCTGCTCGAAGCCAACGCCCAGATCTTCACGGTGCAGGGCAAGGCCCTGGACGAAGTGGCAAGCCGCGACGTCAAGGTACTGGTCGTGGGCAACCCGGCCAACACCAACGCCTACATCGCCATGAAGTCCGCGCCGAGCCTGAAGCGCGAGAACTTCACGGCCATGCTGCGCCTGGACCACAACCGTGCGCTGTCGCAGATCGCCGCCAAGACCGGCAAGCCGGTGTCGTCGGTCGAGAAGCTGTTCGTCTGGGGCAATCACAGCCCGACGATGTACGCCGACTACCGCTACGCCACCGTCGACGGCAAGAGCGTCAAGGACCTGATCAACGACCAGGTCTGGAACAACGACGTGTTCCTGCCGACCGTCGGCAAGCGCGGCGCCGCCATCATCGAGGCACGTGGCCTGTCGTCGGCCGCTTCGGCTGCCAACGCCGCCATCGACCACGTGCGTGACTGGGTCCTGGGCTCGAACGGCAAGGTCGTCACGATGGGCATCCCGTCGAACGGCGAATACGGCATTCCGAAGGACGTCATGTTCGGCTACCCGGTGACTACGGCCAACGGCAAGTACGAAATCGTGCAAGGTCTCGAGATCGACGCCTACAGCCAGGAAAAGATCAACATCACGCTGAAGGAACTGGAAGAAGAGCGTGCCGGCGTGCAACACCTGCTGGGCTGATCTCTAGTACCAGGAGCTACCCGCTCATGAAACCGGGGTCCGCATCGATTGCAGAATCGGCGCGGACCCCGGTTTTTCTTTGGGCGCTCGCCTTGTCTTCTCATTAACCCCCTGCTTCATACGTCTTACGCAAACCAACGTGCATCCATCCGAGGTCCTGTTCCAGGGAGAAGCCATTCCCGTCCAGCTGCCGGTCTGCGACCACTACGCGGGCAGCGAGAAGCTCATGCGCAAATCGCTGGCCCTGCAGCAGTCGCTCGGGCCCGTGTTCGACATCACCTTCGATTGCGAGGACGGCGCCGCCGTTGGCCTTGAGCGTCAACACGCCGAGCTCTGCGCGCAACTGGTCAACAGCGCGGACAACGCCCACAACCGCGTGGGCGTGCGCATTCACGACCCCGCGCATCCGAGCTGGCGCGACGACGTGGACGTGCTGGTTTCCGCCGCCGGGGCGCGGCTGGCCTATGTGGTGCTGCCGAAAGTGACCGATGTGGTCGAGGTCGCCCGCATGACCGACCATGTGAACCACGTGGCGCGCGCCGCCGGCATTGCGCGCCACATTCCTGTTCACGTGCTGATAGAAACCCATTCTGCACTTGAGCAGGTCTTCGAAATTGCCTCGCTGGTGCAGGTGGAATGCCTCAGCTTCGGGCTGATGGATTTCGTGTCGGCCCACCACGGCGCCATTCCGGCCGACGCGATGCGCTCGCCCGGCCAGTTCGAGCATCCGCTCGTCCGGCGCGCGATGTTGGAGATCTCGGCGGCCTGCCATCGTCATGGCAAGGTGCCGTCGCACAATGTCAGTACCGATGTGCAGAACCCGGACCAGGCCGGTCACGACGCGAGTCGCGCACGCGCGGAGTTCGGCTACCTGCGCAAGTGGAGCATCCATCCGGGCCAGATCGAGCCCATCGTGACGGCCTTTCGGCCCAGCGATACCGAAATCGGCACGGCGACGCAGATCCTGCTGGCGGCGCATGAGAACAACTGGGCGCCGATCCGCCACGACGGCCAGCTGCACGACCGGGCCAGCTATCGCTACTACTGGTCGCTGCTGCAGCGTGCACATGCCACCGGCACGGCGATCCCGGCTCCTGCCACCGATCTTTTCTTTGACTAGCCGCAATCAAGCGAAAACTGCTCATTTTTGTCGCCAAGTGGCCGATGGCAAACCGGTTGCGCCTGATTATGTAACGAATATCGGACTGACTTCGCCGCTTTGGACAAATCGTAGAGAATAGCGGCGGAAAGTTGCCGGAGCGCCATGTCATGGCAAGCGCCCCGGACTGTTCGACACAACGAAGCCCCCACCTTTTTGACTATCCACGTAATCCGGAAGGAATCACAAATGAACAAACTCGTGCTGGCGGCCTGCATTGGCGCTTTGACCCTGTCCTCCGCTGGCGCCGCGCTGGCCCAGGAACCCGCCAAGAAGCCGGCTGCCACCAAGAAGGCACCCGCCAAGAAGAGCTCCAAGTCCACCAAGGCTGCCGCCGCCGCGCCGGCCGTCGTGCCTTCGGGCGAAAAGTGGCAGTGCGAACTGGGCAATGTCATCTACATCAACGGCAACATGCTGCGCGATGAGGTGCTGACCGTGCACTGGTCGGGCAAGGACTACCGTCTGCCGCGCCAGTCCACCGTGACCGGCGCTGACCGCTACTACGATGCGCAATCGGGCCTGGACCTGGTCGTGATCCCGAGCAAGGCCATGCTGTTCAACAAGAACCTGGGCCAGCGCCTGGCCGACGAATGCCAGAGCGCCGACATGCTCGCAGGCGGCTCTGCCCCGACCCAGGCCGGCGCACTGCGCGCCCCGGTGTCCACGCCACTGCTGATGGCGCCCGCCGCCCAACCGGCCCCTGCCGAGCCGGCCCCTGCTGCACAAGCCGCGCCGAAGCAGTAAAGTCTCATCTTGCCTTGTCCGCGTGCGACGGTTTGCCGGCCGCACGCGGCAATTCGATGCTGGCCGTCAGAAGATCGCCAGCATCGAATTGCCTTGCACGATTGCCCTCACACACGGCAGTCATCACGTTGCTGTACGGTGCGCGTTTCAGGTCGGTCTGGCGCGCCGCGAGGTTTGCGGCGGAACCCTATCGCGTACCGGGGTCTGAAGAATAAGAGCATCTCCCGCGTCATCCCTCGATTGGAGTCAGGTAATGCCCCACAATCTCAATAACACTCTCAAAGAATTCAAGCTCGCCACGGGCGGCTCCGGCCAGTACTACTCGCTGCCACAGCTCGGAAAGGCCCTGGGCATCAAGATCGAGCGCCTGCCTGTATCGATTCGTCTGGTCCTGGAGTCGGTGCTGCGCAATTGCGACGGCAAGAAAGTCACCGAGGAACATATCCGCCAGCTTGCCAGCTGGAAGCCCAATGCCGAGCGCGTCGACGAGATTCCGTTTGTCGTGGCACGCGTGGTGCTGCAGGACTTCACCGGCGTGCCGCTGCTGGCCGACCTGGCCGCCATGCGCAACGTGGCCGAGAAGATGGGCAAGAACCCCAAGAAGATCGAGCCGCTCGTGCCGGTGGATCTCGTGGTGGACCACTCGGTGCAGATCGACCATTTCCGCGAGAAGAAGGCGCTCGACCTGAACATGCAGCTGGAATTCCAGCGCAACAACGAGCGCTACCAGTTCATGAAGTGGGGCATGCAGGCGTTCGACACGTTCGGCGTGGTGCAGCCGGGCTTCGGCATCGTTCACCAGGTGAACCTCGAATATCTGGCGCGTGGCGTGCATAACCGGGATGGCGTCTACTATCCGGACACGCTCGTCGGCACCGATTCGCACACCACGATGATCAACGGTATCGGTGTGGTGGGCTGGGGTGTAGGCGGCATCGAGGCAGAAGCCGGCATGCTGGGCCAACCGGTCTATTTCCTGACGCCCGATGTGGTGGGTGTGGAACTGAAGGGCCGCCTGCGCGAGGGCGTGACCGCCACCGACCTCGTGCTGACAATCACCGAGATGCTGCGCCGCGAGAAGGTCGTGGGCAAGTTCGTCGAGTTCTTCGGCGAAGGCACGGCCAGCCTGACCACGCCGGACCGCGCCACCATCGGCAACATGGCACCGGAATACGGCGCGACGATGGGCTTCTTCCCGGTGGACGAGAAGACCATCGACTACTTCCGCGGCACGGGTCGTACCGACGAGGAAATCGCTGCATTCGAAGGTTACTTCCGCGCGCAGCAGATGTTTGGCGTGCCGAAGGCAGGCGACATCGACTACTCCACGACGCTGACGCTGGACCTGGGCACCGTGGCGCCGTCTCTGGCGGGTCCGAAGCGTCCGCAGGACCGTATCGAGATCGGACACGTGAAGAGCACGTTTGCGTCGCTGTTCAGCAAGCCGGTGGCCGAGAACGGCTTCAACAAGGACCCGGCCGATCTGAACAAGGAATACGTCAACGCCGACGGCGTGAAGGTGCATAACGGCGACATCCTGATCGCCGCCATCACGTCGTGCACGAACACATCGAACCCGAGCGTGCTGCTGGCCGCCGGCCTGCTGGCGAAGAAGGCCGTGGAAGCCGGCCTGAACGTGGCGCCGCATATCAAGACGTCGCTGGCCCCGGGCAGCCGCGTGGTGACCGAGTACCTGACGGCCACGGGCCTGCTGCCCTACCTCGAGAAGCTCGGCTTCGGCGTGACCGCCTATGGCTGCACGACGTGCATCGGCAATGCCGGTGACCTGACGCCGGCGCTGAACGAATCCATCGTCGACAACGACATCGTGGCTGCCGCCGTGCTCTCGGGCAATCGCAACTTCGAGGCCCGCATCCACCCGAACATTCGCGCCAACTTCCTGGCTTCGCCGCCGCTGGTCGTGGCCTACGCCATCGCCGGCAATGTCACGCGCGACCTGATGACCGAACCGGTTGGCAAGGGCCGTGGCGGCAAGGACATCTGGCTCGGCGACATCTGGCCGACTTCCGAAGAAATCCAGGCACTGCTCAAGTTCGCGCTCGACGCGCAGGTGTTCAAGGGCAACTACGAACAGGTCAAGAAACCGAGCAAGCTGTGGGCGAATATCAAGGGGACGAAGGGCCAGGTCTACGATTGGCCGACCTCGACCTACATCGCCGAGCCGCCGTTCTTCCAGGACTTCACGATCGAGCCCAGCAACGAGGCCGTGACGGTACGTGGCGCGCGTGCACTTGGCGTGTTTGGCGATTCGGTCACGACCGACCACATCTCGCCGGCCGGTTCGATCAAGGACACCTCGCCCGCAGGCAAATACCTGCTGGATCATGGCGTGCTCAAGGCTGACTTCAACAGCTATGGTTCGCGCCGCGGCAACCACGAGGTCATGATGCGCGGCACGTTTGCCAACGTGCGGATCAAGAACCTGATGATCCCGCCGAAGGCCGATGGCTCGCGCGTGGAAGGCGGCATCACGCTGCACCAGCCCACGGGCGATCAGATGTCGATCTACGATGCCGCGATGAAGTACGTGGCCGAAGGCACGGCGACTGTGGTGTTCGGCGGCGAGGAGTACGGCACGGGTTCGTCGCGTGACTGGGCAGCCAAGGGCACGCAACTGCTCGGCGTGAAGGCCGTGATCGCGCGCAGCTTCGAACGTATTCACCGCTCGAACCTCGTGGGCATGGGCGTGTTGCCGCTGCAGTTCAAGGGCAGCGACAGCGTGCAGTCGCTTGGCATCATCGGCAACGAAACCTTCGACGTGGAAGGTATCGAGGGCGAACTGAAGCCCCAGCAGGACGTGGTGCTCGTGATCCACCGCAACAATGGCGACACGCAGCGCGTGCCGGTGCTGCTGCGCATCGATACGCCGATCGAGGTCGACTACTACAACCACGGCGGGATTCTGCCGTTTGTGCTGCGGCAGTTGCTGGTGGCTTGATGTTTGGTTGTTCTCCCCTCTCCCGCGTGCGGGAGAGGGGAGCAAACCCGCAGCACCCTCACAAAACCCTTCCGGGTAATCCCCACCCTCCCCCGTAAGTTCTGCGCAAGCCTGCCCTGCCAGACTCGTCTCCACGCTTTGCAGCGTTACCTATACCTACAGAATCACAGTTTGGAGACAAATCATGGTCAAGATCCTGATCGCTTTCATCGTTGTAGCTGGCGCATGCCTGTACCTGCTCACCAAGGGCGGCGGCGAGGTATCGATGGCGGGCGAATCGCACACCACTGAATCCCACGCCCCGGCCGCCCCGGCTGCACAGAAGTAATCCACAAGGCAAGGGTTCGCCAGCACTGCGCCTGTCAACGCAGCGAGTAGAATACCGTTTTACGTAAAAACGGACGTCTTCACCTATGGCAGGTTTTCGCCCCAAGTCTTCTTCCCGACTCTCGCCCGATGCCGAGCGGCTCGTGGCCGACGCGCTCGCCCTGGATGCATCGGGTAGCCGCATGGAGGATGGGTACTGGGAGCGGCGGCTGTCGCAGCGGCTTCACCGCCTGCTGAAAAACGGCAGCCAGACCGCGCTCGACGCGGCTCTCGAACACCTGTTCAAGCACAACGCCGATGCGTCCGACGTGCTTGCCGAACAGGCCGAGACGCTGGCGGAATCCGCCACGGTCGAGATCGATGGCGTCAAGCACGATGCCCTGCTGATCGCCGCGCCGATCCTGGCTCACACGCGCTACGCCATTCCTTCGGGTGCATTGAAGCCCGAACTGGCGCAGACGCTGGCTGTTCACCTGCAGGCGCACGTCCTGGCCAAGGACACGCAGGTGGCGCTGTCCCCCTATCTCTACAGCATCGACCAACTGCCGCGCAGCCATAGCGACACGTTTGCGCTCACGCACAAGCTGGCCTCGGCGGCCATGGCCGGCGTCGTACCCAAGGT
The DNA here is from genome assembly GCF_039710735.1 of Cupriavidus sp. DL-D2. Taxonomy (NCBI): domain Bacteria; kingdom Pseudomonadati; phylum Pseudomonadota; class Betaproteobacteria; order Burkholderiales; family Burkholderiaceae; genus Cupriavidus; species Cupriavidus sp. DL-D2. The sequence continues at coordinate 175,167 of NZ_JBDKXK010000002.1, read as the reverse complement.
CGATCTGAAGGACCTGCCCGAAACGGCACCGATCCTGGCCGATCCGCGTTACCTGCTGGCCGTGGTGGTGGCGCCGCATGAAGGCGCGCTGTTCCGCTGGCAGGAAGATGCCAAGGAACATCACGCGGAGCGCTCGGTCTGCCTTGAACAATGGCGCCAGCAGGTACAGCCCACCGTGGCCGTGCTGCTGCCGGGCTGCGAATTCGAACTGCTGCTGCCCGATGCCTTCTTCCTGTCGTGCCGCGAATCGGACAAGAGCATCCGTCCGCTGACGGTGCGCGCCGCAGTGAACTACCTCTGCGGCACGCTCGACGTTCCGGCTGGCCAGCTTTCCGCCGTGGTGGCAGGTTTCGGCGAGGAAGTGGTCGAGGAATACCGCGTCGGTTTCACCATGCGCGGCGAGAAGGATGTGATCTACGGCATCGTCTGGCCAGTCTATGGCCGCGAGTCCGGCGAGGTCGATGCCGAGGAAAAGGGTAACCCCGTCGAGCAGATCTGCGAGGAACTGCGCAACGCGGGTGTGGAAGACATCTTCCGCCACGCCGCGCTGTTCGATCCCGAGTATTGCGAGGATTGCGGTACGCCGCTCTACGCAGACCGCTCGGGCGAGATTGTGCATGCCGAGTTGCCGGAAGACGCGCCGACGCAGCAGCCGCTGTTTCATTGAGGCACGCTCGCCTCTTTGTTTTGCTCCCCTCTCCCGCAACGCGGGAGAGGGGAACGTCTAGCGGGAAATCAAGCTACTCCCGCACGCTCACACATCTCCACAGCTCATGCCCTGACGCCCCGTACTTGCGTTCGAACGGCGTCATCGGTGTTTCCGGCTGCCACACCGCCGTCTGCGTCGGACGTCCCACCATCGACAACGCCGCGGCGAATTCGTCGATGTAGATCTTCCAGTTGCTCCGACATTCGAGATAGTCGCCGCACGCTGCCAGCGCCGGAAACACGGCATGGCCCTGCCAACGCCGCGACAGGTGGCCGATCTTGGGCCAGGGGTTCGGATACAGCACATAGTGGCGCTTCACGGGCACCTTGCCATCCTGCAGCAGGCGCCAGAAATCAACGAGATCGGCGCGCGCCCAGTGGAAATTGCCGGGCATCTCCGCTTCCCACCAATCCTTGCCGGCGGTCAGACGCTTTTCCGACTGGTCGATCCCGATCACATAGTGATCAGGAAACGTGGTCGCCAATCGCAGCGTACTCTCTCCCACTCCACATCCCGCATCGATGATCAGCGGCTGGCCGCCAGCGCGCTGCCAGGCGTCGATGGCGATATCGAACGCGCGTTGGGTCGGAAAGCCGATCGGCTTGCGGAACGGCTCATCCAGGTGACGCTGCAGCAGCGTGGCGAGATGATCGTGGATGCCGGTCTGGGCCGACAGGACAGTGCGGGAATTGGCGAACATGGGCGCGATTGTACCGGCATGCCCCAGCATGTATCGGACATGGAAGGTCATTTGGCGGCACAATAACGGCCAATCCGCGCCCACCAACGTACGAGGAGTCCCGTCCATGATCCAACGCATCCGCCGCACGCTGCTGAAAGCCTCGCTATCCCTCGTGCTCGGCGCCAGCGCGTTGACGCTGCTGCCCGCCAACGTTGCTCATGCTGAAGACCTGCGTATCGGTCTGGCCGCCGACGTGACTTCGATGGACCCGCACTGGAACAACGCGGGCCCGAACAACGCCATCGCGCTGCACGTTTTTGAATCGCTCGTGTTCATGGACAAGAACGCGCGCTACATCCCCGGCCTGGCGCTCTCGTGGAAGCCCATCAATGCCATTACGTGGGAAATCAAGCTGCGTCCCAATGTGAAATGGCATGACGGTACGCCGTTCACGAGCGAGGACGTCAAGGCATCGCTCGAACGTCCCGAAAAACTGACCAACGCACCGGGCTCGTTCACGAGCTACACCAAGCCGATCGCCCGCATCGACACGCCCGACGCGCTGACCGTGCGGCTGACCATGAGCGTGCCGAACTACGCCAACCTCGCCAACGACCTGAACAGCGTACCGATCATGCCGAAGAAGATCGCGGCCACGCTGACGCAGGCCGATTTCGATTCGGGCAAGGCAATGATCGGCACAGGCCCGTACAAGTTCGTCCGATTCGCGCGCGGCCAGGAAATCGTGATGACGAAGAACCCCGACTACTGGGGACCGAAGCCCGTATTCGACCGCGCGATCTTCCGCATCCTGACCGATAACGGTGCGCGGACTGCGGCACTACTGGCCGGTGACGTCGACGTGATCGAGACCATCCCGGCTGCGGACGTGGCGAAGCTCAAGCAGAATCCGAAATTCAAGATCGAGCAGACAGTCTCGTGGCGCACCATCTTCTGGCAGATGGACCAGTCGCGCGACAACCCGCCGTTCGTCACCGACAAGTCCGGCAAGCCGCTCGGCAAGAATCCGTTCAAGGATGCTCGCGTGCGTGCCGCCATCAGCAAGGCGATCAACCGTGACGCCATTGTCAGCCGCATCATGGAAGGGCTTGCCGTACCGGCCTCGTCGATTGTCTCGCCGCCGATCTTCGGCCACCCGGGCTCCAAGCCGGATGCCTACGACCCCGAAGGCGCCAAGAAACTGCTGGCCCAGGCCGGCTATCCGGATGGTTTCGGACTCACGTTGCACGCCACGAACAACCGTTACCTGAACGACGCGCAAGTGGCCCAGGCCACGGCGGGCATGCTGACGCGCATCGGCATCCAGACCAAGGTGGAAACGCTGCCCGTGGCGGCGTACTTCACGCGCGCGCGGCAAGGCGATTTCGCATTCGAAATGCTTGGCTGGGGCTCGGCCGCCGCCGACGTGGCACTGCGTTCGATCACTGGCACGCCGAACCCGAAGACCGGCTATGGCACGTGGAACTGGGGCAAGTACAGCAATCCGAAGCTCGATCCGCTGATCGAGAAATCGCTGACGACGGTATCGAGCGAGAAAGACCGCGAGCAGAACGCCCGCGTGGCCGCGAAGTTCGCACTGGATGACCACGCGATCATTCCGTCGCACAGCCAGCTGGCGATGTGGGCGATGCGCAAGGGCATCAAGTATGAGGCGCGAACGGATGAATGGTCGTTGGCGCAGTTTTTTGGGAAAGAGTGAGGGTTTCACTCTGCCTCCCGGTTTGTTCCCCTCTCCCGCCTTGCGGGAGAGGGGAACAAACCAGCGGTAAGCAACTAAATCACCAACCTTTCCTCCTGCCGCGCATTCGCCGCGCGCAGTTTCTTCACCCAGTCCTTCGCCGGCAGCTTCGTCGCTGTCTCGACGATTTCCGCGCGCGCTTCCAGCGTTTCCCATGACACGTCGATGGCCGGGCCGTTGAAAGCCAGCGCGATGACGTTGCCGTCGTGCACTTCCGGAAACACCAGCACCCGGTTATCGAAGGCATCGCAGATGCGCTCGATGTTTTTCGGGAAGCTGTCGTGGTCACCGAACAGGTTGATCGTCATCACGCCGGGTGCTTTCAGCACACGGCGGCAGGCACGGTAGAACGCCGTGGTGTCGAGCACGGGGCCGCGTGCCGTGGCGTCGTAAAGATCCACCTGCAGCGCATCCAGCGCGGCGGTCTGCGCGCCATCCATGACGTAGTCCCACGCATCCTGCTCGCGCACGGTCAATCGTGCGTCGTCGTCGCGCAGGCCGAACATGCTGCGTCCGGCGACGATCACTGCCGGGTTCAGTTCCACTGCCGTGACTTTCGCTTTCGCGAAATGCCGATAGCAGAACTTGGTCAGTGCAGCGGCGCCGAGGCCGAGCTGCGCCACGTGGAAGCCTTCGGTTGCGGGCGACAGGAACAGCAGCCACGCCATCATCTGCTGTGCGTATTCGAGTTCGATGGCGTCGGGCTTGCGCAGACGCATGGCACCCTGCACCCACTCGGTCCCGAAATGGAGATAGCGCACGCCATCCATTTCCGAGAAGGTCACGGGAGCGAAGCGCGGCGTCATGCGGCGCTCGTCAGTGCGGTCCGTGGGATCGGATTCCTCATGGAAATCGTTCGCACGATCAGCACGATGGGGGCGGGAGGATTTGCGTTCGCCGCGCGCGGGGCGGCGCGAGGCCACGGCCTCGATCGATTTGCGTTTCAGAAGCGTCATAGAACAAAAGAGTGCGCCAATGGCGCGGATCATTGGCCCAGCGCGACCTGGGCGCGCTGCAGCCATTCGCGATTGTGTTCGCGGGCATGACGCGGCCAGTGGCGCGCGTCGTGGACGATTTCGGTATAGAGCGCCTTGGCGCGCTCGCGATCCGCCGCATCGGGCTGCTGCGCCAGCCAGTCCGCAAACAGGCAACGTGCCGCCACGTCGCTGGCGTTAGTGAGCGCCCGCTCGAACGCGTCGCGCGTACCCGGCGCGCCCACGGCAGCTAGCGCGCGGGCATACATCAGCGACGGATCGGACTGGTTCGCAGCCTGCGGATTGGCCGCGAACAACCGCTCCAGCGTGGCCTGAGCATCGGCAGGACGGTTCGTGGCCAGTTGCGCGCGCGCCAGCCCTTCCAGCAGCGCCGGATCGGAAGCGAATGGCCCATTGGCCGCCGCCTGATAGTGCTCCAGCGCCTCGGGCGCATTACCGGCATCAAGCAGCGCGGCACCCAGGCGCATGCGGTGATCGACAGTCGGCGCGCGGTCGAAGGCATCGCGCGCTTCCCGCACGGCCCGGTTCGGATCGACGATCTGCTTGATCGCCCGAGAGGCCGCCCGCGCGCCGCGCGTCTGGCGCAGGCTGGGCAGGTAGATGGCGAAGAAATAGACGATGCTGCCCAGTCCCGGGAAGATAAACAGCAACAGCAGCCAGTACATGTTCTGGTGGGTACGGACTGCATGCACGGCGAAAAAGATCGCCACGATGACGTGCAGGCCGATGCCGCCAATTCCAAGATTCCCGAGATTCAACATATTCAATGAAGCCCTTCGAGGTTGCAGTAAAGGTCAGACATGGCCGCGATTGTGACAGATGCGGCCGGCAATCCGGTAAGACCCCGGTACGCCCCTTAAGTTTTCGCACGACCGGCCGATGTAGATGAGGGCTCTCCCTTCATCGCCCTTCGATTGGAAAAAGAAGAATGACATCAATCAACAGCATTGCCCCGCGTATCGCCGTTGCCAGTGACGCGACGGTCACCAACACGCATCGCTTCACCCAGACAGCGGACGAAACGACAACCCAGACCACGGAAGACCAGGCCACCTCGGCTGTATCGTCCAGTACCGAAACTGGCGACAAGAGCCGCATCGAGGGCCCAGCCGGCGTGGGAAAGGGCGGTGGTGCCGGCGGCGCCGAAAGCAGTTCGGATGACAGCGAATCGGTGGTCATCCAGACGCTGAAGGAACAGATCGAAGCGCTCCAGAAACAACTGGCCGCGCAGACTGCGCAACTCCAGGCCGCACAGGACGCGCCCACCGACGACCGGACCAAGGCTACTACCGTCGCCACGCTGCAAGCCGGCGTGACGTCCACGCAGGCCGCACTGTCCGCCGCCATGTCCAAGCTGGCCGCTGCCTATCAGGAACAGTCAGGCTCCAGCACGGGCAACATCGTCCATACGACGGCCTGAACGGCCGGATTCTGGAAGGGAAGCCTGCTCCGCCGGCATTTGCTGCCGGCGGCGCGCACGCTCACCTCCTACATCAGCCACTCCCGCAACCCCAGCCACCTCACCAACTTCTCCGCATACGCCAACGTATAAGCCGGGCTGCTCGACGGCAGGTTCACGATGGTATGCCGGTCGGCATGCTCGCCCAGGACTTTGATGCCGATCTTTGCCGCTGTGCCGCCGTTGAAGGCGATCGCTTTCAGCTGCGGCAACGTGGCGATCAGGCCGATGAGGTCGTTGCCTTGGTGATCCTTGATATTGCTGTCGAGGCTGCCGTCGCGGCGGGCTTCGGCGACGACGTCCCAGAGGCCGACGCGGTGTTGGCGTAGCGTGGCGAGGCGGTTTTCATAGGCGAGATTGACGAGATCCACTTGAAGGACGTCGCTCATCAGGTGCCAGAAGCGGTTCTGCTTATGCGCGTAGTACTGCGATTGCGCGAGGGACACTTCGCCGGGCAGGCTGCCCAGGATGAGGATGCGGGTGTGGGGGTCGACGACCGGGGGGAAGCAGCGTTTGGTGGTCATCGATTGGATTTGCGATAGCGGTGGCGGAGAGGTTTGCCCTCACCCCCTGCCCCTCTCCCGCGAGCGGGAGAGGGGAGAGAACGGGCGGGATGACTAGACATCCCGCAGTACGTCAAGCCAGCAACCGGTTCACGCGCTGCACGTAGGCGGCCGGATCTTCCAGCATGCCGCCTTCGGCCAGCAGGGCCTGGTCGAAGAGTACGCGGATGCGGTCGCCGAATGCAGCGTCGTCTGCCACGTCGCGCAACTTCTTCACCAGTGCGTGCTCGGGGTTCAGTTCGAGGATCGGCTGGGCGTCCGGCGCTTTCTGGCCGGCTTGCTTCAGCAGGCGCTGCAGGTAGCCGCTCATGTCGCCTTCGTCGGAGACGAGGCACGATGCCGAATCGGTCAGGCGCAGGGTCACGCGCACTTCCTTGGCCTTGCCTTCCAGCACGGCGGTCGCGCGGTCGACCACGTCCTTCCATTCGGTGGTCGCCTTCTCCTGTTCGGCCTTCTCGGCTTCGTCGGCCAGCGCGCCGAGGTCCAGATCGCCACGCGCCACGGACACCAGTTCCTTGCCGTCGAAATCGCGCAGGTACGACAGCATCCACTCATCCACGCGCTCGGTCAGCAGGATGACTTCGATGCCCTTCTTGCGGAAGACTTCGAGGTGCGGGCTCGACTTGGCGGCGGACCACGTATCGGCAGTTACGTAGTAGATCTTGTCCTGGCCTTCCTTCATGCGGCCCACGTAGTCAGCCAGCGACACCGATTGCTCGGCCGTGTCGTTGTGCGTGGAGGCAAAGCGCAGCAGCTTGGCGATGCGTTCGGCATTGGCGCTGTCCTCGCCCATGCCTTCCTTGAGCACCTGGCCGAACTGCTCCCAGAACGTCTTGTACTTGGCGCGTTCGGCTTCGTCCTCGCTCTCGGCCATCGATTCGAGCATCGACAGCACGCGCTTGGTGGAGCCTTCACGGATCGCCTTCACGTCGCGGCTTTCCTGCAGCAGTTCGCGCGAGACGTTCAGCGGCAGGTCCGCCGAATCCACCACGCCCTTGACCCAGCGCAGGTACGACGGCAGCAGCTGCTCGGCGTCGTCCATGATGAATACGCGCTTCACGTACAGCTTCAGGCCCGCCTTGTGATTGCGATCCCACAGGTCGAACGGTGCACGCGCGGGGATGTACAGCAGTTGCGTGTATTCGCTGCGGCCTTCCACGCGGTTGTGCGTCCACGCCAGCGGGGCTTCCTGGTCATGCGCGATGTGCTGGTAGAACGCCTGGTATTGCTCGTCGGTGATGTCCGACTTGCTGCGCGTCCAGAGCGCGCTGGCCTGGTTCACGCTTTCCCATTCGCCCGTCTGCTTCTGCGTCTGCGCTTCGGCATCCCACTCTTCCTTGGGCATGCGGATCGGCAGCGAGATATGGTCCGAATATTTGCGGATGATGTGTTGCACGCGGTACGACGACAGGAAATCGTCCTCGCCTTCGCGCAGGTGCAGCGTGATCGTGGTGCCGCGCTCGGCGCGGTCGATCGCATCGATCGTGAACTCGCCATCGCCAGTGCTTTCCCAGCGCACGGCGTCGCTCGCGGCCAGGCCGGCGCGACGCGTTTCCACGGTGACCTTGTCCGCGACGATGAACGCCGAGTAGAAGCCCACGCCGAACTGGCCGATCAGCGCGGCGTCCTTCTGCTGGTCGCCGGACAGTTGCTGGAAGAACTCCTTGGTGCCCGAGCGCGCGATGGTGCCCAGGTTGCGGATCGCCTCGTCGCGGCTCATGCCGATGCCGTTGTCGGTGATCTTCAGCGTGCGGGCGGCCGGGTCCGTTTCGATCTTGATGGCCAGGTCGGCATCGTTCTCAAGCAGGGCCGGATTCGCAATCGCTTCGAAGCGAAGCTTGTCGGTGGCGTCGGAAGCATTCGAAACCAGCTCGCGCAGGAAAATTTCCTTGTTGCTGTACAGCGAGTGGATCATCAGGTGCAGCAACTGCTTCACTTCCGCCTGGAAGCTCATCGTTTCGTGCGGTGCGGTCATGGTTCTCCTCTTGAATATCGAAAAACGGGTCTGCGCAAAGGTGCCCCGCCCCGTGGTTCCGGAGCGGGATCGTTGGCGCAGGAAATAGGGTCGGGAACGGCTTATTTCAAGGGCCGGAGGTGCCGGAGCCCGCCGGCAGCCCGGAAAGCCGCTCCATCTGATCCGCCAGAAAGCGCAGCATGCCCGGATCGGCACTGCTGGCCACATTGAAGCGCGTCCAGGTGGAAGGCATCTGCGAGGGCGAGAACAGGCTGCCGGGCGCGAACAGGTAGCCTTCCTCGTGCCCAGCCGTAGCAATCACATTGGTGTCCACGCCCGTATCGGCCCACATGTACATGCCGGCCACCTGCCCCGGAAAAATCCGAACGCCTAGACGCTCAAGCCGCGCGCGGGTCTCGTCGCGGGCGCGCTCCAGTCGCACCCGCACACGCTCGGTGTGTTTGCGGTAGTGCCCCTCGGTCAGCACCTTGTAGACCACGCGCTCGTTGATTTCCGGTGTGGCCATGCCGGTGACGAGCTTGCTGTCGGTCAGCGAAACAGCCAGGCCCGGGCTAGCGGCGATAAAGCCCACGCGCAGGTTTGCCGCCAATGTCTTTGAGAAACTTCCCAGATAGATCACGCGCTTCAACTGATCCAGGCTGGCCAGCCGCGTGGCGGCGTGCCCCGGCGGGCAGAGGTCGCAATAGATATCGTCCTCGACGATGGTGAAGTTGTACTGCTCGGCCAGTTGCAGCAACCGGAACGCGCGCGCGGCGGATAGCGAGGTCCCGGTGGGATTGTGCAGCACCGAATTGACGACGATCAGCTTGGGACGGTGCGCCTGGGCGATGCGCTCCAGCGCCTCCAGGTCCGGGCCGTCGGCGGTATAAGGCACACCGATCACGTTGGCACCCTGCGTGGCAAAGCGCGCGAACATCACGAACCACGCGGGGTCGCCCACCACCACCGTATCGCCGGGTTGCAGGAATTGCCGCGCGATCAGGTCGAATGCCTGCGTGATGCCCGAGGTCATGACGATCTGGTCGGGCGTGACGCCGATCTCCAGTTCCTCCAGACGGGTACGCAGTTGCTGGCGCAGCGGCAAGAACCCAAGCGGCGTGCCACTCGACAGGAAATGCCCGCCCGGCTGCCGGCCCAGGCTGCGCATCGCGCCCGACAACAGTTCGCCATCGAGCCATTCATTGGGCAGGAATCCCCAGCCCGGCGCCTTGTGGCTCTCGGCGGAGTGGAACATGCTGCGCAGCAGCCAGGTGACATCCACATTGCGGATGGCCGGCGACGTGGGCGGCACCACCACCGACGGATGCGGCAGCCGATCCCGCACGTAGAAGCCCGAGCCCCGGCGCGATTCGAGATAGCCCAGCGCCACGAGCCGCTCATACGCCTCCACCACAGTAAAGCGCGAAATCCCTTTCTCCGACGCGAGCTGGCGGATCGACGGCATGCGCATGCCGGCCCGGAACACGCGCTCGTCGATGCGCAACCGCGCCCATTCGGTGAGCTGTTCGACCAGCGTCATTTGGGCCGAGGGGATCGGGTCCGGCAGACGCGCTTGTCCGCTCGATGGCATCACAAGACGCAAAGGTCTCGTGCCGCTTACGGCACTTTCTGAATTCCCGCTATGCTTCTCGCTGCCGTCCATGTGGCGCTCCCGCAACTGTACTGAAGACGATTTGCTCAACTGTATCGGTACTGTACCGACTACCTTGACTACCATCAACCATCCATGAATCTCGCCATTGACCATCTCGTGATCGCCGCACCCGACCTTGACGCGGGTAGCGAACATGTCGCCAGCATGCTCGGCATTGCGCCGCAGGCCGGCGGCGCCCATCCACGCATGGGCACGCATAACCGCGTGCTGGGGATGTTTGGCGGGATGTATCTGGAAGTGATTGCCATCGACCCTGCCGCGTCTGCACCCGAGCGGGCGCGCTGGTTCGGCCTCGACAGCGAGGCCGTGCGCGAGCGTCTGCGCGATGGCCCCTTCCTCGCACACTGGGCAGCCCGTGTCGAACGTCCGGCCGACCTGTCGCGCTGGCAGGCGCAGTACCCGGACAGGATCGCCCCGGCCATTCCGATGGATCGCGGCGCGCTGCACTGGCGCCTGACGGTGCCTGACGATGGCAGCCTGCCCGCTTGGCAAGGCGAGGCAGCCAGCGCTGGCGAGGGCCTGTTTCCGACGCTGATCCAGTGGGACGTGCAGAATCACCCCGGTATCAGCCTGCCTCGACAGGATCTGGCATTGCGCCGCCTGCGTGGCCAGCATCCGCATGCCGAATTGCTGCGCCAGGGGCTGGCATGGATCGGCGCCGCGTCGCTGATCGACATCGAACAGACTGACGGCCCGCCCGCCCTGCTGGCCGAGATCGAAACCCCGACAGGGCTCAAGACCCTGCGCTGACCCGAAACGACACCCAAGGAGCCCCCACCGATGTCCGCCACCACGCTGAAGCGCTTCGACGACGACGCTTACCTCGATCACTGCGAGGCCACAGTCGTGGCAGTCAGCGAGGCGGGCATCGAACTGGACCAGACCGTCTGCTACGCCCGCAGCGGCGGTCAGGCAGGCGACACGGGCACGCTGACCACACCCGATGGCCGCGAAATCACGTTGGCCGATACGGTCTACGCCGAAGACCGCACGCGCATCCTGCACGTGCCGGCAGCCGACATGCCAGCGCTGCAGCCGGGCGACCGCGTGACAGTGAACATCCACTGGGCCCGCCGCCATCGGCTGATGCGCCTGCATACTTGCCTCCATCTGCTCGGCTCCTTGATTCCCGTACCGGTTACGGGCTGCAGCATCTCGCCTGACTCTGCGCGCATTGATTTCGATCTGCCCGAATCCACGCTCGACAAGGCGGTGCTGACCGAACAGCTCAACGCGCTGATCGAGGCGAAAACCCCGGTGGGCATCGACCGCATCACGCCCGAGCAACTGGCCGCCCAGCCGGATCTGGTGCGCACGGTGGGCGCGGCGCCGCCAGCCGGTACGTCGACTATCCGCATCATCGAGATTCCGGGCGTTGACCGACAACCCTGCGGCGGCACGCACGTGGCCAACACAAGCGAGATCGGCGCCATGGTGGTCACCAAAATCGAGAAGAAGAGTCGTACCAACCGGCGCGTGGTCGTCAACTTCGCGTGACCGGCATGGAAGCGTGGCTCACCGGCCTGTCGATGGCCCAGTTCCTGGCGTTGGTCACGCTGCTTGCGGTGGGCGCGTTCACGCCTGGCCCCAACACCACGGTGGCAGCGGTCACCGGCGCCAACTTCGGCTTTCGCGCCACGCTGCCGCACTGCGTGGGTGTGGCGGTGGGCTTCGCCAGCGTGATCGCGCTGTGTGCCAGCGGCATCGGCGCGCTGGTGATGGCGAGCCCGACGCTGGCCGCGATCATCCGCGTGGCAGGCGTGCTCTATCTGCTGTGGCTGGCCTGGCGCATTGCGCGCAGTGCATCGCTGGCCGAGAAAAGCGTGCTCAAGCCGATGAACGTGTGGCAGTCGGTACTGATGCAGTACGCGAACATCAAGGCGTGGATGCTGGCGCTGGCCGTGGCGGCTTCGTACACCGAAGGCGCGCCGTCGCTGGCGCAGCGCGTGCTGCTGGTCAGCGTGCTGTTCGCCACGTTCGGCTTCTTCAGCAACGGCGCCTATGGCGTGCTCGGCGCATCGTTGCGGCAATGGCTGATGCACGGCAACCGCGTGCGCTGGTTCAATGGGGCGATGGGGCTGGCGCTGGCACTCACGGCAGTCTGGATCGCCATCGCCGGCGCACCCCATACGTCATGACCACACGTTCCCCTGCTCCCTCCGGCGGCATGCTGCTCGGTTTCATCGGCGTGGCGATCTTCAGCCAGACGCTGCCGTTCACGCGCATGGCCGTGGCCGAACTCGACGCCACGTTTGTGGCACTGGCGCGTGCCGTGATCGCCGCCGTGCTGGCCGTGGCACTGCTGGCCGCGCGCGGCGCGATGGCATCGGAGCGGCGCCCGCGTGGCCGTCAGTGGCTGCGGCTGGCCGTGACCGCGCTGGGTGTGGTGGTGGGTTTCCCGCTATTTTCTTCGCTGGCCATGCGCGAGGTGCCTGCCGGGCACGGCGCTATCGTGATCGGCCTGTTGCCGCTGGCAACAGCCGTGTTCGCGGCGTGGTTCGGCGGGGAGCGCCCGTCGCTGGCGTTCTGGCTGTCGGCACTCGCCGGTAGCGCGCTGGTGGTGGCTTTTGCCTTCTGGCAGGGCGCGGGTGGCCTGCAGCACGCGGACTGGTTCCTGTTCCTGGCCGTGGTGCTGGGTGCGCTGGGCTATGCAGAAGGCGGCAAGCTGTCGCGCGAGTTGGGCGGACTGGAAACGATCAGTTGGGCGTTGGTGGTTTCGCTGCCACTTTTGCTGCCCGTAGTGGCTTGGCTAGCCATGGCGCACGCGCCAGAAATCGCTGCCGCATCGCCACGTGCGTGGCTCGGCATGGCCTATGTGTCGGTCTTCTCGATGTTTATCGGCTTCCTGTTCTGGTACGCCGGGCTCGCAAAGGGCGGCGTGGCCCGCGTAGGACAGATACAATTGCTGCAGCCGTTCCTCACGCTGGCGGGCGGCGCCCTGATCCTGGCCGAGCCGCTCGATGCCGCCACCGTCGCTTTTGCCGTGGCGGTGATTGGTGTGGTAGCCCTGGGACGACGCGCCGCCGTGCGCAACACCGCACCCGCCTCCGCACCAGCCCCCGCTGGAGAAACGCCCCCTATTCTTCCAGGACGCATTCACTGACAGGAGTCACGCATGTCCGTCTACGACACCCTTGCCCGCCTCGGCGTGGAACTGCCCACCGCCGGCGCCCCGGCTGCCGCCTATGTCATGGCCGCCACCACCGGCAACACCGTATTCCTGTCGGGCCACATCGCCCGCCGCGACGGCAAGCCGTGGGCCGGCAAGCTCGGCAAGGATATCGATACCGCGGCCGGCCAACAGGCGGCACGCGGCATCGCCATCGATCTGCTGGCCACGCTGCATGGTCATATCGGTGACCTGAACCGCGTCACGCGCATCGTCAAGGTCATGAGCCTGGTGAACTCCACGCAGGAATTCACCGAGCAGCACCTGGTGACCAATGGCTGCTCCGAGTTCCTGGCCGAAGTGTTCGGCGAGAAAGGCAAGCACGCGCGCAGCGCGTTCGGCGTGGCGCAGATTCCGCTGGGCGCCTGCGTCGAGATCGAGATGATCGTCGAGATTGCCTGATCGCTTGATGGCTTGATCGCCTGATACGAAGATACTCAGTACAGAGACAAACGCCGGGCCGGCCTGCCAGTCAACGCCCCAAGGCCCGGCGCATATGAAACGCGATTTACCCCACCCAAGAGAACCAATCATGAAATGGGCCATCTCCCGCCGGGCACAGCAACTCACCAGCTCGGCCATCCGCGAAATCCTGAAAGTCACCGAGCGTCCGGAAGTCATTTCCTTCGCCGGCGGCCTGCCCTCCCCGGCGTCGTTCCCGGTAGCGGCCATGGAAGCGGCGGTGGCCCGTGTATTCGCCGATAACCCGCAGGGCGCGCTGCAATACGCGGCCACCGAGGGTTACCTGCCGCTGCGCGAGTTTGTGGCAAAGCGCTACAACGTCGGCGTCGAGCGCGTGCTGATCACTACGGGTTCGCAACAGGCGCTGGACCTGATCGCCAAGGTCATGATCGATCCGGGCAGCCCCGTGCTGGTGGAAACGCCGAGCTATCTGGGCGCGCTGCAGGCGTTCTCGCTGTTCGAACCCGAGTTCGTCTCGGTGCCGACCGACGAGCGCGGCCTGATCCCCGAAGCGCTGACACCCGAACTGACCGCTGGCGCGCGCTTCCTGTACGCGCTGCCGAACTTCCAGAACCCCACGGGCTGCCGCCTGCCTCTGGAGCGCCGCCAGGCACTGGTGCAACGCGCGAAGGACCTGAACCTGCTGCTGGTCGAGGACGATCCCTACGGCGAACTGAGCTACACCGGCAACACGCTGCCGACGCTGCTGTCGATGAATCCGGGCGGCGTGATCTACATGGGTTCGTTCTCGAAGATCCTGGCCCCCGGCATGCGCCTGGGCTTTGTGATCGCCCCGCCCGACCTGCACTTCAAGCTGTGCCAGGCCAAGCAGGCATCTGACCTGCACACGCCGACCTTCACGCAGCGCATTGCGTACGAGACCATCAAGGACGGCCTGCTCGACACGCACATCCCCACCATCCGCGAGCTCTACGGCAAGCAGTGCGCCTACATGCTCGACGCCCTGAAGCGCCATATGCCGGAAGGCGTAACGTGGAATGTGCCGGAAGGCGGCATGTTCATCTGGGTGGAGTTGCCCGAGGGCCTGAACAGCATGACGATCCTCGAGGAAGCCGTGCGCCGCAATGTGGCCTACGTGCCGGGTGCGCCGTTCTACGCTGGCAACCCGCGCATGAACACGCTGCGCCTGGCCTTTGTGACGGTGCCGCCGGAGCGGATCGAACAAGGCATGACGGTGCTGGGCGAACTGTTCCGCGAAGCCATCGCCAAGGCGTCGCCGCAACCGCACGCCGCCTGAGGAAAGCCGATGCCGACCCTGGAACCGTACGAGCCGCAAAGCCTGCTGCGCATCTGGGGCCGGCTGTCGTCGATCAATGTGCAGAAAGTGGTCTGGTGCGCGCGAGAGCTGCACCTGGACCACGAGCGCATCGACATCGGTCATCAGAAAGGCGAGCTGGATACCGAAGCCTATATCCGGCTGAATCCGAACCGGATGATCCCGGTCATCGAGGATTTTCGTGACACCGACGTGGCCGGCGAGCCATTCGTGTTGTGGGAGTCCAATGCCATCGTGCGCTACCTGTGCGCACGCTATGGTGAAGGCACGCTCTGGCCTGCCGACGTCAAGGCGCGTGCCTCGGCCGATCGCTGGATGGACTGGCAGACCACGGCGTTCAGCCCGGCCATGGTACAGGCGTTCCTGCAGACGGTGCGCGGTCCCGCCGATCAGCGCGACGAGGCCATCATCGCCCAGTCTTGCGCCCGCACGGAGCCACTGGCAAAGATGCTCGACGAGGCGTTGGCAGATCGGGAATTCATCGGCGGCGACCGCTTCACGATGGCCGATATCGCACTGGCCTGCGCGGCGCACCGCTGGATGGGTTCGCCGGTGAAGCATTTGCCGCGCCCGAATCTGGAGCGATGGCTGGCGGCGATGCGGGCCAGGCCCGCGGCGTTGAGTATTCTGGTGTTGCCGTTGCAGTAACGGTGTTCGGACTCCCCTCTCCCGTATGCGGGAGAGGGGAATAAACCGGTGCGGGAGGCGGGACTTACCCGGCCTTCACCGGTTCCAGCTTCACTTCCTTCAGCCTCGGTTCGATCGCCTTGCCCTTGCGGGCGCGCTTGCCCACGTAGGGCAGCAACGTCTTGCCCGCGAGCTTCTGCGGAGGCAGCTTCCCGCCGCGCATGCCTGTACCGGAAATGATCAGCCCCGGTGCGCCCACGGCTACCGCCTGTTCCAGCGTCTCCTTGGATTCGAGTTCCATCAGGATCACGCCACGGCCGCCGGCAGACAGCACCTTCACCTCATCGAGACCCACCAGCAGCAGACGCCCATTGGCCGAGAAGCACGCCACATGCGTGGCATCTTCGCCTACGGGCGCCGGCTGCAGGATCGCGTCGCCATCGTCGAGCGTCACGAACGCCTTGCCGGCCTTCTGGCGGCCGATCATGTCGCCTACCTTGGTCACGAAACCGTTGCCGCCCGCCGTGGCGATCAGCATGCGCTGCTCCGCGCTGCCCGCGAACGTATGGGCGATCTGCGAACCCGCAGCCAGATCGATCAGTGTGGTCACGGGCACGCCATCACCGCGCCCGCCCGGCAGGCCGGAGACGGCCACCGAATAGACCCGGCCATTGCTGCCAAACGCCAGCAGCGTATCGACGGTGCGGCATTCAAACGTGCCATACAGGTTGTCACCGGCCTTGAACGTGAACTGCGACGGATCGTGGTCGTGGCCCTGGCGCGTACGCACCCAACCCTTGCCCGAGACGATCACGGTCACTGGCTCGTCCACCACCTTCACTTCGGCAGTCGCGCGGCTCGCTTCCTGGATCATCGTGCGGCGCGGGTCCTTGTCCTCCGGGCTGTACTGCTTGGCGTCCTGTTCGATCTCCTTGATGATCTTGCGACGCATCATGGTTTCGGACTTCAGCAGCACGTCCAGCTCGGCCTGCTCGTCGCGCAGCTTCGCCAGTTCCTGTTCGATCTTGATGGCTTCCAATCGCGCCAGTTGGCGCAGGCGGATTTCCAGGATGTCTTCGGCTTGCCGGTCGCTGAGGCGGAACGCCTCGATCAGCGCGGGCTTGGGATCGTCGCTTTCGCGGATGATGCGGATCACCTCGTCGATGTTCAGCAGCACCAGCATCCGGCCTTCGAGGATGTGGATACGGTCCTCAACCTTGTTCAGCTGGAAGCGCGAACGCCGGGTCACCGTCTCGAAACGGAACGCGATCCACTCGCGCAGGATGTCTTGCAAACCCTTCTGGCGCGGCCGGCCATCGGTGCCGATCATCACCAGGTTGATCGGCGCACCGGACTCCAGGCTGGTATGCGCCAGCAACGTCTGGATAAAGTCCTGCTGGTCCGTGTTCTTGCTCTTGGGTTCGAACACCAGGCGCACCGGCGCGTCCTTGCCGGACTCGTCGCGCACGGCATCGAGCACGCCCAGCAACGTGGTCTTGAGCTGGGTCTGTTCCGGGGTCAGCGCCTTCTTGCCGGTGCGGATCTTCGGATTGGTGATTTCCTCGATTTCCTCGAGCACCTTCTGCGACGACGTACCCGGCGGCAGTTCGGTCACCACCATCTGCCACTGGCCGCGCGCCATTTCCTCGATGGTCCAGCGCGCGCGCACCTTCAGGCTGCCACGGCCGTTCTCGTAGATCTGCGCGATTTCCGAAGCGGGCGAGATGATCTGGCCACCGCCCGGATAGTCCGGTCCCGGCATGATCGCCAGCAGTTCGGCCAGCGAGATATTCGGATTGCGGATCATCGCCACTGCGGCACCTGCGACTTCACGCAGGTTGTGCGGCGGGATTTCCGTGGCCATGCCCACCGCGATACCGGACGCGCCGTTGAGCAGCACGAACGGCAGACGCGCGGGCAGCAGCTTGGGCTCTTCTTCCGAGCCGTCGTAGTTGGGCAGGAAATCCACCGTGCCCATGTCGATCTCGTCGAGCAGCAGCCGCGAGATCGGCGTGAGGCGCGCTTCGGTGTAGCGCATGGCCGCCGCGCCGTCGCCGTCGCGCGAGCCAAAGTTGCCCTGGCCGTCGATCAGCGGGTAGCGCAGCGAGAAGTTCTGCGCCAGGCGCACCATCGCGTCATACGCGGATTGGTCGCCGTGCGGGTGGAATTTACCGAGCACCTCACCGACCACACGCGCCGACTTCACGGGCTTGGCATCGGCGCGCAGCCCCATCGCCTGCATGGCGAACAGGATGCGGCGCTGCACGGGCTTCTGGCCGTCGGCCACTTCGGGCAGCGCGCGGCCCTTCACCACGCTCACGGCGTAGTCGAGGTAGGCGCGCTCGGCGTACCGCGCGAGCGTCAGCGAATCCGCCGGCTCTTCGGGCTGAAACGTAGTATCTGCTTGATCCATGGTGGGCAAGGGTGCGGCGGCCAGCTCCCGGAAAACTCAGGGCACCGTCCACCGGCTGTTGCAATCAGCGTGGGATTCTAATGGATGTGGATGACGATGCCGCCGCAAATAGCATCGTCCTTTGTGGCGCGCCTCGCCTCAAGGCATCGGCCGGCGTCCGCCGATCACCATCTGGACGCGCTCGGCGGCCACGCCGGTGCGCAGCACGCGCGGACCATCGGCGCCTGCCGGCTGGTACAGCCGGTAGAACTCCAGCACGGTCTTCACGTACTGGCGGGTCTCGGCGTAAGGCGGAATCTGGTTGTTGTAGCGCTGCACCGCCCCTTCGCCCGCGTTGTACGCGGCCAACGCGAGCTCAAGGTTGCCCGGGAACATCTGCATGAGGAAGCGCAGGTAGCGCACGCCAGCGGCGATATTGAGCTTGGGATCGGCCAGCTTCTGCTCGATCGAGCCACGCTTGTCCGCCGCCACGCCAAACCGCGCGCCGGTGTCCGGAATGACCTGCATCAGGCCGATGGCGCCCTTGGGCGACACCGCGCCAGCGTTGAAGCCGCTTTCCACGGCCATCACCGCCCGGACCAGCGCCGGGTCCACATCATGCGCCCCGGCCACGCGTTCGATGATCGGATCGACGCGCCGCAGGTTCGGGTGGTTGAGCATGGTGCGGAACAGCTTGTCGCGCTCCGGCGTGGACTTGCCCTCCAGCGACACCGCGCCACGATGACCCAGGTTCGTCGAATCGAACTGGCCGCCGTCCTTCATGAAGAGCTTGTAGCGCTCATCGAGCCTGGCATCCGCAAAGTGCGCCACGCCATCCTTGTCGATATAGCCCCACAACTCGGCGTGCGCCGGCATGGCGATGCAGAACGAACCGAGCGCGGCCAGCATGCAGGCCAGGCGCCTTGCCTGTCCTTTCCACCGCGATTGCCCTGTTCGTGCCTGCATCGTCCAATTCTCCAGATAGTGCCGAGACCGATCAGATGTCGGCCTCGACCTCGTTGCCCTTCTCTTCGAGCCAGCTACGCCGCTGTGACGCCTCGCCCTTGCCCATCAGCATGTTCATCATGCTGATGGTTTGGGGCAGGTCATATTCGCCTAGCTGCACTGGCAGCAGACGGCGCGTATCGGGGTTCATCGTCGTTTCCCAGAGCTGCTCGGCGTTCATTTCGCCCAGGCCCTTGAAACGTGAGATCTGCCACGCACCTTCCTTGACGCCATCCTTCATCAACTTGTCCTGGATGGCCTCGAGTTCGCCTTCGTCCAGCGCGTAGAGTTTCTGTGCCGGCTTCTTGCCACGTGCCGGAGCGTCCACCCGGAACAACGGTGGCCGTGCGACATAGACATGTCCGAGGTCAATGAGTTTCGGGAAGTGACGGAAGAACAGCGTCAGCAGCAAAACCTGGATGTGCGCGCCGTCCACGTCCGCGTCGGACAGGATACAGATCTTGCCGTAGCGCAGGTTCGACAGGTCCGGCTCATCGTCCGCACCGTGCGGGTCCACGCCGATGGCAACGGCCATGTCGTGCACTTCGTTGTTGGCGAACAGGCGGTCGCGCTCGGTTTCCCACGTATTGAGCACCTTGCCGCGCAGCGGCAGGATGGCCTGGAATTCCTTGTCGCGACCCATCTTGGCCGAACCGCCCGCCGAGTCACCTTCCACCAGGAAGATCTCGTTGCGTGTGATGTCAGTGGATTCGCAATCGGTCAGCTTGCCGGGCAGCACGGCCACGCCGGAGCCCTTCTTCTTCTCCACCTTCTGTGCGGCACGCGTACGGGCCTGCGCCTGGCGGATCACCAGTTCGGCCAGCTTCTTGCCAAAATCGACGTGGTGGTTCAACCACAGTTCGAGCGCCGGACGGCTGAACGTGGAAACCAGACGCACGGCGTCGCGGCTGTTCAGCCGTTCCTTGATCTGGCCCTGGAACTGCGGATCGAGCACCTTGGCCGAGAGCACGAACGAGGCGCGCGCGAACACGTCTTCGCTCATCAGCTTCACGCCCTTGGGCTGCAGCGAGTGCATCTCGATGAAGCTCTTCACGGCCAGGAACAGACCTTCGCGCAGACCGGACTCGTGCGTGCCGCCAGCGGGCGTGGGAATCAGGTTCACATACGATTCGCGCACCGGGGCGCCGTCTTCGGTCCAGGCCACCACCCACGATGCGCCCTCGCCCTCCGCAAACCCTTCCTCGCCGACAACCTTGTCCGGATCGGCATAGTGCTCGCCTTCGAACATCGGAATGACGAGTTCTGCGCCGCTGCCTTGCGCCAGCGCCTCGACCAGATAGCCCTTGAGGCCCTGCTCGTACTGCCACACCAGTTGCTCGCCGGTCTTCTCGATCACGAGCGTCACCTTGACGCCCGGCAGCAGCACGGCCTTGGAGCGCAGCAGGCGCTGGAGTTCGGCCATCGGAATCGCGGCCGAATCGAAATACTTGGGATCGGGCCACGCCTGCACGCGCGTGCCGTTCTTCTTCTCGCCGCGTTCGAGCTTGCGGCTTTGCAGCGGCTTGGTGACTTCGCCGCCGTGCTCGAAGGTCAGCGTGGACTGCGAACCATCGCGCCACACCGTGACGTCGAGACGGGTAGCCAGCGCATTGGTGACGGACACGCCCACGCCGTGCAGGCCGCCCGAGAAGGCATAGGCGCCGCCCTTGCCCTTGTCGAACTTGCCGCCCGCGTGCAGCCGGGTGAAGACGATTTCCACCACGGGCACACCTTCCTCGGGGTGGATACCCACCGGAATGCCGCGGCCGTCGTCTTCCACGCTGATGCTGCCGTCACGGTGCAACGTGACGAGGATCTCGGTGCCATAGCCGCCCAGCGCTTCGTCCGAGGCGTTATCGATCACCTCCTGCACGATATGCAGGGGATTGTCGGTGCGGGTGTACATGCCGGGGCGCTGCTTGACCGGCTCCAGGCCCTTGAGGACCCGGATGGAGGATTCGCTGTACTGACTGGTTTTGCTCGCCATGGAGTCGATGCGGATGTAAGGCGGATAGAAGGTCTGGCGGCCAGGGGCGGCCGGTTTGCGCTGCATTGTAATGGATCGACGTTGCCGGGCGTTCACCGCTCCCGCCGGGGCGGAATGGAGTCAGGCACAAATCCGGGGCCGGGGGTAAACTCGTCGGCCAGCCGCCGTGACGCTCCCCCTCCCCACCGTGCCCACGTCGAGCGGAAAGAGACATTACAGAGACAATATCAAGACAATAACGAGCCCTCGACATGACCGACCGCAAACTCTCCCTGACCACCGTACTTGTATGCGGCGGTCTTCTCGTCACGTTGTCCATGGGCATCCGGCATGGTTTCGGCCTGTTCAACATGCCGATCACCCAGGCGCATGGCTGGAACCGTGAAACCTTCGCCTTTGCATTGGCGCTGCAGAACCTGATGTGGGGCGCCAGCCAGCCCATCGCCGGCGCGCTGGCCGACAAGTTCGGCGCCATGCGTATCATGCTGATCGGCATCGCCCTGTACGTGGCCGGCCTGATCGTCATGGCCATGGCTACGAGCGGCACCGGCTTTGCCACCGGTGCCGGCGTGCTGATTGGCATCGCGCAGTCGGGCACGACGTACAGTGTGGTCTATGGCGTGATCGGCCGCGTGGCCAGTGCCGAGAAACGGGTCTGGGCGATGGGGATCGCCGCCGCAGCCGGGTCGTTCGGCCAGTTCCTGATGATTCCGGTGGAGCAGACGCTGATTTCCACGGTCGAGTGGCAGAACGCGCTGCTGATCCTGGCCTTCCTCGCCTGCTTCATGCTGCCGCTGGCCCTGACGCTGCGCGAGCCGAAGATGGCGCCGAGCACAGGCCCCCAGCAGAGCATTGGCGAAGCCGCCCGCGAGGCATTCGGCAATCGCAACTTCCAGTTGCTGACGCTGGGTTACTTTGTCTGCGGCTTCCAGGTGGTGTTTATCGGCGTGCACCTGGCGCCGTACCTGAAGGATCGCGGGCTGGTGGATATCAAGGTCGCTACCGTGGCGCTGGCCCTGATCGGCCTGTTCAACGTCTTCGGCACGTACACCGCCGGCGCGCTGGGTCAGCGCATGCCCAAGCGCTACCTGCTTTCCTCGATCTACATCACGCGGTCTGTGGTCATCGCCGGCTATTTGCTGCTGCCGCTGACCGCATGGAGCACGTGGGTCTTCGCCGCGCTGATGGGCCTGCTGTGGCTGTCCACGGTGCCGCTGACCAACGGCATCATCGCCCAGGTGTTTGGCGTGAAGTACCTGTCGATGCTGTCCGGCGTGGTGTTCTTCTCGCACCAGATCGGCAGCTTCCTGGGCGCGTGGCTGGGTGGCTTCCTGTACGACCGCACCGGCACGTACAACACGGTCTGGCTGATCGCTATCGCGCTGGGTGTGGTGGCTGCACTGGTCAACCTGCCGATCCGCGAACAGGCGCTGGTGCGTCCGCAACCGGTGGCGGTCTGACATGGCCTGGGCACGTGGGTTGGGCTATCTGGCGCTGGCGGTGGTGCTGACGCTGGGATTCCTGGCGTACCTGCGGCCGGGTTTCATGGTGGATCTGACGAATATGGTGCTGGCCTGGTGTGGGTAGTTTTCTCCCCTCTCCCGCCATGCGGGAGAGGGGAGAAAACCGAACAAAAGGTAGGTCACTCCCCCTTCGTCTTCTTCTCCAGCACTTCCCACCGCTCCAGCGCTTCGAGCAATTCCATCTCGATGCCGTCATGCCGCGTGGCCAGTTCGGCGGCGCGGGCGGGGTCCGAAGCGTATAGGCTGCCGTCCGCCAACTGCGTGGAGAGCGTCTTCTGCTCGGTCTCCAGCGCGGCGATACGCTCAGGCAGGCTGTCCAGTTCGCGCTGTTCCTTGTACGAGAGCTTGACGGTCCGGCCACCGCTGCGGTTATCGCGGTTGCTGGTCGCCGATTCGACGGGCTTCTGCTCGGCCTGCTTCGCCTGCTTGGCCTGGAGCGCCTTGGCGCGCGCCGTCTGCTCCAGCCAGTCCGAATAGCCGCCCACGGACTCGCGCCAATTCCCGCCGCCTTCGGCGGCAATAGTCGATGTCACCACGTTGTCCAGGAACGCCCGATCGTGGGATACCAGGAAGACCGTACCGCTGTATTCCTCCAGCAGTTCCTCAAGCAGTTCCAGTGTGTCGATGTCGAGGTCGTTGGTCGGTTCGTCCAGCACCAGCACATTGGCCGGCCGCGCAAACAGCCGCGCCAGCAGCAGGCGGTTGCGTTCGCCGCCGGAGAGCGACTTCACCGGTGAACGCGCGCGTTCCGGCGCGAACAGGAAATCGCCGAGGTAGCTCATCACGTGTTTGCGCTGGCCGTTGACTTCCACCCAGTCACTACCCGGGCTGATGGTATCCGCCAGCGATTTCTCCAGGTCCAGCGACGCACGCATCTGGTCGAAGTACGCCACCTGCAGGTTGCTGCCGTTGCGCACGGTGCCGGAATCCGGCGCCAGCTCACCCAGGATCAGGCGCAGCAGCGTGGTCTTGCCCACGCCGTTGGGACCGATCAAACCCACCTTGTCGCCGCGCATGATCGTGGCCGTGAAGTCGCGCACCACGACCTTCTCGCCGTACGACTTCGACACATCGGTCAGTTCGGCCACGATCTTGCCCGAGCGGTCCGCCTGCGAGACTTCCAGCTTGACGTTGCCCTGCACGTCACGGCGCGCGGCACGCTCGCTGCGCATCGTCACCAGCCGCTGGATGCGGGCCACGCTGCGCGTGCGGCGCGCTTCCACACCCTTGCGGATCCAGACTTCTTCCTGCGCCAGCAGCTTGTCGAACTTGGCCTGTTCCACGGCCTCGTTGGCCAGCAGTTCGGCCTTGCGCACCTGGTATGCCTCGAAATTGCCCGGGAACGACAGCAGCTTGCCACGATCCAGTTCGACGATGCGCGTGGCCACGCGGTCCAGGAAGGCGCGATCGTGGGTAATCAGCAGCACGCTGCCGCGGAAGTTCAGCAGCAGGTCTTCGAGCCAGCCGATTGCCTCGACGTCCAGGTGGTTGGTCGGCTCGTCCAGCAGCAGGATGTCCGGTTCGGCCACGAGACCCTGCGCCAGCGCCACGCGCTTCTGCAGGCCGCCCGAGAGCGCGTCTACCCGCACATGCGGATCGAGGTTGAGCCGGGCCAGCGTGGTTTCCACACGCGTGCGCAGGTGCCAGGCGTTGGCCGCATCGAGTTCGGCCTGCACATCATGCAACTCGGCCAGCGTGGCCTCGTCGTGATGGGTGTCGAGCTTGGCCAGCGCGGCGTCGTAGCGCAGTAGCAGGTCATGTGCCTCGCCCATGCCCAGGCTGACCGCATCGAACACGGTCAGGCCCGGCGCGAACTGTGGTTCCTGCGCCACATAGGCCGAGGTGACGCCGCTCTGGCGGGAAATCAGGCCGTCATCCGGCGCCGACGCCCCGGAAATGATCCGCAGCAGCGAGGACTTGCCGCTGCCGTTGCGGCCAATCAGGCCGACCCGCTCGCCGGCTTCGAGCGAGAAATCGGTGTGGTCAAGCAATGCCACGTGGCCAAAGGCCAGTTGGGCATCGGTAATGGAAAACAGGGCCATGGTGCGAAGGAGACGGGTGAGCGCGATGCCTGGGTGCGGCGCGGGGAGCGCCGGCACAGGGTGCGGACGCGCGAAAGGCAGGCCCGAATTGTAGACGAGTGTGGTGGGCGGCTGCGGCATCAGACCGAAGGGCGCCTCTGGTTACGCAGTGGCGGCCACGAAAAAGAAAAGGCCCGTTCGGTTGAACGGGCCCCAAGAGTCTCTCCTCGGTGCCCTGCTCGCAAGGCACGTCTGAAGGATAGCCAGCCGCACGCTGCGCCAGAAGTCGGACAAATCCTTAAGGGAAAGTCCCCGTCAACCTGCGATGGCGCAAAGCGTTGCGCGCCGGGAACGTTGAAGATCGCCACTAGCTGATGCTGTTGTGCCTTGCACGTGGCCCGTGGAACAATCGGCGCCATCGGTTTCTCCGACCGCGCAACGGCCGCACCAGTACGAAAGCAGCATCAGAGCCGGAACCATCCGGCCATCGGCGGCAAACATGCCGCCTGGGTTATTTCCTGACAATTTTTCGACGGGTATTTTCATGACCAATTCGGGCCTGCCGCGCCGTGCCTCAATCCGAGGTCTGGCGTCTGTCGTAGTTTCCTTTGCCGCGCTGCTCTGCCTGCCCGCCTCGCCGCCGGTGCAGGCCGCCACGCCCAACTCCGTGGTGCTGCGCATCCAGCAAAGCGGTGTCATCCGCATTGCCCACCGCGAAAGCTCGGTGCCATTCTCGTTCGTGGCCGACGGCAAGCCGATGGGTTATGCCGTGGACCTCTGCCTCAAGGTGGCCGATGCCCTGCGCTCCCAGCTCAAGCTGCCGCAACTGCGGGTGGAGTGGGTGCCGGTGACGCCGGCTTCGCGGATTCCCGCCATCGTCGACGGCAAGGCCGATCTTGAATGCGGATCGACCACCAATAACCGCGAACGGCGCGACCAGGTGGCCTTCACCATCCCGCACTACATTGCAGGCAGCCGCATGATCGTGAAGTCCGATTCCGGTATCCGCAAATGGAACGACCTGCGCGGCAAGACCGTGGTTTCGACCACGGGCACCACGCCGCTGGCCATGCTCCGCAAGATGGACGAAACGGGCGCGATGGGATGGAAGGTGGTGGAAGCCAAGGACCACGCCGAGGCGTTTGCCATGGTGGAAGCGGGCAAGGCCGACGCCTTCGTCATGGATGACGTGCTGCTGTACGGCCTGCGCGCTAACGCCAAGAACCCGACGGCCCTGACAGTGACGGGCGACCTGCTCACCATCGAGCCGTACGCCATCATGCTTTCGAAAAACGATGCCGAGTTCAAGAAGATCGTGGACCGCGCAATGATCGCCGCGATCTACGATCAGGAAACGCAGAAGCTCTACCGCAAGTGGTTCCAGCAGCCGATCCCGCCCAATGGCATCACGCTCGATATTCCCATGAGCTACCTGCTGCGCGATTCGTTCAAGTTCCCGAGCGACAAGGTGGCAGACTGAGACTGCCTCAAGGTCCGGCCGGGATGGCCGGACTGGCCGGCATGCGAAACTAGCGGCCAAACTCTCGCATTTCGCCCTCCTTTCGCACGATCACGATGACTGCCGCCTCATCCATCAAACTGTCTGACTTGTCTGTTTCCACGGCAGTTGCTGGCCTGATCGCCATGCTGACCGGCTACACCAGTTCACTGGTGCTGATGATCCAGGCCGGGCAGGCAGCCCACCTCAGCGATGCACAGATTGCCTCATGGATCTGGGCATTGTCGGTGGGAATGGGCGTGACCACACTTGGATTGTCGCTGGCGATGCGCGTGCCGGTGGTCGTGGCATGGTCCACGCCCGGCGCGGCGCTGTTGATCGCCAGCTTGCCCGGGGTGCCCTACCCCGAGGCCATCGGCGCCTTCTTGATGGCTGCACTGTTGATGACGGCGGCTGGCCTGACCGGCTGGTTCGACCGGCTCATGAAGGCGCTTCCGGCGAGCATCGCGTCGGCGCTGCTCGCTGGCATCCTGTTCCGGATCAGCGTTGATGTCTTTATCCAGGCACAGCACCAGACCGTGCTGCTGCTCGTGATGTTCGCCGCCTACCTGCTGGGCCGCCGCCTGTGGCCACGTTACGCCGTGCCGGTGGTGCTGGCCATTGGCGTGGCGCTGGCTGGCGCGCTGGGCCAGTTGCACTTCGAGCAATTTCACTTCGCCGCCGCGCTGCCGGTTTGGACCACGCCGGCGTTCTCGCTGTCGGCATTCATCAGCATCGCCGTGCCGCTGTTTATCGTGGCGCTGGCATCGCAGAATATTCCAGGGCTGGCCGTGTTGCGCGCCGATGGCTACCACGTGCCGGCCAGCCCGCTGATTACGGTGACGGGCGTTGCATCGGCCATCCTCGCGCCGTTTGGCTCGCATGGCATCAACCTCGCAGCGATTACCGCCGCCATCTGCACCGGTCCGCAAGCGGATGCCGACCCGCGCCGCCGCTATATGGCGGCGGTGGTCTGTGGTATCGGCTATCTGGTGATGGGCGTGATGGCCGCGAGCATCGCAGCGCTATTCGCGGCGTTTCCGAAGGCACTGGTGGTGGGCGTGGCAGCGTTCGCGCTGCTGGGGTCGATCGCCAATGGCCTGACTGTTGCCATGCAGACGCCAGCCGAACGGGAATCGGCGCTGCTGACGTTCATGATCACGGCATCGGGCATGACGCTGGCCGGAGTCGGCTCGGCTTTCTGGGGTGTGGTGGGCGGAATGCTCGCGCTGCTGATTCTCAAGCCGCGCGAGCAACGAGCAAGCTGAACCGTCCCTGCAACGGCAACCTACAGCAGCAGGAAGGCGATCTCGGACGCCGGGATCTGCGACACAGGCACGCCGCGCCGACGCTGGAACAGCACATGTTCCAGCACGCGGTCGCGCTGTTCGGCAAACACTTGTGGATCGAAGCGCAGCGCATACACGGCGTAGTGCTCAGCCAGCAGCTTGTAGACCCGATGGCGGACGAGCAGCATCTCGTTCTCGGCGTGGAGTTGGGCCATCTCCATGCTGTGGTCCTCTTCGAGCTGGCGCATGCTGACCACCACGCGGGCATGCATTCCCCGGTAGCGGTCGATCTCGGCATGGGCGCGCCGCAACTCCTCGCGCACGCTGCGCACTTCCTGTATCAGCTTGAGGTTCTGCTGGACGCCGCGCTGGATGCGCGACGCCTCTTCGAGCGCGTGATCGGCGGCGGCAATCGTGTTCTGCCAAACGCCGTCTCGGGGCTCCTCGCGGGCATCCGGCGTTCCCTCGACGCCAGCTAGCCGCGTGACGGGCCACTGCGTGGCCGCGTCCGGTTCGTTGTTCATGATGCTCCCCTAACCCGTCTGCACCACAACCCGCCACCGGCGATTTTTTGATGCCGGCATGGTCAGGCCACGGCCTGTAAATCACCGCGACGCATTGTCGCCGTCTCGACCAACTATTACGAGCGGCCCTTGTTTTAATGTGTGTCCCACCATTCAAGCCCGCTTGCGCGACTACCGCAACCACCGCAAAGAGGGGTAATCCATCCGCCGGAAACCTTTACCCCGCTTGGGTTAGCGCGGTTCCGACGCGGCGTTTGCAGGCCCCACGCAACAAGGCATCGGATAATGTCCTCTTTCAAGCGGCCCGTGCGTCGCTTTTTACGGTGCCTCCCTTCGTTTCGCCCTCTCGCCCCGCATTCCATGAACGGATACGTACTCCTCACCCTCGCCATCGTTGCCGAAGTCATCGCCACCAGCAGCCTCAAGGCCGCCGAGAATTTCACGCGGTTCTGGCCTAGCGTGCTGGTCGTGTCGGGGTATGTCGCAGCGTTCTGGCTGCTGATGCAGGTCATGAAGACCGTGCCGGTTGGGGTGGCCTACGCCATCTGGTCCGGCGCCGGCATCGTGTTGGTCACCCTGATCGCGTCGATCCTCTACCGTCAGATTCCTGACCTTGCCGCCTGGCTGGGCATCGGCCTGATCATCGCCGGCGTGGCCGTGATCCAGCTGTTCTCGAAAATGAGCCACTGAGGGCGTTGAGGGGCGCGGCGCTCAGCCCTTCGGCGGCAGCGTCCGCAACAACCGGTTGACATGTGCGAGCGTGTCGCACTCGTCCACCTTCTGGCGCCGCCGCTGCTCGATGATGTCGAGCAAGGCGCGAACCTGCCCGTTCTTCGCTTCGCAAACTTCCCCGCCTTCCTTCGGACACGCCACCTCGATCTCGCCACGCAGGCTTTCCTGCACGATATCGATCAGCGCCGAACAGCCCGACGTGTCCGCCAACGCCGGATCGGACGCGGCCTGCAACGCCATGACCGGGGCGGCAGCCAACAACGCAAGCGCGGGCAGCCATCGGAAAAGCATCCGGGGCACCCGTGAAGTCCGGGAAAAGGGCATGGATTGGAATGATATGAATCAGGCAGCACCGCCGCTGCGGCGTGCGGGCTACATCATAGCGGTTTGTTGAGAGCGACCGGCGACATCTGAACGAGGACACACCGACCGGCGCCGGGGATTCACGCTGGAAGACCGAGTGAGACTCGTACGATACGGGTGTCATGGGCAGTCTCATGCAGGATTCCAACCACCACAAATGCCGTACACTTGACACTTTTGCGTTCGTCGCCCTCTTGATCGTGCCGGGGGACGGCGCCGACGGCATTATTGGATGGTTATTCACAATGAAAATCAGCTTGGTGAATATTGAGGAATGGAAGCAATTCGTAGCTGAACCGGATCGCTTGATTGGACGCATTGAAAATGAAGTGTTCATCGTCCGAAATTTCATGGCTCCGGAGCTCGTCGATGCATTCAAGGCCTTCTGCCTGAAGTTTTCGAAGGCGCAGGAAGCCAGCTGGCATCCATGTCTGGATGGCTGCCCGGATTACCACCGTATTCACCATCAATACCCCCAGGCTTACGTTAAATCGACTCAGCACGGCTATTATTTTCACCCGTGGAACGAGCATTTCCGGCAGCTCGATGGCTTCTCGCGCCTTGCGGAAATCTTCGAGCTGAAAGCCAAGGCAGCTGGCGGCAATGCCGGGGATTTCATGAACAATCTGCCGTCGGAAGGTCCGATCGCACGGATCGTCTGTCATCAATACCCGCCGGGCGGCGGTGGACAGGAAGAGCATATCGATCCCGTTTCCGAATTCGCCAAGGTGCAAACCATCATCCAGGCCGCCGACCCCGGCGTCGATTATCACGAGGGCGGCCTCTATATCAATGATCCCGAGTTCGGCATCATCCGCGTTGACCCGCTGACCAGGAAGGGGGATCTCGTGCTCGCGTCCCCGGGCGTCAAGCACGGAGTCGCGCCGATCGATCCGGACGAACCCCTGCAATGGGACAGCACCAAGGGCCGCTGGATCATCATGCCCATCATTATTCATTCCGACCACGTCAAAGACCCGTCGATCAAGCCTGTAAGGACCACGAAGCAATGAAAACGCTGACCCTCATCGACGACCACGATCTTTGCATCAGGACCTTTTTGAAAGAGATCGATGAACAGCGCATGCTGGGCGATAAAAGGGCGGTCCTGCATGTAGGCGCCCACATGGGAGAGGAAGTCCCGGCTTACCAGGATCACGGCTATGCGCCGATCTACCTGGTAGAGGCCAATCCGGAAGTTCTCCCTGGCCTTGAAGCCAAATTCGCGGGAGCCGGAAACATCCACATCGTTGCCACGGCTGTTGGAGACACCGTAGGCGAAACGGAATTCGTCGTGCACAAGACGAAGAAGGGTGGGATGGAGTCATCCGGCCTTCTCAACCTCGAGAAGCTCGGAGAAATCGTTCCGGTTTTCGATTCCGAAGTGCGCCATCGCGTGCCGATGATCACCATCGACGAACTGGTCAGGAAGCTTGACCTGGCACCACGCGTCGGATTGCTGGTGCTCGACATCCAGGGCGCGGAAATGATGGCGCTATCCGGGGCCAGCGACTTCCTGCAACAGGTGGACGCCGTGATCTGCGAAGTCAACCTGATCCGCAACTACGAGGGTTGTGCCCTGGAAGAGGACATCGATCGCGTCTTTGCTTCGGCCGGCTTCACCAAACAACTGGCGATCTACCACGAGCTTTACGATCAGACTGGGCGATTTCCAGCCTGGGGCGAATGCCTCTGGCATAAGCAGCGTTAAGTACGGCCGGAGGAAAAGATTTGAATCCCGAACTCTCCATCGTCACCACGCTGTACAAATCGTCGCCTTATATCGTCAGCTTTTACCAGCGGATCGTCGCGGAACTGGAGAAGCTGGCGGTCAGCTACGAAATCGTCCTGGTCAACGATGGCTCCCCCGACGACTCTCTCGATCTTGCCCTGGACCTGCAACGATCGGATAACCGTGTCGTGGTCATCGATCTCTCGCGCAACTTCGGGCACCACAAGGCCATCATGGAGGGCTTGACCTACGCCCGTGGCCAACGGGTGTTCCTGATCGATTGCGATCTGGAAGAGCCACCGGAAACGCTGGGCGAGTTCTATGAACGCTTCAACGCGGGCGACTGCGACGTCGTGTATGGCGTCCAGGAAACCCGGAAGGGAAAATGGTTCGAACGCGTGAGCGGCGGACTGTTCTACAAGCTGTTCAATTACCTCTCGGACACCCGTGTGCCTGAAAACTGGACGATTGCCCGCATGATGTCCAGCCGTTATGTTTCGTCGCTGATCCAGTTCAAGGAAGAAACCATGTTCCTGGGTGGCATCATGGCGGCGGTTGGGTATCGACAGGTGCCACTTGCCATGCGGAAGCTGCACAAGGGCACCACGACCTATACGCTAAAGCGTAAGATCTCGGCATTCGCATCGGCCGTGACGTCGTTCAGCGAAAAGCCCCTGAAGATCGTGTTCTATTCCGGTCTCCTTATCTCGGCAATATCCTTTGCCTACGCCTTGCTGCTGGTCTTCCAGAAAATCGTCCTCGGCATTCCTGTGGACGGCTGGACGACCCTGGCCGTGTCCATCTGGCTGATCGGGGGCCTGGTCATTCTGTTCCTGGGGATCATCGGCATTTATGTCGCCAAGATTTTCCTGCAGACCAAGCACCGCCCCGTATCGGTGATCCGGAATATCTACAAGATCGAGAGCTGAGTGGCTGCCGTTTCAGGACCGCATGCGCATCCTGCACGCTCTTGCGTGACAGTGCGAAGCGGTCTTGTTGATTGGGAACAGGTTGTCTGAGCGCTTGGCGGAACTGGCTACGGTAGTATGGGCTGCCGCGTTTCGCGGAGCACGCCACTGGCAGACAATGCAGAATAGTCTGCGCCCCATTTGGGCGATGCGGCATTCATGCCGCACATGACATGCTCCGCCATGGGAGGAGAAAGTCGACAGGACAGCCTGAATCGTCCTATGAGGACTTTGCATCCCCCAGCCAGCAGGCGGAGCACGACGATGGTGCTTCAAGTTACCCACTCAACTTGCCGCAAGCCCATGCACCTCCTCAACTATCTGAAGTCAGTCTACGATCGCTCAGGCATCGTATTCCCGTTCGCGCTGATTGCCCTGCTCGGGTACGGGTACATTGCTGATCGGATCGATGCAGCCAGATATCGTTGCGACTCCCTGCAAACCGCCAATCCGCCCCAGCCGTGCCCCAAAACGTTCTGGTCCAACTTCAGTTGAAGATCGCACCTTCGGTGCAAAGCGATTTCGGCCGAAGTTGAACCACCCTGGCAGGGTGGCTCATGCGCGGCGGAAGCTTCCCTCGGTCAGGCAGCGGCGGGATTCACCGTTGACTGCCTAGACAGTATCCGAGTCGCACGGATCGCGCCCTTTTTCCGGAACGGAACTTCGACGAATCGGTAACTAAGCTCGGCAAGGAAGAATGTGAGGGACATTCCCAACAACAGGAACCGAAGCGTGAAGGTTCCATTAAAAGACACGCCTGGATAGATACGCTCCATGATGCGCGCTGTCAGCCAGAATGCGAACAGATGTATCAGGTAAATCGCGAACGAGCGCTCACCGACCCAGACCATCGCGCTCCGCACAATGCCGGCAGGGATGAAATAGCCTCTGTCGTATGAGGCGAGCCAGACGATCGCGCCCGCCACCACCGCAGCCAATCCAAAATAGAACGGGACGAAAGCGTACCGTACTACGCCAATGAGACACAGCAACAGCAGCGGTGGCAGAATGAATCGCAATCTCGATGCGGTCAGGGACGGGTTGAATACCTCGTAGCTTGCGCGGTCCGACCAAATCGCAAGAAGGACACCGATCAGCAACGCCTCTGTACGCACTGCTCCCAGGAAATGCCCGATGGGCTTCGGGTAGAACACTTGAATCACAACCAGGACGACCAGAATCGGGGCGAGACGGCGCCTGAAGAACAGGAAAACAAACGGAAGCAGCAAATAGAACTGTTCTTCCAGTGAAAGACTCCAGTACAGCCCGAACGACCCACATGTGCCTTCCTTGGCCCAAAAGCAGAACCAGACGCGGACATTCTGAATGTGCATCACTGACGCAATGATGTCGGCCAAGTCCGCACTCGAGTAGCCTCGTTGAAGCGTGAATGCGGCCATGGGTATGGCCAGCCATAGCCATGCAGAAGGGGTGATGCGATAGAGCCGCCTTACCCAGAAGGCCGCTGTCGCCCGCCAGAAATCGATCCCCTCGGCTCTCAGAAGCGTCGTTGCAACGCTTTTCGTGATGACATAACCGGAGAGGCAAAGAAAAAGGTCAACGCCGACCAGAAAACCTTTGCCGATCTGCGCCCATCCTTCCTGATTCCAAATAAACAGGCCAGCGGAATGCGCGATCAGAACCATGCCAATGGCCAGAGCGCGAATGGCTTGTAATTCTTCGTTGTATCTGGTGGCCAAAAGACACCCCGGAGTTGTTGACGGCCGGAATATTACCCGCAAACAGGGTCACACCGCCCAACCCTGCTTCTTTTGCATCAGGCGATACCGGGGCGGGCCTGTGATTCGGCGTTGGAATCTGCGGACGACCGGCAAGCCTCATGGGTTGTAAGCCTGGCCTGCTGACGTTCCGCCTTCTCCGGAGTGATCGTCTAAGCACTGGGACCGTGGATCCGTTCCGCCGCGCATCATGGCCAACGGACAAGGCGCATCCTTCGCCCAGCATGGCGCCCGTCTAGCGCGCTATTGAGCTGCTACGGCTGGCTTAAGAGCCTCGAAGGCAACGGCCCGGGTCAGTGCCCGGCAGCTAAACCACGCTGCCGGCGGCCGTGTGGAATTCAGTGCGATACGACGCCAATGTGGTAAATTCCGGCCCGGAAAACACCGCTGGCGAGGCGCCTATCCACTTCGCCACAAACATGCGGCGACCCCGCATGTACCGATCACGGCCACAAGAGCGCCGGAAAGACAGCACTCCTATCAATACAACAAGACAAGATGCTTTTCAATTCTGCGATATTTATTTTCGCTTTTCTGCCGATTACTTTAGCAGGGTATTATACTTTATTGTATTTCTCGCGCACTGAGCTATCCCTTGCATGGCTGACAGGGTGTTCGCTGGTTTTTTATGGCTGGTGGAACCCCGCGCATCTCTGGCTAATTACCGCATCAATCGCCTTCAACTATACAATAGGACGACTAATCAGCCACCCTGGAAAGTTTCGCAGAAGTGGACTCGTATTTGGCGTCATCGCAAACCTCGCGGCACTGGGTTATTACAAGTATTACGATTTTTTTGCGAGTACTTTGAATTCTTCCCTGAACACTGACTTCAATCTCCAGCACATCGTCCTCCCGCTCGCCATCTCATTTTTTACCTTCACACAAATCGCCTTTTTGGTCGATTCGTATCGTGGCGTGGCAAATGAATACAATTTTCTCCATTATTGCCTCTTCGTCACTTTCTTTACGCATCTGATCGCCGGACCGATTGTCCATCACAAGGAACTTTTGCCGCAATTTCTCAGAAGGGAAAGGCAGCAATTCAACATTGACCTATTCTCGGTTGGACTGGCGATCTTCATCTTCGGATTGTTCAAGAAGATCATTCTATCCGACAGTCTGAGCGCAAGTGTTGCCAACGTTTATGGAACCTCCGGCACCAGCGGCATGGAAAATCCGGATTTTTTCCAATCCTGGATAAGCACTTTATCCTACACGCTGCAGCTTTATTTTGATTTCTCCGGCTACTCCGATATGGCAATTGGCCTGTCGTTGCTGTTCGGTGTAAAGCTGCCGATCAATTTTAACTCGCCATACAAGGCGCACAATATTATTGATTTCTGGCGTCGTTGGCACATTACCCTGTCCAACTTCCTTCGAGACTATTTGTACATCGCACTCGGTGGAAATCGGAAAGGCCCTCTTCGCCGTTACATCAACCTTTGGTTGACCATGCTATTGGGCGGCGCCTGGCACGGAGCCAGCCTGAATTTCATAGTATGGGGAGCGCTTCACGGGACCTATCTCGTCTGCAATCATGCATGGCGCACACTCTGCAACAACCTGTTCGGCACCAAACCGCCACGACTGGTCCGGCCGTTGGTTACGGTGTCAGCAGTCGGCATCACCTTTCTGGCCACAGTGTTTGCCTGGGTCTTCTTCAGGGCAGACACGTTGCACTCCGCGACAAGTATCGCTGCCGCAATGCTTGGAAAAAATGGCTTCTCGTTCCTTCAGGTAGCCACGGATTTTGCCGCGATCAGTGCCGCACTCAAGGAAGTCTCACTGGAAGTGAGCAAACTCGCTGAGCTGAGTTGGCTCCAGAGGGGCATTATTTTCACGCTGTCCGCACAGAAAATTGATTTTGGCACTGTTGGCACCCTTGCGAATATTACTGCGCTCCTGCTCGTCGTCTGGTTTTTCCCTAACACCACCGAGATCTTCAGGAAGTACAACCCTGCACTCGGACTCGACGTCAGTCATATCAAAGTGAGATGGCATTTTGCGCTGACACCACGAGTGGGGTTTTCCATCGGCATCGTCACTGTGTTCACGCTGGCGCGACTGTTCTCGGGCACTCCTTCCGAGTTTATGTATTTCAATTTCTGATCGAATCATGAGCAAAGCCCGTCACTACCTGGCAGCCATGCTTTGTGGGTGTCTCATTGCGATCGCCGCATGGTGTGCCTTATTTTACAACCAACTGGGTTCACCGACCGCGAGCAGTTATTGGACCAGCGCGCTCGTTACTCAAAAGCTTAGCGCTGCGACAAATACAAGCGGAAACAAGATCGCGATTATTGCAGGATCCAGCGGCAACTTTAACGTTGACGCTGAATTAATGTCTGGAAAGCTAGGGGTACCGGCGGTCAACCTCGGTACGCATGCGATTCTTCCACTGGAATACATGCTTGATTCTGCAAAACCGGTCCTCCACCGTGGAGATACCGTAATACTGGCACTCGAATATCTTTACTACGCAAGCGACGAACGTCTGAGTACCGCCTACCTTGATTATCTTATCGCCCGGGATCCTGAGTACTTCCGCTCCCGAAAGCCATTCGAAAAAATCGAAATACTAAGTCACGTATCATTGAAGCGGCTGCTGACCGCGAAGAAAGAGTCGTGGCTACCTCACGCCAGCATATATCCTTTCAGCGTCTACACGGATTTTGCCTATTCGCCGTTTGGCGACACTCATGCGAACAATCTGGTTTTTCTTAACGAAACCATGAGAAAGGGACGAACCGGTGCGCTGGTCGAGCAACGGATTCCTGCCATTTCCCGCAAACAGCATAACTGGTCGTTATTGGCGGAGTTCTCCGAATGGTGCAAATCAAGGGGCATCAAGCTCATAGCGGTTCCGCCGGCCACCATGAGATTCGCCACTTATCAAAGTCCAGATTATCGAAATGGTCTCGATCGCCTTCGGAAAATTTATCGTGATATAGACATACCATATATTGGCGACCCATACGATGCGATGTTCGAGCGTGATCTTTTTTTTGATACCAACTATCACACCAATCACGTGGGAAAGCGCAAGTACACCGAATTACTGCTGAACTGGCTCGATGGTGAATTGCCCCCCGCACGCACGAATGTCCGATTTCAAACGGCATCGGTCAGCAGCCCTGTCGACGAAGTGCTACGACACTTCAACGGCTGGATGCCCATCGCAGGATTGAGGACGTTCGAGGGTCCGTACCCCGACCGCGAACTGGCCGCGGTAGCCTGGGGGTCCCCCCAACTGCGCTTGCAAGTGGACGCTGAGCAAGCGGGAGAGAGACTTCTAAATATCGACGCCGCTCCCATTTTAAATGGGCAGCCGTTGTCCGTCTTCGTGAATAGCCGAATGGTTTATACCGGCCACCTAGGGAACGCGGATGAGTTCAAAAACGTCACAATTGCGATCCCGCTCGATAGTGGACGAAGCACAATCACAATTTGGACTAGCGCCACATCAACAAGCGAGACGGGGATCAGCGCATTATTCAGGGGGTTATCACTATCACCGGAGGTTCAACGAGCCGTCGCCTACTGAACTCGGTGCGTGCGCGCGTTGACGCCACCACACCAAGCGTAGTGTTTTTTCTGCATCGCGCTAACGCAGGTATATAGCTCTCGGCAGGTCGCCAGAACCAGACTCAGACAACGGAACATCAACTTTGTTGCGAGCCTGCGAACTCCCTGATTCGCCCCCCCTAAACAGACGCCTGATCCTGTTAGCTTCTTGCTTCTTCTAGCAAATTGGGGGATCGAATTTCTCCCTTTCCGTATCTCGATGTTCATTGAAGTGGCCGTCGAGAAATAGGACGCTGGATCAGAAAACTCTGCCCACATTGGGCTGCTGGGAGAGCGACAAGCTGGACCGGGTGAAATGGCCCGACTTGATTATGGTCCCGCCGACAGGAATCGAACCTGTATCTAGCGCTTAGGAGGCGCTCGTTCTATCCATTGAACTACGGCGAGCGGACCGTCTGCATGCCACGGTGGCCGCGCGGTGGCGGGCTTGTGGTGAGACGGGGCGCAGTATAGCAAACTCGACCACCCTGCCGCCACGGCGGGAGGTGCCGGCACCGGCTGCGTGACGGGTGCTGGCGGCGTTGCGGGTGCCCGGTGCGCTGAGGCGGTGGCAGGCGCGGCCGCGGCGAGCGTTGCAGCTTTCCCAATCGATCAGTCCTGGCATGATGGTCTCCCTGGTTTCGTTCTTCGATGTGGATGGATTCAGGCGGCCTGCATGCCACCGCCATGACGGCCGGTCAGCAGGGCGCGGACCATGTGCAGCACGGTGATGGCGGCGGTGCGCGGGTGACGCAGGCAGGTTTCCACCTGTTCGCTGCGGGCTTGTCCGAGCAGGCACCACGTGCAGAAGTGCTCACAGTTGTTGGTCAGCAGGTGGTAGTGGTCTTCACCGAGGCGGCTGCGGGCGCGGGACACGGCTTCGGTGCCGACGAACCGGGCGCAGGGTTCGAGCTTGACCGCCACCGTGTGGCCGTCGGCGAACTGCTCGATCGAGGTTTCCTCGACGGGGGCAGCGTGCAGGGTGTGGCAGAAGCCGGCGTAGTGGATGACCCGGCCGCTGCCGATGTAGATGCCATGGTGAACGTAGCCATTACGTTCCGTCACGAGATGGGCGCCCACCAGATAGAGGTCCTGGCTTTCGGCTTGTTGTTGGTCTTGGGTGTTCATGGCGGTTCTCGGTTCGGTGTCTGTGGCTGGCAGCCAGCGCTGCGTTGTTGCCACACCAACCGCATCAAGCGTGCCAGTGAGGGAAATCACGGCAGGACAACGCTTTGCGGGAGATTGCCCGGATTTGACCCATGCGGAGCGTCGGCATTGCGCCGACAGATGATGGGCGATTGTGTTGGTTTCCCTGCGCCAGCCGCGGTGAAAACCGCAGCAGCTCGCAATGGAATACGCCTTTGCAACGGGGTGGTGGTTGCCATCCACCTTCGACTGGCACGGTGTTGGTCGCTGACCAACCGTTTATGCGCCGCCTGATCTCCAAAGCCCAGATTAAGCAACGAGAACATCACCGCACCGCATGGCACAGCGCTTGCGCTAAGTGGATACCCGCGCCAGAACCCCTCAGGAGACCATCATGGCCACGCTCACCATCCGCGATCTTGCTGCCCATCGCACACTCGATTTCCGCGCCATGTCGGCTGTCCGGGGCGGCGGTGCGCCGTGGGTATTCGGCTGGATTCAGCCCTACGTCGCGGCGCGTCCGAGCACGTTGCCCGTCGTGAACTTTTACGAGATCAATTACAGCTTCTATGCTGATCAGATGAACAATCAGTTCCAGAACGTCAACGTCCAGAACAACGCGCCGAATTCGACCATCACAGTCGACGCTGCGATGGACGCCCGGAACAAGGGACGATTGGTCTGAGTCCTGCATGAAACAGCAGGACCTTCGCGGTACCCCCAACACCTGACGGCCGCCCCGGGGGGCGCCATTCGCGCGGCGACTCATGGGTCCGCGCCGGAGCACACCGTGACCTGCGTATCGCAATTCCGCTGGATCTCCGCCGCGTCCACCGACGTCGGACTGGTGCGTGAACGCAACGAGGACGCCTGCCTCGACGCCCCCGAGCGCGGCATCTGGGCAGTAGCCGATGGCATGGGCGGCCACGCCGTCGGCGAATTCGCCAGCCGCGCGATCGTCCAGGCGCTCACGGCGCTGCCTGCGGCCGAGAACCTCGACGCCGCCGTGGAGCACGCGCGCATCGCCATTCAGACCGTGAACCAGTTGCTGATCGACGAAGCGCAGCGCATGAAGGTGCGCGTGATCGGCAGCACCGTGGTCATGCTGATGGCCTGCGAGCGCCGCTGCAGTTGCCTCTGGGCGGGCGACAGCCGCCTCTACCTGTTCCGCGACGGCCACCTCAAGCAACTCACGCGCGACCACAGCCAGGTGGAACGCCTCAAGGCACGCGGGCTGATCACGGCCGAGGAAGCCCGCCATCATCCCGCGCACAACACCATCACACGCGCCGTGGGCGCCGCCCCTAAGCTCGACCTGGAGTTGCTGACGCTGGAAATCGGGGATGGCGATGTGTTCCTGCTCTGCAGCGATGGCCTGAGCAACGAAGTCGAAGACGCGCAGATCGCCGAACTACTCGACCTCGGCCAGGAACCCGTCACCACTGCCGATGCGTTACTCAAGAGCGCGTTAGCCCATGGCGGACGCGACAACGTATCGATCGTCGTCATCCGCGCCGAGGATATGGGCGGTGGCTCGGATATGACGTTGTTGAATCCGGAGGTTTGAGGGGCTGCGTTTGATGGAACGCAAGCCATTGCGAATTGCAGCGGCTCGACGCCAGTCTTTCCTTGCGAGCAGTATCGGATTCAGCAGAAATAGCGGACGGTGGTGTTGCCGTCCGTTCGCAGGACAAGCGCAGCATCGTTTCCGAATCTTGCTGCGATCTTCTGCCCTATGCATCCACTTGCTGGTGTGCTTCGGCGCATGGCCCGTCTGTTCGCCTGCGCCGTCATGGTGTTGCCGTGCGTGTCCTTTGCTTATGCGCCTGTCGAGTACTTC
This sequence comes from Cupriavidus sp. DL-D2, assembly GCF_039710735.1. Classification (NCBI taxonomy): domain Bacteria; kingdom Pseudomonadati; phylum Pseudomonadota; class Betaproteobacteria; order Burkholderiales; family Burkholderiaceae; genus Cupriavidus; species Cupriavidus sp. DL-D2. The sequence continues at coordinate 135,490 of NZ_JBDKXK010000002.1, read as the reverse complement.
TATACCCCCGGAGTCCCGGGCTACTTTAAGACCCCCGAGGAAGCTTGCGACAACCTGAATGGTCACTTCTATACGAGCCGGAAATGGGAGTACCACAAAGCCGATCGGGATTGCTGGGACGGTGTTTATGGGGCGTTCGTTCACTCCACGCCACGTTGCGCACCCGATGGCTCTGAGCCCCGCAGCGCCGCGCGGGAAAATGAGCGATGTGGCGGACCATTCTTCTGGTCTGTCACCACTCCTGTCAGGGACATCGAGGATGACAGCTGCAAGATCGGCAATCCAGTCTCGGTTGGCACTGGCGCAAAGGCCCAGACAGAAATCGATATCCCCGGAACGGAACATGTCGCGCCACTTCAGCGTTCCTACCATTCAAACGTGCGCTTCGCCGCCTCAGATTCCTTCGGCCCCAACTGGGTACACCAATGGAACAGGCAGATACAGGTTCCGACTCCATCTAGCGAAACGATTGCTGCGCTGCGCCCTGACGGCTCGGCCAGAACATTCCGAAAATCTGCGACGGGCTGGGCTTCAACCTCCGGGCGCGACACCATCACACCTGAGCCCCAGACAAACGGTGCCATCGGCTGGCGATACTTTCATGCCGACGATGATTCCATCGAGATCTATGACGCTCGTGGCCGCCTACTGTCGATCAGCGCTCGAAATGGACAGACAACCAACCTGCGCTACGACCCGGGCGGAAAGCTGATAGAGGTGGTCAGTCATTTCGGACGGCGCTATCGCTTCCAGTACGACGGTGCAGGACGTATTACCTCAATCACCGATCCCACGGAGCAGACCACCCAGTACGCCTACAACCAGTGGGGCATGCTGGAGTTCGTGACACACCCGGACGGAACACGACGGACGTATCACTATGAAATGTCGCGCTATTCGACAACGAATGCGAAATACCTGACAGGGATCACCGACGAAGCCGGCGTCCGGTTCTCGACCTATACCTACGATGGAGACGGCCGCGTAACCAGCACAGAACTGGCCGGAGGGGTAAACAACCGCACGCTGGTCTACAGCAATGAACTCACCACCGCGCGCACATATCCTCGTGGCACACCCGCTACGCTCTACAAGCAGACACGCGTCGGCAATCGCTTGCTACCCTCTTCCATCGAAGGTCCAGTGCCCGAGGAAGGCGGCGCAAAATCCATTGCATACGATGCCGCAGGCAACATCTCCGGCACAGTTGGCTTCGACGGCAATGAGACCCGATACAGCCACGACGCACAGGGTCGTGAGACACAACGCATCGAGGGGTATGGGACTGCGGCGGCTAAGACCACAACCACCGAGTGGCATCCGACATGGAATCTGCCGCTGAAGATTGCTTCACCAGGGCGGATGGACTTCTTCACCTACGATTCCTCGGGCCAAACTCTCAGCTATTCCACCAATGCGACGAACGATCAGAGCGGCGCTGCCGGGTTCAGTGCAGCCCAAATCGGCCAGCGCACTGGTATGCGCCGGGAGTATGACGCTAGCGGACTTGCTGTGACAGCACTGGATACAGTTGACAACGCGGAGACTGCGCGATGGACGTACACATATGACGCAGCAGGAAATCTGGCAACCTTAACGAACCCCCGAGGGCAGACCGGCAGGGCTCTCAGCTACGACGGCGCTGGAAGACTCCTTACTGCGATTGATACGGCCGGCAGGCAGATTGAAATCCAGTACAACAGCCGGGGCAACATGACACGGTACCAACGAGGTACCGATGTGGTCGTCTACGCTTACAACCAAGTCGGATTCCTAACGACAGTATCAGGGCCCGGTACGTTTCGATTTGAGCTGGAGTACGACGATGCACACCGTGTGGCAGCGTATTGGTTGCCTGCAGATGTGACGCCGGAGGTCTTTTCCGCTATATCTGACAATCCGTTTGGCCGCGCCGCTGCCGCGCCCTCCAATGCACCTCAGTCGAAGCAAAAAGCTGGTTGGCTTAGGTCGATCTGGAATATCTTCAAGACATGGTTGGAGTCGTTGTTTGCGGACGCTAATGCGCAGGCTGGTTCCCCTCTTGTTAGAAACCCGGTTAACCGTGGGGGTGGGCAATCGGGACCCGGTATGGCTCCCAGGCCAGCGCCTGCCGACGTACTAGAGCAGGGCAACGCCGCAAAGCACGACCCGTTGCTGTCCTACATCGATTCAGTCGCGAACAGGGCCGGGGACGCAGTCCTCGCTACGATCCGGCATATAGGAGGGACATTCTATGGAGCCTCCAAGCTAAATGTCTGTGATGATGGCGGTGACGGAGGCGACTGCGACAGGCGGTACGATATCGATGTCGGCAACTGCCAAGGTGTCGTGAAAGCTCGCTACATGATCGCGGGAGTCAAAATATGCTTGGCGTCTGCAGCCCAGCGATACGGAGAATGTCTCCGTAAAGGTCCTGCAGGTATTACAACACCTTTGGCCGGATTTGATACTCCGCTATAGCCATGAACCATCTGAAAAGAATCGAATTCGCTTACGACCCGGAACAGGAAGCCCTTCTTATCCGATTTCCTGACAGGCTTTCGACGCCTTCGAACGCCATTAAAAATGAGACGCTTAGCCAAATGACATTCGAGCAAGCCGCTGTCTTCATTGGTGAGAAGGTTCTGTTGCAATACCCTGTTTATCATGAAATGTTCAAGGACTATCTGTGGTCTGAGGACGGGACTGTGCCTCCGAAGAAATCCTAGCTTCCGAGACGCCGAACGATTGACCTGCAGGCTCGGGTTACTTCTAACCTGAGCCCCGAGTTCCCATACACCGGAACACCTCATGAACTCTGACGACCTTTCTGGCCCGTTCTTCTCATTGTCATGAACCGCTTAGATCCCGATCGCCAAGCCGCTCAGGTTGCATCAATCATTCGCTCTGCTTTCCCTATCTTTCCAATCCCTCAAGGACATCGACGACCTGATAGCATCTCCGACTACGAAGTCGATGACGACATTCAAAAATTCCATGGACGGATGTGGACGGAGATATCGATTGAGCACTGGTATCGCTGTGTGTCGCCATCGTTCATTCGTTTCGCGACGAGCAGCGAATTCTTCAACTACTATCTACCGTCGTTGCTGGTCGCGGTAATGCAAAGCGATGATTATTTGCACATGGCACTTGACGCCCTGCTTCCCACGAACCCGAAGAACGAGCCTCGCGCCGAATGGAAAGCCTTCCGCACGAGCCTGAGCGTTGAACAAGCAGAGGCAATTGTCGCCTTCCTTGAATGGGTAAAGGAAAGCAGCCCCCCAGAGAGTGGCGAATGGCATGGCGCAGATGCAGGGTTGAGCGGGCTGTGGAACTGAGCATTTCTAGTTTGCAGGCGAGTGATCTTCATTGGCAACTCAACTAAATCTGGAGTGTTTCTGAATGAGCAAGCAGGATATTTCTGTCGCGATCATTGAAGCTTTCAGCAGCGTCGAACCTCCACCAGAGTGGCATATCGTCGACAGTCTCGAAGGTTTCGAGCCCGCTCTCGTTGAAAAAACTTTCTCTGGCAGGCTGTGGAACGAACTTACCGATGACGAGCTTGATCGCGATCCAGCGCTGTGTTTTTTCTCAGTAGAGGCCTTTCGATATTTTTTGCCGGCCTATTTACTGAGAGAACTCGATGGACACTACTTTCAGCAGAACGAACTTGCATTTACTCTTACGAGCGGCTTAACCGAAGTTTGGCAGGACAAACTCGTCAACCCATGCAGGTACGGTGCCATGACGTCCTGGGACCGCGCGATCCATCGCTTTGCAACGCTGACGAAAGAACAAGTCAACGCAGTTGTCGCCTTCCTTGACTACAAGATAGAGGAATCTCGGGAGGATGACTCCTATGGCCATCAGCTGATGTCGGAAGCCATGAAAAATTACTGGCTTCCCCGAAGCAAAGGACTGCCTGTATGGCGCCTGTGACCCACCCGTTTTTCTCATTGTCATTGAGAACGTCTCCGTCACAACCAATCAAGCCAGATTTCGGAGCAATGAATGACCAAGCAGGAAGTTGCCGCAGCAATCATCGAAGCATTCAGGAAAGTCAAACCTCCACCCCATTGGTGCGTCGTTGCAAGAGGGGAAGGTCCCGAGCCGGCACTGGTGGAGAAAATTTTCATCGGAAAACTATGGAATGAACTTTCCGATAACGACCTGGATCGCTATCCAGCACTCTTGTTGTTCTCTGCAGAGTCGTTTCTATACTTCCTGCCCGCCTATCTGTTGAGGGAGCTTGATGGACATCACTTCAAGAACAACGACCTCACTCTCCTGCTTACGCTTGGGATGACCGACGAGCAACGAGACAAACTTGTCAATCCACGCAGATATGGTGCCCTTACGGAGTGGGACAACGCAATCTACCGGTTTTCGACGCTGACGAAGCCTCAGGCAAAGGCTATCGCCGATTTTCTTGCCCACAAGATAGAGAAGCCTCGGAAACGTGAACCGCTTGAGTATCCGCTAATCAGGGAAGCCTTGAGAAACTTCTGGCTACCACGCAGCAATATGCAGGTGCGTGCATCACCTGACGTTTGACCCTCCCTACTTCCCCTCCACCTGCCGACTATTGTTCCTGAAATCCTTCGAATGAATCCCGTGCTTTTTCAGCAACATCTGCACATGCGAACGGTTCATGTCGAAGCGGCGCGCCAGTTCCGCTACCGTGCCGCCGACTTCCTGTAGACCACGTTCGAGAAACGCACGTTCGGCTTCGTCGCTGGCGGCGCGTTTGGCTTCGCTTAGCGATGGGGCGGTGCCGATGTCGGTCACGATGGCTTTCCCGGCGATCGCGGGTCCGGTGGCGGCTTGCAATCCGGCGGGCTTCGGGCGGATGTCTTGTGGCAGGTGGACGAAATCCGCAGTGTCTCCGGCCAGGCATGAGAGCCGGTACATCAGGTTGCGCAGTTCGCGGATGTTGCCGGGGTAGCCGTAGTGCAGCAGGAAGTCGCGCAGGCGTGGTGTGAGTTTGATGGGGCGGCGCTTGAGCATGCCTGCCGCTTCGTCGCCGAAGTAGGAGACCAGTAGCGGGATTTCGTCGCGGCGTTCGCGCAGGGCGGGCAGTGTGACGTGGATTACGCTGAGTCGATAGAACAGGTCTTCGCGGAACGTGCCTTCCTCGCTCATCTTGCGCAGGTCCTTGTTCGTGGCGGCGACGATACGCGTATCGACAGCGATCACTTCGTCGGAGCCCACGCGTTGTATTTCGTGCGCCTCCAGCACGCGCAGCAACTTCACCTGCCCGGTCAGCGGCAACTCGCCGATTTCGTCGAGGAAGATGGTGCCCGTATGTGCGCTTTCGAACTTGCCGCGACGGTCGTTGGCGGCGCCCGTGAACGCGCCCTTCTTGTGGCCGAACAGCTCGGATTCGAGCAGGCTGTCGGGAATGGCGCCGCAGTTGACCGAGATAAACGGCTTGTCGGTGCGCGAGCCATTGGCGTGAATCACCTTCGCCATCAGTTCCTTGCCGGTGCCGCTTTCTCCGTCGATCAACACGGGCAAGTCGGTAGGCGATGCCTTCTCTGCGATTTCCAGTGCCTCCAGCAACTTGGGGTTGTCGCCGAAGGTGCCCTCGAAGATGAAGCTGCGTTCCATCAGCGCCTGGCGTCGTTCGCGCGACGACATCTCCACAGGTTCCACCTCGGCTACTTCGGCTTCCCCCGTGGCAGAGGCCGCCGCTACGAAACGTTCCTTGTGCGAGAGGCCCATCACCTCGTCGCGCAGCGTGGTGGCCTGCTTGAGCAGCTTCTCGATCTCGGGACGTTCGAGCCGCGACGACCAGCGCAGCGTCGAGCGCAATATCTCGATCTTCTCGATCAGTCCCGCGAACGTGACGGAGGACGTGACGGGCGATGTAGACGAGGTGGGGTTATAGAGCTTCATGGTGTCATCCCGTCACGCCGCGCTCAATTGCTTCTGCACCAGCTGGTAGTACATGCCCCGGCGCTCGATCAGTTCCTCGTGCCGACCCTGCTCCACGATGGCGCCTTCGTACAGCACCAGGATCTTGTCGGCCTGCATGATCGTGCTGAGGCGGTGCGCGATGATCACCGCCGTGCGGCCGCGCAGGATGTCCTGCATGTTCGCCAGGATGTTGCTCTCCGATTGCGTGTCGAGCGCCGACGTGGCCTCGTCGAACACCAGCAGGCGCGGATCGTGATACAGCGCACGGGCGATGCATAGCCGCTGAATCTGCCCACCGGAGAGACCGATGCCACGCTCGCCCACCATCTGCTCGTAGCCAAGTGGCAGCTTGGAGATGAACGCGTGCGCATCGGCCATCTTCGCCACTTCCTCGATGCGTCGCCGGTCGGGGCTGTCATCGCCGCATGCAATGTTCTCCGCCACCGTGCCCGAGAACAGCAGGTTGCTCTGCATCACATAGCCCACTTGCGCACGGAAGAACTCGGTGTCGATCACGTTCATGTCGTAGCCGTCCACCGTCATCGTTCCTTCACTCGGCTTGTAGAAGCCCACGAGCAGCTTGGCGAGCGTGGTCTTGCCCGACCCACTGCGCCCGACAATCGCCACCATCTCGCCCGGCCGCATATGGAAGCTGATGTTCTCCAGCACGTACGCGGTGTCATCGCCGCCATAGCGGAAATACACGCCATCGAAGCGGATCTCGCCCTGCAGGTCGGGCAGCGATACGCGCGACATCACATCCTGCGGCTTCTGTTCGGGTTCGAGATCAAGCACGTCGCCCAGCCGTTCCATTGCCACGCCCGCATCGTTCAATTGGCCCCACAGCGCTACCAATCCCATCAGCGGGGCGAGTACGCTGCCCATGAAGGCGTTGAATGCGATCAACTGCCCGATGGTCAGTTCACGCTCCAACACCAGCGTTGCCCCGACCCACAGGATCGTGATCGTCGTAGCGGCATTGAGCAACTGGCTCGCCAGCCCCACGAGGATGTGGAACGATTGCGCCTGATACTGCTTGTCGAGCGCCTTGGCGTACTTGCGTTCCCAGCGCAGCCGCACGGGGCGTTCGATGCCCATGCCCTTCACGGTCTCTGCACCGCCGAGCGTCTCCATCAGATACGACTTGGCATCGGTTGACGCGGCAAACACCTCGCGCGCATAGCTCTTGATCTTCGGTGTCACCAGCACGGTCAGCAGCGCGATGGGGATCACGAACGCAATCAGCAGCAGCGTCAGCTTCACGTTGTAGAGAAACATGATGCTGAAGTAGATGAACACCATCAGCAGGTTCAGCGCGGTGGTCACCGTCGATTCCGTGAGGAAGGCGCGGATCGTCTGGTTCTCCTGGAAACGTGCGAAGATGTCGCCGGTCTTGCGCTTGGCGAAGAACGACAGCGGCAGCGACAACGTGTGCTTGAAGAAGTGCGACATCATCGCGAAATCCATGTTGCGCACCATGAAGTTGGCCAGGTACGCACGTATGGTCACCATCAACTGCGTGAACAGGTTCGAGATGATCAGCCCCAGTATCAGCAGGTGCAGCAGCCCCACGTTCTGATGCACTACTACGCCATCGAGAATGTTCTGGATGATCAGCGGCGGCACCACGCCCAGTAGCTGAATCACAAACGTGGCGAGGAACAGATGCGCGAGAATGCGCTTGTACGGTGCCAGATAGCTGATGAAGCGCAGCCACGGCGAGCGCGACACCGCCAGCTCGGTCATCTGCGCACCAGGTGAGAACAGCAGGCATGTGCCGCTCCAGCCGCGCTCGAATTCCTCGGCGCTCATCTTGCGGAAGCCGATGGCCGGATCGGCCACCCAGACATGGCGCTTCGACACACCATAGACCACCACGTAGTGGTAACCCTCCCAGTGGATGATGAACGGCAGCTCGAATCCTTCGAGTGCATCACGCGTGCATTGCACACCGCGCGCAGTAAAGCCAAGCGATTCGCCTGCACGCGCCAGGCTGTCGAGTGTGGCGCCCGCGGTGGTCACGTTCGCCAGTTCGCGCAGCTTGCCGAGCGTCATCGGAATGCCGTAGTGGCGACAGATCATCGCCAGGCACGCGGCACCGCAATCCATTTCCTCGGCCTGCTCCACCAGTGCGAAGCGGCGGATCAACCGTTCGCCCATCTCGGGCTTGGAATGCAGGTCGAGCAGCACAGGCCGCTTGCGCCGTTCCGCAAGTTTCTTCTGCCGATGCAGTTCGCGATCCACCACGCGGATGCGGTCTTCGAGCACCTCGCGCAACCGCGCGTTGCGTTCGAGGATCAACTGCACGGTCTTCTCCGGGATCACCAGCAGCCGCACATCGGTCTCGGCGATGGCCGATGCGATCTGCTCCTGCCGCATCACGCATGCGCGCTCACCGAAGATATCGCCCTGCCCCAGCGTGGCCAGTGCGAACGTGTCGCCATCTTCTTCGCGTTCGATGCGCACTGTGCCCTGCCGCACCACATAGAGCCGCCGATCGTCGCGGCCATCCTGCTGAAGAATCGGCTTGCCCGCCGTCACGCGTTTCACACCGACGCTGCGCACGGCATCTTCCAGCTCGGTCTTGTCGAGCTTGCCGCGCAGGTCGAACAACCGCGCCACGAAGCCACCTGCCGAACTGATGGCCACATAGCTGGTGATAAATGCGAGCGCCGCCGGATTGCCGCCGACCACGGGCTCGGAGACCGCGCGCGGAATCATGATCAGTTCAGTCTTGCCCGACGCACGCACCGACGATTCGTGCCGATACTCGCGCAGCAGCGCAATGTCGGCGAACACCTCGCCGGTCTTGCGAACACCCATGCTGATTTCCTTGCCGTGCTCCTCGTTGAACACGCGCACGGAGCCGCTGCGCACGATGAAGATGCCATCGGCCGGTTCGCCCGCATTGCACACCGTGTCACCGAAGCCAAACGTCAGCGTGCGCGCACTGGCGGCCAGCCGCTCGATCTCGTCACGCGTCAGTGGCGTCAGGATCTCCACCGTCGCGAGGAAGTCGGCCAACGGCAGCGCGGCAACCGACGATGCCGGGCTGACCGGCTCGCTAGCGGGCTTCGATGACATGTTCCTGCGCCCTCGCCATTAGCCATTCCTCACGCAATAGCCGTTTGATCTCCACGGCCACATCGGCATCGAGCCTTGCGGGATGTTTCGCGCGCACCAGAAAGACTTCGAAGAACGAACGATCCGGTGCGGGGAACGGCCCGAGCAGATCGCCCGGCTCGGCGTTAAAGACCTTGGCCTCGATATCGCCCTTGAGGGAGCCGCGCAGCACCTTGCCGATATCGCCACCCTGCTCGCGCGTATCGGCAATCGAATGTTCACGTGCCATCTCGTCAAAGCTCTCGGGATCATCCTGCAGGTACGACACCAGCTCGCGCGCCTTGCCTTCGGTATCCACCACGATGTGGCTGACCTCGATGCTGTCGAACTTCGGAGAATTCAACTGGAAGTACGTTTCCACGGCGGCGTCGGTGCCCACCTGATCCAGCATCTTCTCCTGATACAGGCTGTCCGTGATGAAGGTTTCGAATTCATCGAGCGTGATGTTCAGCGCGTCGAGATAGTGATTCATGTCGGTAGCACGATGCAGGCCGTGTACGCGGCGGAACTGGTCGGCGCGCTCCTGCACATCCTCGGGCGCGAGCTGGATGCCATGGCGCCGCGCCGCGTGCGCGGTCAGCTTGTCTCGCACCAGTTGCTCCACCAGCGGCTCGAACTGCCCCGTCAGCTTCAGCACTCTCACGAATTCATCGACGCCGATCACTTCTTCGTCGATACGGACGATGGCGGTCATGGCTCGCTCCTCTTCCTTTTTCTGTCGCTATGTCTCGGATACTCTTCAGCCGGCCACCTGGCGGAACGGGTCCAGTCCCAGATCGATCAAGCGCCTCTCGCGCACGACGACTTCCGCCGTGGCCGTCATGCCGTAGCGCAGCGGATACTTGCTGCTGCCCACGCTGTAGAAGTCCTGCGCGAGCCGCACACGGCCCTCGTACACGGGCTGCTTGTCCGGGCCCGATGGCTTGGTGGCGGGCGAGATATATTCGAGCGTGCCCGCGATCAGTCCATAGCGCTGGTATGGAAACGCGCTGAACTTGAGCTTCACTGGCAAGCCCTCGCGCAGAAACGCGCGGTCGCGCTCGGCGATCTCGATACGCAACATTGGCCGCGCATCCTTGGGCGCGATACCACCGAGCGGCGCATTCGCCTGGATCTTGTCGCCACGCTGCGTCGACGTGACATCCGTGATCACGCCCGACACCGGCGCCAGGATCAGCAGGAAGTTGTCCTTGTCGATGTTCTCGAACTTGATGCGCGCCGCGGCCTCGGCCACCAGCCTCGCGGTCTGCACCTGCAGCCGCAGCTTGTCTTCGGTGGTGCTGATCTCGCGAGCGGCCGCATCGTATTGCACGCGCAGGCTAGCCAGCTCCTGGCCGCTGCCTTCCAACTGTGCACTGGCCTGCGTGTATTGCTGCGCCAGCCGTGCGTCGAGTTCGCTCAACCGCGATTGCGCCACACGTAGATCGTTCTCGGCTTGCTGCGTGGTGGCGCGCTTGGCTTCCACCTGCGACTGCGACACCCCACCGCCTGCCGGCAGGGCGAACAACCGTGCGTAGCGATCCTGCTCCTGACGCGCGAAATCGCGCGCGCGTCGTGCATTGTCGAGATTGCTGCGCGCTTCGGCCAGTTGCGCGCGCTGCTGCTCCGCGAGCCGCGTCGTGCCCTCGGCCAAACGGTTTTCGTGTTGACGCGTGCCCAGTTCGATCTGTTGCTTCAGCGCCAGCGCGCGACGCTCCAGCAATGCCTTGCGCTCGGGAAACTGCTTCCATTCGCGCTCGGCATCTTCGAGTTTCAGTTGCGCCTGCAACGCGTTGGCCGCCGCTTCGATGGCACCGCGCGCGTTGAGCCGCGCCACCACGTCGTCTTTCGATACCGGCTGTCCCTCGGCCACATAGAGATCGGCCAGTTCGCCATCGACGGGTGCATAGAAGCGCCGCACCTCGGATTCCGGTGCCAGCGTTCCCTGCGCAGTGACGATGACATCGGCATGCCCAAAGAACGACCAGATCAATGCGCAGAGCAGCAACCCGGCGGTGGCGACCACCGTCAGCAGCGTGAGCCGGCGCGGTTCTGCACTGAGCAATGCGATGCCTTCTGCACTGTGATCTTCGAGTGCCTCGGTCAACGGGCGAAGCTGGCTGTCGCGGTTGTCGTCCTTCATGGCTTGCCTCCCGCCCCTACATTGACTTCCTTGCTGGCATCCTTGCTCTCGGTGCCATCGCCCTTGCTGCCCTCGCCCACCAATGACAGCTTGGTCTTGAGCACCGCCGGATCGAGCACCATGCGCAAATCATTGAGCGAGCGCCGCTGCGAATCGATCTCGGACTGGATGTCGTCACGAATCGTGTCCCACTGCGTGGAATCCTCGATCTTCAGTTGCGCGTAGATGCGTAGCCCCTGCCGCGCATCGGCCTGCGCATCGGCCAGCAACTTCGCCTGGCTGCGGAATTTTGCGGAGATACCTGCATCCAGCCGCTGCTCGCCGGCAATCAATCCGTTATTGCGATACTGGCGCCAGCTTGTGGCTGCGCGATTCAGCAACTGGTTGGCGCGCCGCAGCGCCACATCGCGAATCGCCTGCACATCGGCGTCGATGGTCTTCACGTAATACGCATCGGCTTCGGGATCTAGCGATGCATAGAAGCCCAACAACTGCTCCTCGTAGCCGGGCGCACCCTTTGCCGCTTTCACGGCGGCGAACTGCGTGGCAACTTGTTCCTTGTGCGCGGCATCCTTCGCCACATCGTCCGCCCATGGCCCGCTACCGATGGCCTTCAACGCCGTGATGGTCTGCGTGCTGTCGCCCTGCTCCCACGCCTTGTTCGCCAGCGCGTACTGCCGCTGCACATCGTCGGCGGGCAGCTTCGACTTGAGCTTCTGGTACTGCGCCTGGAACGGCGGTGTGGTCAGGTTCAGCTTCTGCATCTGCGCCACGAGTGCACCGGGCGCGCGGGCGCGCAGCGACTGCACCAGACCCGTGTATTGCTTCAGATCCGATTCCACGCGATCCAGACCGGACAGGCGCGGATACTTGTCCTTGTATTCCGCCAGCATCGGCTGCAATGCCTCGGGCTGGTCGCGACCAAGTTCGGTCGCCACCGCAGCATCGAGTCGATCGATTGCTGCCAGATACACCGAATCATCATTGCGCAGCCGGCGCAGATCGCTCAAGGCGCGCGCATAGACATCTCGGAAGGCGGGCACATCGTTAGCGATGCGGCCAAGCAGGCGCTGATGCGATGCGGTGTCCTCATCCCACCAACGCACGAGTTCCCGAATCTTCGATGCATCGGCGTACATCTTCACCGGCCCTTCCACACCGCCACGCGCCGCGATATAACGCTCCAGGTCGCTCACCCATGCCAGTTGCGCGATCAATGCCTGCCCATCGCGATTATTCTGGCTGCGCGCGCGCATCTCGCCGGCAACCGTTGCGGCGCCGTCGAAATCATTGGCTTGCAGGCGTGCCGACCATTGCGGCACATAGCCCCGCATCAACGCTTCGGCGCCGAGCGTCTGGTACTGCGCGTTGTCGGGGTGGCGGGACAGTACCTTGTCCGCCACTTCGGCTGCGCGCACGTACTTGCCTTGATCGACAAGTTCCTGCAGCGAGCGATCCGGTGCTCCGCGCCACCAGATGTATGCACCGCCAATGACTACCACCGCCACAACGAGGATCGCCACGCGCGCGGCGCGTTCCAGTTGATGGCGATCCCGAATGCCGAAGCTGCGCATCGCCTCGACGAGCATCATCGTCACCTTGCCGCGCGGGGCGGGACGATGTGCCGCATCGGCCGAGGTATCGGGCGGCGACTCGGGATTGATCTCGTCTTCCTGCGCGGCGCGGTAATCCACGCAGAAAATATCGAGGAACGAATCCGCCGCACCCACGAACGTGGTCTTGTCGGGATCGACGTCGACCGGCAGCGCCGCCGCGCCTGTCGACTGGGGCGCCTCGGGCGATGCGACCGGCGCGACGAACAGCGACGTCTTCGTGGCCGTGGCATCGGCGTCCGCTTCGTACTCGATCTGCACGCGGTAGACGAAATGGCTGCCGCCGAAGGCCAGCACGTCGCCGGGCTCCAGGCGGATCGACTGCTCGCGCAACCGCACACCATTGACGAAGGTGCCATTGGTACTGCCGAGATCTTCGATCCACGGCACGCCTTGTTTCAGGAACAGGTGCGCATGGCGGCGCGACAGGTAGTTCACCTGATGCGGATAGTCGTCGCGATAGCGCGCAAAGGTGTCATCGGCCTTGCTGACCATGAACGGAAAGCCCGTCACGATCACCGGCTGCAGCCCGAGATCCTCGCGCATCGGCGCCAGGGTAACCGCCACGCGAGGCGGTTCCGGTTCTGCGGGCCGTGGGTATAGGCGCACGCGATAGGCGAGGCCCGCACCAAAGCTGACCTCGTCGCCATCACGCAGCACGGCGGGCTGCTGCGCCACGGCATCGCCATTGACGTGCGTGCCGTTCTTGCTGCCGAGATCAGCCACATAGACCGCGCCATCCTCGGAGAAGATGCGTGCATGGCGGCGCGACAGCACCGAGACCGCTTCGGTGGGATACGCCGCGAACGGCGCCTCGCCGCGACCAATCGCGAAGAGGTCCTCGTCGATGCGGATCTCGCCGAGCTCGGGGCGCGATACCGGCATCAGCAGGACGTCGAACACCTGACCCGCTTTCGGCGCCATCACCGGCACATCGAGGAAGGGTGCTTCGTCGCGCGTCATGTCTCAGCGGAACCAACAGTGGAGCCCGTGGCGCGCATCCGCAACGCGACACCGCCACGCGCAGTGGCAGACATCGAACGAAGGCGGCAGGTCACGGGTAAGAACATAGTAGGCCACGCCTGAAGGGAGTCAATGCGCTGCGCCGCAGCGTTGCGCAAACGCACGCACGGTGCGGGTTTCAAAGATGAAACGGTTTGTGCGGTGTTGCGGCTAACGCGCCGCGTTCGGCGCGCGGACGGCGGCGGGTGTCGCCGGGCCAGCCGTCGAGCTTGCAGCATCAGCAGGCGGCGCATTGCGAACATTGACGTCCGACCATCCGCCGCCGAGCGCCTTGTAGAGCGTGACGGTATCGGCCAGGATTTGTTGGTGGACGGCCAACAATGATTGCTGCGCGCTCAGCAGCGAACGCTCCGACTCGAACACTTCGAGTTGCGAAACAATGCCCTCGCGCGCCTGTGCCTCGATCTGCGTACCGACCACGCGCAACTGGTCAACCTGCTGCTGCAACTCGATGCGCTGCTTCTTGTGGGCATCCACGTTCACGAGCGAGCTTTCCACTTCCTCGAACGCGGTCATCACAGTGCGGCCGTACTCGTTCTCCACCACGCCGACATTGGCCTCGGTGGTCTTCACGCGGGCCCTCACACTGGGGTCGAGCATCGGCAGGTTGATGCTCGGCATGAAGCCGAACGTGAAGGATTTCATGAGATCCGATAACGCAAAGCTGGCCGTGCCGCCGCGCGCGGTCAGGCTGATGCTCGGCAGTTGCGCCAGCCGGGCCTGCCCGACGAGGTTGTACGCGGCCAGCACGCGGTACTCGGCCGCGATGATGTCCGGGCGGCGCGCCAGCAATTGCGACGGCAGGCCAGCCGGTACGGCAGGCAACTTCACGCGGTCCTGCAAGCGCCCCGGTGGTACTTTCAATTCGCCAGCCGGCGTGCCCACCAGCGTGGCCAGCGCATTCTCGGCCACATTGCGCGAACGCTGCAGCTCGATCAGATCCGTGGTCAGCCGATTGATTTCCGCCTGCTGCTGCATCACGCGGATCTGCGGTAGCAGGCCATTGGCCAGCATCGCCTTGTAGGTGCCGAGGATGTCGCTGTTGCGGCCCAGCGTGCGGCGCTGCTGCTCCACCTGTTCGTCGAGCAGCAGGATGGTGAAGTACGTAATGGATACATCGGAGGCCAGCGCCAGATATCCCGCACGCCAGTCGGCCTCGGTGGCGCGGAACTCGGCGGTCTGCGCCTGCACGCCCTTCTCCACCTTGCCCCATACATCGATGTCCCAGTTCACGGTGCCACCCAGGTTGTACGTCTTCGAGACAGCCTGGCCGGTGGTCTTGCTCACATCGAGACCCGCGCCGATGTCGAATACCGGCAGCGCACCCGCGCGAGCTTCGGCAATCTGCGTATTGGCCACGCGGATACGAGCGGCCAGCACCTTGATGTCGTAGTTGCCGCTCAACGCGCGGGCCACGAGTTGGTCGAGGTAGGGATCGCCAAAACCCTTCCACCAGTCGGGCACGATGGTCTCGGCAGGCGATACGGTCACGGACTCACTCGGTGACCACGCGGCCTTGCCGGGCACATCGGGACGCTTGTATTCGGGAGGACGGAAGTCGGCACAGCCGGACATCCCGATCACGGACAGCACCACGGTCAGGGATGCCGCGATATGCGGCAACGGGCGGCGCGAGGCAAAGGCGAAATCGATCACGATGGCATCCTGCTCCGAGCGCCAGTGGACCGTGGCAGTGCGTCCTGGCGTTCGATCTGTATTGTGGTGCGGCGCTGGCGGAGCGCAACCCCCGCATGCATCGTCACGCAATGCATGGGCAAAAAAATCGCCGGGGTGGAGGAATCTCCCCGGCGTAAGCTCCCCGTGCGGCTTGCGGCGTCTTGCGGACTTTGACGCCGGTGCCGCGCGCATTCTGCAAATCAGTACACGTTGTTGTGTGCGTTCTGGTTCGTGCGCACCGTGTTGCTGAGGTGTTCCTGGAAGGCCGAGCCGTTGCCGAAGTAGCTCGTCACGTCCTGCATTTGTTGATTCGACTGGTTGATCTTGATGTCCTTGTCGAACGAAATGCTCACCGGCGTGAAGATCGACGTACGCGGGGCAAACAGCGTGCCGCCGCGAACGGCTTGCAGCGACGAGGCGCTCAGGGTTTCGGTCGAGGACAGGTCTTTGATGGTCAGCGTGGTCATGATGGTCTCCTAGAGAGGAAAGTTGCTTCAGTGTGATGAGCATCGGGTTGGTGTCGCGCTCGGACCATATATCGCAGGGAGCGTGCCAGGTCTTTGAAAAAAGTGGAAATCGTTGTGGGGTAAGGGATTGCGGGTGATGGGGGTGGTTTGCCGAGCGGCAGGGTGTTTGGTGTGGAGAGACAGGTGGTGTTGGGGGTGTCGTTTTACTTCCCACATTTTTTGCTCCCCTCTGGTTTTCTCCCCTCTCCCGCGTTGCGGGAGAGGGGAGAAAACAATCGGGATAGAAAGCGCATCGGCACGCTCACAAAAAAAACGGCGCACATCGCTGTGCGCCGCGCCGGAGACAGGCGGACCGCCCCGCCTCTATCGCTCCGGGTCATTTGACGTAGATGGTGATCTTCTTCGAGTAGATGGGCGGGTTGGTCGGGATATGTTTCTCGTCGCCCATCAACAATTGCAGCGTGTGCTTGCCCGGTGGCAGTTCGATGGTGGTCTCTGTTTCGCCCGCGCCAAAGTGCAGGTGGTTGCGATCGTTGGGGATTTCCTTGTCCAGCGGCGGCAGGTCCACGTCGATCAATAGATGGTGGTGGCCCGTGTTCGGAAACTTCACGTCCTTGGGTGCCACGCCCATGTTGCGCAGGCCGAACCACACCTTGATCGGCTTGCCCGCAGGCATCGTCTGGTTGTTGTTGGGGTAGCCGATATAGAGATAGGCATTCTTCGGTGCCGCCGTGGGGCCCGTTCCGCTCGCGCTACTGGCGGCGGGCGTGGACGCATGGCCGGCATGCGCACCTGAGGCGCCAGGTGCCGATGCATCGGCCGCGTGGACGGCGCCGGCACCGAGCCACGCCACCGTCGCGATCACCAGCGATCCATACAGCTTCGGTCCGATCTTTGTCATGGCGCTCTCCGCTGAAGTCCGTGTGCGCTAGCGCACGGTGATCGTGATCTTCTTCGAGTAAATCGGCGGATCGAACGGTACGTGCTTGCTGTCACCCAGCAGCAGTTGCAACGTGTGCTTGCCGGGTGGCAGTTCGATGCGGGCATCGGTCTCCCCCGCGCCGAAGTGCAGGTGGTTGCGGTCGTTCGGGATTTCCTTGTCGAGCGGCGGCAGCTCGACATCGATCAGCAGGTGATGGTGTCCGCAGTTCGGACGCTCGATGCCCTTGGGACACACGCCCATGCCTTTCAGGCCCATGCGCACCCACAGTTTTCCGCCCTCGATGACGGCACCGTCGCCCGGCCAGATGATGTAGGTCTCGGCACCCTTGGGTGCCGGTGTCAGCGGAATGGCGAGTGTGGAGAATAGCGCGGCACCCGTGGCGAGCAGCGCAGCCGCAAGCACACGGCACAGGGATCGTCTGGGCATGGCGGCTCCTCCCGGGAGAACTGTCCGCTGCACACGCCGCGCGAGATGCGTTGCGCGGGAGCGGTTTCTTGATCGATCTTTCCGATGCGCGCTTCGATTTGTCATTCAGCGTAGTGCGGCCACCAGCAAAAAGCGAACTTTCGCCGCACAAACGCTGTGCTATCTTGAAACGGCAGGCACCACGTCACGACAACTCCACACCGCGTGCCGATTCGCTTCAAGGGGGGCTGATTATGTGGCGGAAAGCACTAGCGGTGTCGCTGCCTGCGATCGTTGTTGCGATCGTTGCGGGCGGCGCCATGCGGATCGACGATTTCCTCGTGGCACCCGCCGAAGCCGGCATCCTGCCCAAGAACAGCGACGAGCAGTACGAACTCTCGTTCTGGGATTCGATCAAGAACAGCAACTACGCCGGCGACTACGAGGCTTACCTGAAGCAGTATCCGAACGGCAAGTTCGCGGCGCTGGCCAAGTCCAGGCTCGACCGCATCCGCGCGGCAGGGCCATCGGCCGCGCCCAGCGCACCGGCCGCAAAGCCCGAGCCCAAGGCCGAGGCCAAGCCCGCTCCGGCACCCACACCGCCGCCCGCTGCGCGGTCCGCGCCACCTTCGGCGCCATCGCCATCCACACCGCCCGCCGCCAGCAATCAACCGCGTTCGCGCGCGGGCGGCGCGATCTCGCAAGGCACGGTCACGATGGCGAACGAAGGCAAGGAGACTCCACCACCTGCTGCAACCAAACCCGGCGAAGCACGCGGTGGCGAGAGTCGCGACTGTCCGCAGTGCCCGGTCATGGTGACCATCCGGCCCGGCTCGTTCACGATGGGCAGCAGCACCAGTGACCCCGCCGAGCGCCCGCCGCATCACGTAGTGGTGAACAAGCCATTCGCCATCGGCAAGTTCGAAGTCACGATCGAACAATGGAACGCGTGTGCCGATGCGAACGTGTGCCCGCGCATCGCCACCAACAATGCCGATATGAAGAACGCACCCGTGCGCGACATCAGTTGGGATGACGCGCAGCAATACGTAGGATGGCTATCGAAGACCACGGGCAAGCCCTACCGTCTGCCGACCGAAGCCGAATGGGAATACGCGGCGCGTGGCGGCACCAGTTCCGCATTCTGGTGGGGCGACAAGATGAGCAAGGGCAACGCCAACTGCAAGGACTGCGGCGATCCGTGGAGCGATGCCGCGCCGGCCAACGTGGGATCGTTCACCGCCAATCCCTTCGGCCTGCACGATATGAATGGCAGCGTCTGGGAATGGGTGGCGGATTGCTGGCACAGCTCGTACAAGGGTGCCCCCGTCGATGGGCGCGCCTGGGAAGAGCCCGCGTGCACATCCCGCGTGATACGCGGCGGTTCATGGCGTGAAGGGGCCAGCTACATGGTTTCTTCCACACGCTTCAAATACAGCACGAGCGTGCGGCAATCGCAGAATGGCTTCCGCGTGGCGCGCGATGCAAATTGATGTCTGATGGATGCCGCGTGCGCTACTTCGCGCGCGTGGCGATCTGCACAAGATCCACGCTGACCTGATCGCGCCCATGCTTGCTCGCCATCTGCGCGAGCGGCTTCTCCAGTGCGCGCAGATATTCCTGGCGCGTCTCGAAATCGGGACGCCGCGACTTGAACAGCGGCTCGGGCGTGGTCAGCAACACCACCAGTTCCGTGCCGAACGGTTTCGATATCACCCAGTCGCCGCTATCACCAATCGTCGCGCTGTAGCTGGCCGGTGCCTGATGCCCTTGCACGCGTGCGCTTGGTACCAGATGCGCCACCTTGCCATCGGCCACGAAGTAATCCACATAGACGTAGCTTTCATGCGGCGGCGTTTTCAGGTCGAGCACCAGCGGTGTGCCTTCGGTCAACTGCGTGCCGCCGCGCGTATGGAGCAAGGCGACGCCCCCCTTCTCTCCCGCTTTGCGGTTGCCTGACCAGTACGGCGCGATCATGCGTACCACATCGCACTTGTCCGCTGTCAGCGGCTGCGCGTCGAGCTTCAGCGTCTTCACGCCGCCCAGCTTGCCGAGCTTGTCACGTAATCCGCCGATAGCCGACTCCGCCACATAGCCATCCACCTGCAGCACATTGCCCTTGATATCGGCATTGAGCAGCGCGCATGGCGTGGCAGCGAGCACGGCGGCCACGGCTTCTGGCTTGAGCGGCACCGCTGTCGGTGGCTTGGGCGCTTCCTGTTCGGCGATGGATGGTGCAGGCGGAGGTTGCGTAGCCGGCGTGGACGCCACCGGAGGCGCTGGTTGCCCACCGTCCTTGACATCGCCCCGCCACAGGTAATACCCAACGCCCGTGGCGATGGCAACACCCGCTATCGCCGCGCCCACGAGCAGCGGCACCACGGGGCTGGCCTTTTCCGGCTGTCCGCCGAGTCCCGCCAGAAAGCGCGTCACGGTTGGCGTGCGCGTAGCGCGATCGAGCGACAGCGCCTGGCGCAGCGCCTTCCATTGCGTACGCGACAACGTCTTGGGCTGCGCGGGTTTCACGTTGCGTGCGCGTGCCTCGGTGGCTGACACCCGGTCGTACGGATGCTTGCCCGTCAGCAGTTCATAGCTGACGCAGGCCAGCGCGTAGATATCGTCGCGTGGATCGGGCTCGCGATGCTCGAACATCTCGGGGCTGGCGTACGCCGGAGTCATGCCGCCGAGTGAACCCGGATCGAAGACGGTCTGGTCGGCATCGTCAGCAGGCTGCTGGAAGCCGCGCGCAATGCCGAAGTCGATCACCTTCACTTCACCGCGATCCGTGAGAAACACATTGGCCGGTTTGAAATCGCAATGCACGAAGCCGCGTTCGTGCGCATAGGCCAACGCACTGCCCATGCCCACGATGATCGGCATCGCCTTGATATAGGGCAGCCCCGTGAACTCGGGCGCGCGCAACACACGATTGAGAGACTTGCCCTGCAGATACTCCATGGTAAGGAAAACAGTCGGACCATCGCGATCGAAGTCGTAGACGGTGACGATGTTCCGGTGCGCCAGTTGCTGCGCCTTGCGCGCTTCACGCTGCAACGCAATCAGCGATTTGGGATGCCCGCTGAACTGCAGGTTCAGCACCTTGATCGCAATGTAGGGCTTGCGATCCGACGCTTCGAGCTTGCGCAGGTCCAGCGCCTTGTAGACCGTGCCCATGCCGCCCACGCCCAGGCACTCTTCCAATACGAAGCGACCATTGAGCGTGTCGCCCACACCCTTGGTGGGACCCGATGGAATCTGGCCGCCGGTGAAGTGGCCGCTTTGACTTCCCGTATTGCTGCCCGTCTGATAGGGATGTCCCGTGGCCGGCGCGCTGCGATCCGCATGATCCGGTTCGATGCGTGTCTCTTCGCCTGCACTGCCAGCATGCATGTCCTGGACACGGTCGACGGGATCGAACTGCGTGGCCACATGGGAGTCGATGCGGTGCATCACTTCGGCATAGACCGCCGGAGGCAGGGGAAAGCGCGTGTGCTCCTCAGTGAGCACGCGGGCAAACTGGGTGGAGTCGGTTTGATCGTCCTTGAGGGCCAGATCTACCGATGCAAGGAAGTCGTCGCGCGAGAGGCTGCCGCGCTGAAAGTTCCTGATGAGTTCGGTCAGGCTGGGCATCCGATGCATCCCGACGAGTGGTTGCCGACTGGGTTGCTGACTACTTGCCGACTATATTGCGGCCTCGCGCATGCCGCGAATCCGTCGCATCACGGCACAGGGCCTTCGATGGATACTAGTGCGCACTCCGGCCATTCGCAATGCCGCACTGATGCGCGGCGCCCACAGCCGTCGCTGGCGCGCCAACACCCAACACCTTTCTGTTGGCGCGCGGCCATCACACTCCCCCTCCCCGCCCCGCTCGCACAGTGATGCCAGCGCGTGTGCATCGCCCGCAAAGCCTTGTGCCACAACGCTTTCGAAAATTTATTCGCGCAGGTGGCACGCGCTGGCACGCTCCCTGCGATATCTGGTCCGAGCGCGACACCAACCCGATGCTCATCACACCGAAGCCTCACCTACCTGTTTCTGGAGACCATCATGACCAAGCTGACCATCAAGGACCTGTCCTCGACCGAAACCCTCGACGCCCGCGCACTGCATGCCGTACGCGGTGGCTTTGCCTTCGCCCCCATCACCACTGTCTACAGCCCGTTCAAGCTGTCCTTCGACAAGGACGTGAAGATCAACCAGTCGAACCAGCAAATGCAGGACGTGACGAGCTACTTCGGCAACGGCTCGGCGTTCCAGGCCAACATGCACAACAACGTGACGACGAACCAGCACGCCGAGAACAACGTCTACGGCGCCGTCTGATCCGGCATCGCACGCACTCGCACCACACGCAATTCGCACACCACATCGCACCTGAGTATTTGGAGACTGCCATGAGCACCCTGACCATCCTCGACCTGTCCAGCACCGCCACCCTCGACACCACCGGCATGAAGTCCGTACGCGGCGGCCTCGGTTTCGCCCCGTGGACCAGCGTCTACGCCCCCGTGAAGCTGTCGTTCGACTCCAGCCTGAAGATCGACCAGCAGAACCAGCAGATGCAGAGCGTGAACAACGCCTTCGCCAACGGCTCGGCGTTCCAGGAACATATGCGCAACACGGTGGACACGAACCAGAACGCCACCAACAACGTCTGGCGCTAAGACATCGTCATCGACACGCACCGGCGCGCGGCAGCCCCGCGCGCCACCGCAACACGCACCTGAAGGAGTTCACCATGTCATCGATCATCGTCCGCGACCTTGCCGCCAGCAAGGAACTCGATCGCAAGTCGCTTACCGCCATCCGTGGCGGCAACAGCTGGCTCAGCCAGGCCGGCAACATGGGTCCGCTGGCCAACGTCAATATCAACATCAACCAGAACGTTCAGCAGTTGCAGCAGGTGAACGTCGCCGCGTTCAACAACAACAAGATCGTCGGCGTGGACCTGGGCAACATCGCGCTGAACGTGAAGCCCTCGCAATGGGGCGGCAACTGGGCTGCAGTCTGAGCCCGGCCAGCGTGCCGCAGTGGTGCCACGCATTGCGGGCACCACTGCGGCCACTGCACTTGCCTATACTGAATCGGGCCCGCGCCTGCCCTGGCGCCGCCCGACCGGCGCCGTTCCGGCCGGCCGAGGCAAGGTCCGCAAGCTGGAGAACGCCATGGCAGTCATCGTCATCAAGGATTTGTCGGAAAACATGGACCTCGACCGCGAGGCCATGACCGCCATCATCGGCGGCGCCCGATTGGCCGGCAGCTATCGCTGGCAATCGCATCGACGACCATCGCTGACGCGATTGATCCAGTATCCGCAGGGTTTTCCGGGCACGCCGCAGGATGCAGGGGAGGAACGGGAGACCGGGACGCCGCGCAAGTGAAGTGTGTGCGCGAAAGATCCCCGGCACGATAAAGAAACAAGCGAAAAAGCGAGGGATAAAAGAAAAGCCCGCCAAGCAATTGGCGGGCTTTGGTTGCGGACGGGCCCGGACCTCCTGGGTCTGCGTCACCGGCGATTCCGGTCATTCCTGTGCCAGGCATGTTTCCCATGGATTCCGCCCATGACGCGGACGCCCATCCGGACCACCCGGACAGTCGGAGGAAACGTGGCGATGGCATCAATGACCGCAATGCCCGAGCCGAGCGGCAAGCCAACCTTGCCAAAGGCAGGATCATCGGGACGTGAATCCGTCCGCCCCATTGCGGGCGTGGCCCGCGCACTGGAGTATAGGCAGCGGTCTCCGACAATCAAGCGACGCGGGCTGCGCTTGAATCGCACAATTCACATGCCTGCTTACGTTTGATTACGATTGCGCACGTGTTTGACCGTTTCGCGGTGCAGCAAAAAAATAAGTGTTCTGCTATACTTCGCGCCGTGAGTTTCGCACTGTGAGTTCCGCACCACGCCCGGCATCATCAGCCCATGGCGTATCCGCTGCCCTCCCAATATCTGCTCCCTGCCTCTGTCATCACACGAAGTTCAGACAGGTGCCTGGCCAGAACGCACCGCTCACCTGACGTCGCCTCGTCTCCGATCCTGATGAACAGCCTGTAGTCCATTGCGCTGTTTGCCTGCCAGGGATAATCGACCGGTTGAATATGAATCAGCCAGTTGCCCACCCTGCCTGCCGCCGTGTTGCCAGCTGAGTCTGTCGAACGGCCTACCGATTGGCGCCGAAGCCTTTTTTAAGACTTTGCACTTGCGCCCACCCTCGAGCATCACATTTGCCCCGGGGTGCCATGCATATTTAATACGTACGTACGACATGACCCAGCACGAAGATTTCCGTGCGGAGCAACCTTTTGCCTCCGCCACCGACGCATCCGCCACGCCCGCCGCTGCCGTGAGCCCGCTCGACAAGCTCGACGCCCTGCTCAACACCGACGCAGCCCCGATCGTAGCCGCCGATGTGCCGGAAAGCGGCTTCGCCAAACTCGGCCTCGACGCCGCCATCCTGCGCGCCCTGGCTGAAGCCAACTACAACGACCCGACGCCTGTTCAGGCACAGGCCATTCCCGCATTCCTGGCCGGCAAGGACCTGCTGGTTTCGAGCCAGACCGGCTCGGGCAAGACTGCCGCGTTCATGCTGCCCGCTATCCAGCGCATCAGCGAGAAGCCGCTCACGAATCGCCCGACCGAACCCGCCAAGCGCATGAAGGGCAAGCGTCCCCGTCCGTCGCCCGCGCAGCCGTCGCTGCTGGTGCTGACGCCGACACGCGAACTGGCCCTGCAGGTAACGGAAGCCGCCGCCAAGTACGGCCGCCATCTGCGCCGCATCGTGTGCGCCAGCATCCTGGGCGGCATGCCCTACCCGAAGCAGCTGGCCATGCTTTCGCGCATGCCGGACATCCTCGTGGCCACGCCGGGCCGCCTGCTCGACCATATCGAAGCCGGCCGCATCGACCTGTCCGCGCTGGACATGCTGGTGTTCGACGAAGCCGACCGCATGCTGGACATGGGTTTTGCCGATGACATCGACGCCATCGTGGCCGCCACGCCGGCTTCGCGCCAGACGCTGATGTTCTCGGCCACGCTGGACGCACGTATCGCACAACTGGCCTCGCGCCAGCTGAAGGATCCGCAACGCATCGAGATCGCTGCCGCACGCGCCGACCAGAGCCACATCGAACAGCGCCTGCACTTCACCGACGACATGTCGCACAAGGAACGCCTGCTCGACCATCTGCTGCGCGACGCATCGCTGAAGCAAGCCATCGTGTTCACGGCTACCAAGCGTGATGCCGATTCGCTGGCCGAGCGCCTGTCGGATACCGGTTTCTCGGCTGGTGCCCTGCACGGCGACATGACCCAGGGCGCGCGTAACCGCACGCTGACGGCCCTGCGCCGCGGCAACCTGCGCGTGCTCGTGGCCACCGACGTGGCCGCACGTGGTATCGACGTGCCCGACATCACCCACGTCGTGAACTTCGACCTGCCCAAGCAGGCAGAAGACTACGTGCACCGTATCGGCCGTACCGGTCGTGCCGGTCGCTCGGGTGTGGCGATCAACCTCGTGAACCACAACGACATGTTCCAGTGGAAGCGTATCGAGCGCTTCACGAACAACCGCGTGGACGCCTCCGTGATCGAAGGTCACGAACCGCGTCGCACGCCGAAGCCCCGTTCGAACTTCGGCGGCAAGCCGGGCGGCCGTGACGGCTACCGCGGCAATGGCGGTGGCAGCGGTGGCGGCTACCGTGGCAATGGCAACAGCAACGGCGGCGGCTATCGTGGCAACTCCGGCAGCGGCGAGCGTAGCTTCGGCGACCGCAAGTTCGGAGGCGAAAGCCGTGGCTTCGGCGACCGTGGCGGCGAGCAACGCAGCTTCGGCGGCGGCGAAAACCGTGGTTTCGGTGATCGCGGCGAACAACGCGGCTTCGGCGACCGTGGCAACACGGGCGGCTATCGCGGCCAGGGCCAAGGTCAAGGCCAGCAACGCGGCTTCGGTGGCGGTGAGCGCAGCTTCGGCGGCGAACGCAGCTTTGGTGGCGGCGAGCGCAACTTCAACCGCGATGGCGCCAATGCCAACCGCAGCTTCGGCAACCGCGAAGGCGGCCAGCGCGACGGCAACCGCGGCTTCGGCGGCGAACAGCGCAGCTTTGGCGACCGCAGCTTCGGCGACCGCAACAACGATCGCGGCGGCTTCGGCGGCCAACGCAACGGCAACAGCCGTTCGCGCTACGAGCGTTGATTCTCAGAAATGAGAAATGAAAAAGGCACCTTCGGGTGCCTTTTTTGTTGGTGCTCCTGCGTTTCACCTGCCCAGTGTTTTCTCCCCCAACCCCTCTCCCGCATAGCGGCAGAGGGGAGCAAGACAACGGAGAGATTTACTCAAACCCCACAACTCCGAAACCCCACAAACGACACATCGTCCTCCGGCAACAACGCTGTCCGCGCCCGCACATGCCGTGCGCGTGCCGGGCTCGCGAACGATACGCCGCGTACGGATTGATGCGTGCCGAAGCGGCCGATGATTTCGCCGTCGGTCGGCTCTGCGACAAACCCGATGTACGGTTCGTACGGCGTGGCCGTCCATTCGCGCAGCGCGCCCCACTGCAGGCCGCGGTTCTGCGTGGCCGCCAGTTCCCATTCCACTTCCTGCGGCAAGCGGCGACCTGCCCAGACACACCAGGCCTGCGCCTCGAACAGCGAGACATGGCGCACCGGCTCGTCGGGATTCAACGTGCGCTCGGTGCCGAAGCGCGATGCCACCCAACTACGGCTGACCGCATGGCGTCCCCAGTAGCGCGGTGCCGAGCGCTCCTGCGTCATCAACCATTGCCGGCCCGCAACCGACCAATAAGACGGATGCTCATAGCCGCGATCCTCGACGAACTCCAGGAACTGGGCGTTGGTCACCAGCGAGGCATCCATCTCGAAGGCCGGGACGTAAATTTTCTGCGGCGGCAATTCGTCGGGCCAGGCAAACCCATCGGCCTCGGCCCAGCCCTGCGTGAAATTGCCGCCCGGGAAATGCAGCGTGCCACCCGACGACTGCGATATCGACGGACCCACAGCGGCGGGCTCCACGGGCGCCATGCCCAGCGCCTGCAGCAGCGTCGCCACGGTCTCGCCCTGCGCGTCCTCATGGCAGAGTGCGCGACGGAACGGGTACAGCGTCGCGTCCTCGTCATCGGGCAACAGCGCGATACGGCGCAGCAGGCCGTCGAGCACCTGCGTGGCATATTGCTTCACGCGGCTCACATCGGGCAGCACGATTTCCCAGCGCTCGTCAGGGCCGATCCGGTCTGGATCGAACCATTCATCGGCGCCATCGAGCAACGACGGCTCGCTGGCTACCGGCAGGCGGATGCCGCCCTGCTCCAGATGACGCACGCCGCGCAGGCACCACCATTCGGCGTGCCAGGCGATATGACCCAGGGTCCACAGCGGCGGGTTGCAATCGTACTGGCGCGGCACATCCCAGCCCTTGCGGGTCTGGCCAAAGGCACCGAGCCACGCGAGCGTGCGATTGCGTGATTCCACCAGCGCCTGCGCCAACCCTTCACGCGGCAGGCGGCGCGCGTCAGGCCACTGCGCATTGCCGCCGGTGAAATGGAGATCGGGAAGCATGGAGAATCCGCTCATCGAAATATCCGTGTCAGAGAATGAAAAAAGGGCCGGCCGGCCCGGCTGCGCGCATTATGACATCGCGCGCGCACGGTTTCCGGCCGGCCCCGCTTCACCCTGCTGGCGGCGAGGCTTCCCGAACTCTCTATCCGCGCGCGTGGAACACCGCGAACCAGCCCTGGGGGTCGGTCCAGCTCACCGGATCGGTGAAGCCAGCCGCTTCAAGCAGGATCGCGAAATCCTCCACCCGATACTTGTGCGAATCCTCCGTGTGGATACGTTCCCCGGCCGCGAATTGGCGCTCGCCCTCCGGCCATCGCACCGTCACGGGCCGCACGCACTCCAGATGCATCTGGATGCGCGACGACTGCGTATCGAAGGTAGCGGCGTGCCGCCAGTCCTCCAGAGCAAAGTCGCTGCCGACGATGCGGTTCACGTTGCGCAATACGTTCCGGTTGAACGCGGCAGTCACGCCGAGCGCGTCGTCATAGGCCGCCTCCAGCGTGCTCGCATCCTTGAACAGATCCACACCAATCAGCACGCCGTCACCGGGACTGGCTGCCGCGCGCAGACGCTGCAGCAACGCCAATGCATCGATCGGGCTGAAATTGCCGATGCTGGACCCTGGATAAAAGAACAGCCGACGCCCCCGCCGCACATTCCTCGGCAGGTCCAGCGGCCCGCAGAGGTCCGCGCCCAGCCCCAACATCGGGATCTGCGGATGCTGTTGCTGCAGGCCCGACAGCGTGCCGCGCAGGAAATCGACGGATATATCGACAGCCACGTACTGCGCCGGCTGCAGGCTCGGGAACAACCGCGCCGCCTTCTCGCAGTTGCCAGCGCCGAGATCGATCAGTACGCAGCCACTGCCCGCCCGCGCCGCAATGGCCGGCGCCATATTGTTGAAGATCGATGCCTCGGTGCGCGTGGGGTAATACTCGGGCAGGTCGGTGATGGCCTCGAACAACCGCGAGCCCAACACATCGTAGAAGAACTTAGGGCTGATTCGGGCCTGGGCTTCAATCAAGCCGCGCAGGATCTCCGCACGCAACGCACCGCTATCCTCACGGTATTGCTGCACGAATTCCGGCTGGGGGGCGGCGCCTGCTCGAGCGTGGCCATTGCCAATGACGATGCCCGGTTCGGGCGCTAGCGTCGGCGTGGCGTGATTGTGGTGATTGGCTGAACCGTTGTTGTGGGAGTGGGAGCGGGAACTTGACTGGCTGGGGGGCTGACTGGGTGTCGTAACGGCCGGCATGACTTGTCCTTGTTGTCGATGGGCACTACGTGGCATCCCTCTAAGGCACCGCCTGTGCAAGGCACGGCGGTTGGCCGGGGATGCGCGCCTGTCCTGTCCGACGCACTTCTGCCTGGCCAATCCAAACAGGATAGGTGCATAAGCTTATACACCCACAATACGTTGCATCACTTTACAAGTCTGTCGGGCGATCTCCGTCAGACGCCACGACAGACAATGTCCGATTCTGAATACATACAAACCCCACCTCGGCAGTGCAACATTTTTCCTCGTAGTTCCCTTATAATCGCGTCCAACGTGCTCGGCGGAGTATCTGACGGGCACGCATCCCTTCCAGAAAGGGAAGTTAAAGGGGAGTAGCTTGGGGGCATCTTTGCCCTTAGCACAATCGTCATTCCGAGACGCGACCCGTCTCCGGTTGTGCTGACTCTGACGCGCATTCCGCGGCAGCCAGTCGAGCAAGACCTTTGCACACCTGGTTTCTATGGTTTGCAAAGGCAGCCCCCATCGGACTTCCTGCGCTCGCCCCAGATCCCGGATGTGAAATAAAAGACCTTGCTGGCCGCCTGGCCCGCAGCTGTTTCGCACATTGAGGAGCGTACATGGAGTGGTTCACTGATCTGTTCACGATGCAGTTCCTGACGGCACTGCTGTCTATTGTCGTCATCGACCTGGTTCTTGCCGGCGACAACGCCATCGTGATCGCCCTGGCGGCGCGTAACCTGCCGCCCCACCTGCAGAAGAAAGCCATTGTCTGGGGCACCGTCGGTGCCGTGGTCGTCCGTTCGGCGATGACCATCGGCGTGGTCTGGCTGCTCAAGATCCCCGGCCTGCTCCTGGTCGGTGGCCTGGCGCTGGTCTGGATTGCCTACAAGCTGCTGGCCGCCGAGGAAGATGGCGACGAGCATGGCGCGGGCGCTGCCACGCTGGTTGGTGCGATGAAAACCATCATCATCGCCGACGCCGTGATGGGCGTGGACAACGTGCTGGCCGTGGCCGGCGCTGCCCATGGCAGCTTCCTGCTGGTAGTGCTGGGCCTGTTGATCAGCATTCCGATCGTGGTCTGGGGTTCGAGCCTGGTGCTCAAGCTGATGTCGCGCTATCCGTCGATCATCTACATCGGCGCCGGCGTGCTGGCCTTCACGGCCGTGAAGATGATCCTGGGCGAACCGATCACGAAGGCGTTCTTCGAGTCGCAGCCCGTGATCAAGTGGGGCCTGTACGTGGTTCTTGTGGGTGGCGTGCTTGGCGCCGGCTACCTGACGCAGAAGCGTCGCGGCTCGCGCGAGACCACCGAAAAGCCGGTGGAAAGCCACTGAACTGGCTGACCTGAGTTGAAGCTGGCCGCCTCCGGGCGGCCAGCTTCGTTAACGGTGCCGATAGGCTAAAATCCCCACCTTGCAGTTAAAACGCCGACATCACATTCCCTTCCCACGCGCCGATGAAACAGTACCTCGACTTCATGCGCCATGTGTTCGAGCATGGCACCGAAAAGTCCGACCGCACGGGCACCGGCACGCGCTCGGTGTTCGGCTACCAGATGCGCTTCGATCTAAGCGTTGGCTTTCCGGTGGTCACGACCAAGAAGCTGCACCTGAAGTCGATCATTCACGAGCTGCTGTGGTTCCTGCAGGGCTCCACCAACATCCAGTACCTCAAGGACAACGGCGTCACGATCTGGGACGAGTGGGCCGATGCCAACGGCAACCTCGGCCCGATCTACGGTTACCAGTGGCGCGCATGGCCCACGCCAGACGGCCGTCATATCGATCAGATCACCGAGGTCGTGCAGCAGATCAAGAACAACCCCGATTCGCGCCGCCTGATTGTGTCGGCGTGGAACGTGGGCGAGATTCCGCAGATGAAGCTGCCGCCCTGCCACGCGTTCTTCCAGTTCTACGTGGCAGACGGCAAGCTGAGCTGCCAGCTGTACCAGCGCAGCGCCGATATCTTCCTCGGCGTGCCGTTCAACATCGCCAGCTACGCGCTGCTGACGCACATGATTGCCCAGCAATGCGACCTCGATGTGGGCGACTTCGTCTGGACCGGCGGTGATTGCCATATCTACAGCAACCACTTCGAGCAGGTGCAGACGCAACTCTCGCGCGAGCCGTTGAAGCTGCCGACGCTGAACATCAAGCGCAAGCCCGACAGCATCTTCGACTACCGCTACGACGACTTCGAACTGGTCGGCTACGAATCGCACCCTGCAATCAAGGCGCCGGTGGCCGTATGACGTTGCTGACCCTGATCGTCGCGCGCGCGCGCAACGGCGTGATCGGCCGCGACAACACGCTGCCGTGGCGCCTGCCCGAAGACCTGCAGCACTTCAAGCGCACCACGTTGGGCGCACCCATCATCATGGGCCGCAAGACTTGGGATTCGATCGGCCGCCCGCTGCCGGGCCGCCGCAATATCGTGGTCAGCCGCAACCGAGACCTGAAGCTCGAAGGTGCCGAGGTGGTGGGTTCGCTCGAAGATGCCCAGCGGCTTTGCGTGGGCGTGGAGCAGGTATTCCTGATCGGCGGCGCACAGCTTTACGCCGAGGCGCTACCGTCAGCGGACCGCCTGATCGTCACCGAGATCGATGCCGACGTGGAAGGGGATGCGCACTTCCCGGCAGTGGATCGTTCGACATGGCTGGAAACAGCGCGCGAGACGCACCATTCGGAGGCGAATGGTTTTGAGTATGCGTTCGTGGTGTATGAGAGGCCGGCTTCGGGGGAGGAGTAAGTCTCCCCGCTTGGGCTATGCGCCCCTCTCCCGCCTTGCGGGAGAGGGGCGCAACCATCAGGGGGCGAAAGCGCTACGCCTCAATTGCCCCCGGCAATCGTCATCTGTTCGATCAGAATCGACCCAGTTTCCTTGGTCCCGCGCACCAGCGCGTCGGAACCGATACCGACGATCTGCTTGAACATCTCGACCATGTTTCCGGCAATCGTGATTTCTTCCACCGGATACTGGATCACGCCGTTCTCGACCCAGTAGCCCGACGCGCCGCGCGAATAATCGCCGGTGACATAGTTCACGCCCTGCCCCATCAGTTCGGTCACCAGCAGACCAGTGCCCATCTTGCGCAGCATGCCCGCGAAGTCATCGGCGGGCTGGGTCAGCGAGCTGGTCAGCGTCAGGTTGTGCGAGCCGCCAGCGTTGCCGGTGGTCTTCATGCCCAGCTTGCGCGCCGAATAGGTCGACAGGAAATAGCCTTCCACCACGCCGTCGCGCACCACATCGCGCTCATGTACACGCACGCCCTCCTCGTCGAACGGTGCACTGCCCATCGCGCCCGGCAGATGCGGATTCTCGTGGATCTGGATATGCGAGCCAAAGACTTGCTTGCCAAGCGAATCGTGCAGGAACGTGGACTTGCGATACAGCGCGCCGCCCGATACCGCCTGGACGAAAGCGCCCAGCAGGCCAGCGGCCAGCGGCGCCTCGAACAGCACCGGACACTTGCGCGTGGACAGCTTGCGCGCGTTCAGGCGGGCCAGCGCGCGCTCGGCGGCATAGCGGCCAATGGCTTCCGGCTCGGCAAGCGCCTCGGGGGCACGCTTCGACGAGTACCAGTCGTCACGCTGCATGCCACCGCCAGAGCCGGCGATCGGCGCGGCCGACACAAAATGGCGCGAATAAGGGTAGCCGCCCACGAAACCACGTGACGTGGCCAGCACGAATTGGGAATGCTGGGCCGATACGCTCGCGCCATCGCTATTCTTGATCTTCGGGGATACGGCAAACGAAGCGGCCTCGGCACGTCGCGCGATGTCGATGGCGCCAGCGGCATCGATGCTCCACGGATGGAAGAGGTCGAGATCCTTGGGATCGCGTTCGAGCAGATCCTCTTCGGCCAGGCCCGCGCAGTCATCCTCGGCCGTGAACCGGGCGATGTTGTAGGCAGCCTCGGCCGTGGCGCGCAGCGCAGCCGGCGAGAAATCGGAGGTGCTGGCATTGCCGCGACGCTGGCCGATCATGACGGTCACGCCCACGACCTTGTCGCGGTTCTGCTCGATGGTTTCCACCTGCCCCTTGCGTACCGTGACCGACAGGCCGCTGCCTTCGGAAATCTCGGTGGCGGCGTCGCTCGCACCCAGTTCGCGTGCCACGCGCAGCACATCGGCCGCCATGGCCTTGAGCTCGTCCTGGGTATAGGTGAAATACGCGGTCTGTTCGGCGGTCTGGCTCATATGGGCGGGCGTGATCAAAAGTGCAAACGGGAATCATAGCAAGATAAAATGCCGCCCATGACGCGAAATACCCGTAACAACTCCAACGGCCGTTTCCCGGGCGCCTTTGCCCCGGAGGAAGACGACGACCAGCCCATCAGCAAATCCCAGCGCAAGCGGGATTCGACGGCGCTCCAGAAGCTGGGCGCCGAGCTGGAGGCGCTGCCCAAGGACCGCCTGCTGCGCGTGCCACTGCCCGAAGCCGTGGCCGACGCGATCTTCGCCGCCCGCAAGATCACAAATCACGAAGGCAAGCGCCGCCAGATGCAGTTCGTCGGCAAGGTCATGCGCAACCTCGATGAAGAGGAAGTGGCCGCGATCCAGTCCGCGCTGGAAGGCTTCAAGGGCACCAGCAAGGCCGAAACCGCCAAGCTGCACCTGATCGAGCGCTGGCGCGACCTGCTGCTGGCCGATGACGCCAACCTGACCAAGTTCCTGGGCGAGCACCCCAGCGTGGACGTCCAGGCGGTACGCAACATCATCCGCAACGCCCGCAAGGAAAAGGAATCCGGCAAGCCGCCCAAGTACTACCGCGAGCTGTTCCAGGCCATCAAGACGGCGCTGGACATCAAGGCAGGTGCAGCCGAGGAAGGCGAGCCCACCGAACCCGGGGAATCCGACGAATGAACGCAACCGCCACGTCGCCAGTCGCGCGCAGCCATCCCGACGAAATCGTGATCGGTCTGGTATCGATCTCCGATCGCGCCTCGGCCGGCACCTATCAGGACGAAGGCATTCCGGCCCTGCGCGACTGGCTTGGCAAGGCGCTGACGTCGCCGTGGCAGGTCGTGGAGCGACTGATTCCCGATGAGCAGGCGCTCATTTCGAAGACGCTGATCGAACTGGTGGATGTGGTGGGCTGCGATCTGGTGCTGACCACTGGCGGCACCGGGCCGTCGCGACGCGATGTGACGCCCGAGGCGACTCTGGCTGTAGGCACGAAGGAAATGCCGGGATTTGGGGAGCAGATGCGCCAGGTCAGCCTGAAGTTCGTGCCGACGGCAATCCTGTCACGCCAGGTGGCGGTCATCCGCGAAACGCCGAGCCGCGCTGCGTTGATCGTCAACCTGCCCGGGCAGCCGAAAGCCATCCGCGAAACACTGGAAGGACTGCGCGACGCCGACGGCAAACCCGTGGTGCAAGGGGTGTTCGCGGCGATTCCGTACTGCATCGACCTGATTGGCGGCCCGTATATGGAAACCGATGAGGGCGTGGTAAAGGCGTTTCGGCCGAAGAGTGCGGTGCGGGTTAAGCCCGCAGCGGTTTAGGGCTCCCCTCTCCCGCAAAGCAAGAGTGAGGGAGCAAACCGGCGGGGAGCGAGCCGTTACTTCAGCCCCAGATACAACCCGATCGGCACGAACACCACCGCCGCAATATTCCCGAGCAACACGATCGACGCCACCTGGTCCGGCTCCTGTCGGAAGTGGTCGGCAACCAGGAAGTTCAGCACCGCGGGCGGCAGCGCGGCAAAGACGAACAGCAGCCCGCGCTGCAAATCGGTCATTGGCACCCACCACACCAACAGCAGCGCCACGGCAATGCCGGCCAGCGGACACACCGCCGCACCGAGCAGGCCCATGCCCCAGTTGCGCAGGCTCACGTCCTTCATGCGCACACCCAGCGCAAACAGCATCAGCGGCACCGTGGAGTCACCCAGCAGTTTGATCGATTCGTAAACGGGATCGGGTAGCGAAAAATACGGTCGCGCCAGCGACAGTGCCACGCCAGCCACGGTGGCCAGCACCATTGGATTACGCGCGATCTGCGTGAGCGAGGCGTGACGGTTGACGATTTTCAGCCCGATCGTGAAATGCATCAGGTTGGACGCCGCGAACAGTGCCACGGCAGGCGCCAGACCCACCGGTCCGAACGCAAAGACGGAGAGCGGCAACCCCATGTTGCCGCTGTTGTTGAACATCATCGGCGGCACGAAAGTGCGGGGATCGGCCTTCAGCACCTTGGCTACCACGTAGGCCAGGATGCCCGATCCGATCACCACGGCCACCGCGCAGGCCAGCAACACCAACTGGTCCGCCAGCACGAAATCCTTGCTGATGAACGCCGACACGACGAGCAGCGGTGCGATCACATCGAGCATGGCCCGGTTGATACCGGTCATGTCCGGATGGGCACGACGCCCGTAGATCCAGCCAATCAGGATGATCAGGATGACTGGCGTGATGATCGAGACGATGCGCGTGAACATGGGGGCGGGGAAAAAAGCTATCGGGACGGCGTAGCCGCCCCGTCAGGGCCAGCCCGCCAACTTCTCATGCGGGCGCGGGACTCAGGCGGCAGGCGCATCCGGAGCCGGTGCTTCGGGAGCCGGCAGCGACGCGGCCGCCTCGGCCGGCGTCTTGATGAAATGCTGGCGGTAGTAGCGCAGTTCTTCCACCGACTCCAGGATATCCGCCAGCGCCGTGTGCAACTGGCGCTTGTGGAAACCCTTGTGGATGGCCGGCTCCCAGCGCTTGCACAGTTCCTTGAGCGTCGAGACGTCGAGATTGCGATAGTGGAAGAACGCCTCGAGCTTCGGCATGTAACGCGCCATGAAGCGACGATCCTGACAGATGGAATTGCCACACATCGGCGACTTGCTGGCCGGCACCCAGCGCTTCAGAAACGCGATCAGTTCCGCCTCGGCCTGCGCCTCGGTCAGCGTGGACGCCTTGACCTTGTCGATCAGGCCCGAACGGCCGTGCGTGCCCTTGTTCCAGTTGTCCATGCCATCGAGCACAGCATCGGACTGGTGGATCACCAGCACCGGACCTTCGGCCAGGATATTCAGTTCGGAGTCAGTGACCACTACCGCCACTTCGATAATCCTGTCGGTGTCCGGCTGCAGGCCGGTCATCTCCATGTCCAGCCAGACGAGGTTGTTTTCACTTTTCACGGAGGATGCGGCGGGGCTTGTCATCTTGCGGTACGGCTCGATATGGGATTCGGAAGGGATTTTCCCCGGGCGCGGCTGGCTCGGGGGCGAACAACTTATAATTCTCGCATATCTGCCCCGAATGGCGTCCGCGCAGCTTTTGCGCACTGCGTCATCCCAACAAGGCTTGCCGATGTTCACGTTGATCTTTCTTGCCGCCCTGGTCGTCATGGTGCTGACCAAGCTCTGGCTGGCCTCCCGCCAGATTCGCCATGTCGCCCGCCACCGCGGCGCCGTGCCCGAACGGTTTGCCGACACCATTACCCTCTCCGCCCACCAGAAGGCCGCCGACTACACCATCGCTCGTACCAAGCTGTCGATGCTGGAGGTACTGACCGGTGCCGCCGTGCTGATCGGCTTTACGATGCTGGGCGGCCTGCACGCACTGAACCAGTTCTGGCTGCAGGTCTTTGACGGCGGCGGCTATTTCTATGGCGTGGCACTGGTAGCCAGCGTGGCGCTGATCGGCGGCCTGTTCGACCTGCCCTTCTCGCTCTACGGCCAGTTCGTGATCGAGCAGCGCTTTGGCTTCAACAAGATGACCGTGGGACTGTGGCTGGCCGACCTCGCCAAGATGGCCGCGGTCGCCACAGTGCTGGGCCTGCCGCTACTGCTGGCCGTGCTCTGGCTGATGGATCGCGCCGGCACCTACTGGTGGCTCTATGCGTGGCTGCTCTGGGTGGGTTTCAGCCTGTTGCTGCAGGTGATCGTGCCGACCTTCATCGCGCCGCTGTTCAACCGCTTCGAGCCGTTGACCGACGACGGCCTGCGCGTACGCATCGAGGCGCTGCTGCGCAAGTGCGGCTTTGCCAGCAAGGGCCTGTTCGTGATGGATGGCAGCAAGCGTAGCGCGCACGGCAATGCCTATTTCACCGGCTTTGGCGCCGCCAAGCGCATCGTCTTCTTCGACACGCTACTGGCCCGTCTAGACGGCGAGGAAGTGGAAGCGGTGCTGGCGCATGAACTCGGCCATTTCAAGCGTCGCCATGTGGCCAAGATGATCGCGGTCACGTTTGCGCTGTCGCTGGTGTTCCTGGCGGTGCTGGGCTGGCTTGCCACGCGCGAATGGTTCTACATGGATCTGGGCGTGCTGCCGAACCTGGGCACCAGCAACGATGCGTTGGCCCTCGTGCTGTTCTTCCTGGCGCTGCCGGTCTTCACCTTCATCCTCGGACCGCTGGCCAGCCAGTCGTCGCGCAAGCATGAGTTTGAGGCCGACGAGTTTGCCGCGCATCAGACCAATGCCGGCCATCTGGTGTCGGCACTCGTGAAGCTGTACAAGGACAATGCGTCGACGCTGACGCCCGACCCCATCTATAGCGCTTTCTATTACTCGCATCCGCCTGCCGCGCAACGGATCGATCGCCTGCTCTCGTACAACGCATGAACCGCAGCTCCCGCCACCAGAACGCCGGGAAGAGTGCCGGCAAGGGCGCCGAGTCCGAATCCGCATTGATCGTTGCCGCGCATGGCCGCCATTACGTGGTGGAGCGCGCAGACCACTCGCATCTGCACGCCTTCCCGCGCGGCAAGAAGAGCGACGCCGCCGTGGGCGACCACGTTCGCATCGAACTCGCTGCCGCCGACCAAGGTGTGATCACGGCCATCGAGCCGCGCAAGAATCTGCTGCACCGCTCCGACCAGTTCAAGTCGAAGCTGCTCGCCGCGAATATCGATCAGGTCATCATCGTGCTCGCAACAGAGCCGAGCTTTTCGGAGGATCTGCTGGGCCGCGCTCTGGTCTCGGCCGAGGCGCTGGACATCCGCCCGCTGGTGATCCTGAACAAGACCGACTTGACCGCGCGCCTTGACGATGCGCGGCGCCGGCTCAAGCTCTATCAGGACCTTGGCTACGACACGCTGGAGTTGTCCGTGAACAGCCGCCCCGAGGAAGCACTGGCCGCGCTGCAGCCGCGCACCGCGGGTGTGTCGAGCATCATGATCGGACAGTCCGGCATGGGTAAATCGTCGATGCTGAACCTGCTGATTCCCGGCGTGGAAGCCCAGACGCGCGAAATCTCGGCCAAGCTCGATTCCGGCAAGCACACGACCACGTTCACGCGGTTGTATCACCTGCCCGAGACGTGGGCGGTGGTGGATGGCAAGCCGGGCTACCTGATCGATTCACCCGGCTTCCAGGAATTTGGTCTGCACCATCTGAGCGAAGGCATGCTCGAACGCGCATTCCCGGAGTTCCGGGAGCGCCTGACGGATTGCAGGTTCTACAACTGCCATCACATCAACGAGCCAGGCTGCGGCGTGCTGGGCGCCATCGAAGGCGGTGACATCTCACCGCGCAGGCATGAGCTCTATACCCAGTTGCTGCACGAGTCGAGGCAGCAGAAGCCTTGGTGATTTGAGATATTTTCTTGAGGGGTGCTCCCCTTTCCGGCCATGCGGGAGAGGGGAGAAAACCAGAGGGCGTGGTGAGTTACCCGACCCACAACGCCAGCGAAATCATCGCCAGCAGCAGCATCCACAAGATCACCGCACGCCAGACCAGTCCGATGGCCGATTGCAGCGTGCGGATGCCGGGGTCCATGCCGAATTCGGGCGGTACCGGTTCCGCATCGCCCATGCCGGGCGCGTAGTCCACGCCAGCCAGGCTTGTACGCAGCATCACACTCGAATCCTCTTCTGCCAGCGGCTGGCCCAGCCGGACGCCGAGCGCGCCGCCGCCGCTTGCCAGCAGGATGCCGTTGACGGCATCGTTCCACTTGCGTGCGTGGTTGCGCCACGCATAGACCGCGTCCTCGAAGTTGCCGACGATGGCAAACCCGATGGCGGTCAGTCGGGATGGCACCCAGTCCAGCACATAGAACGCCCGCGCAGCAAAGCGGCCCAATGCAGGACTGCGCTCGTTCGACGGCACGTTCCACTGACGATTCAGGAATTCGGCCGTGCGATACAGCACCACACCACCGGGGCCAATCGGCACCAGGAACCAGAAGAACACACCGAACACGTGACGATGCACGGCCACGATGGCCGCTTCCAGCGTATGGCGCACGATCTCGCTGACTGGCATGTCCACGGTGTCGATCTCCGTCCACTCATGCAACAGCGTGCGGGCCGTATGCAGGTCGTCGCGGTTGAGCGCTTCGTGAATATCGGTGAAGTAGTGGCTGAACTGGCGGAAGCCCAGCGTGAGATACAGCAGCAGGACATTCCACGCGAGCGTCAACGCCACGCTGATCGAAGCCAGCAGGTAGTGAACGATCACGGCGGCCAGCACGAGCGGCAGCACGACGGTCAGCCACGCCAGCGCGGCATCGCGCGGGCGGCCTGTATCGAAGGCGTGTTCGGCACGTTCACCTAATACGCGAACGATGTCGACAATGGGATTGTTCCGTCCCAGGGCACGGAACTGTTCGGCAATCAGTGCCAGCAGAATGGAAACGAATGTCATCGCGGGACGATTATTCAGCGCGCGGCGAAGTGCCGCGGCGGTCGCATGGCGGATAGTGCAGACGATAGCATAGCGGCAAGGCAACTTTGCAAAAGACCTGTAAGTGCTGGTAAGCAAAACGCCCGCCCCGGTGAGGGGGCGGGCGCTCTGACGCCAGCTACGGCCACATTACTCAAGGCAGGTCGAACACCAGCACTTCGGCGCCCTCGCCCTTTTCGATGCTCACGGCACTTTCACCTTCCATCTGGGCGGCGTCGCCAGCTTCCAGCGGCTGACCATTTACCGTGACACGTCCCCGCGCCACATGGACATACGCCTTGCGACCCGGCTGCAGCGCCAGCGTGGCAGCCTCATCGTCATCAAACAGACCGGCAAACAATCGTACGTCTTGATGGATCACCACCGAACCTTCGGCGCCATCCGGGCTGCCCACCAGGCGCAGGCGGCCACGCTTGTCTGCCGCGTCGAAGCGCTTTTCCTCGTAGCCCGGCTCGATGCCCTGCTGGTCAGGCACGATCCAGATCTGGAGGAAGTGCGTGGTGTCGTGCTGGGCGTGGTTGTATTCCGAATGGCGCACACCGGTGCCGGCGCTCATCCGCTGTACGTCACCCGGCCGAATCACGCTGCCGTTGTCCATGCTGTCCTTATGGGCCAGTTCGCCCTCCAGCACATAGCTGATGATCTCCATGTCGCGGTGGCCGTGCGTGCCAAAGCCCATGCCTGGCGCCACGCGGTCCTCATTGATCACACGCAGCGGGCCGAACTGGATGTGGCGCGGGTCGTAGTAGTCGGCAAACGAGAACGTGTGATACGACTTCAGCCAGCCATGATCCGCATAACCGCGCTCTTCAGACTTACGGATTTCAATCATTTTGATGGCCCTCCTTAGGCCTGGTCTTCGACCCCCGTTAGCGGCTTGTTTGCTGGGGCTTGGGGGTCAGCAACGTTTCGATGCTAGGCAGTTTAGGGGAGCGGGAGTATATTTGCGGACACCGCCTTAGAAGCAGTTGTTCAGAAAATCTGAATATGCCCCTGTCACTAGAATCACTCGAAGTCCTTGACGCCATCGAGCGCAAGGGAAGCTTTGCCGCCGCTGCCCACGAGATGGGCAAGGTGCCGTCCGCCCTGACCTATGTGGTCCGCAAGCTCGAAGAAGATCTCGACGTGCTGCTGTTCGACCGGCGGCGCCATCGCGCGGAACTGACGCCAGCCGGACGCGCGTTGCTCGACGAGGGGCGCCACCTGCTGCATGCGGCTGACGACCTGGCCCGCCGCGTCAAACGGCTTGCAACGGGCTGGGAGGCCAGCCTCAACATCGCCGTCGACGATCTCGTCAATTTCCGCGCGCTGCTGCCCGTCATTCAGGACTTCTTTGCCGAAAACACGGTCACGCGACTACGTTTTTCCAAGGAGGTGCTCGGCGGCACATGGGACGCACTGGTCAGCAACCGCGCGGACATGATCATTGGCGGCGCCTACGAGATTCCGAGTACGCAGGGGTTCCAGGTCCGGCCTCTCGGCACGATCCCGTTTGTCTTTGCCGTAGCGGCGCATCATCCGCTGGCCACCGAAGAAGGGCCGCTGACGACGATTCAGATCGCACGGCACCGGATCGTGGCCGTGGGCGATACCTCGCGCAACCTGCCGGCGCGTACCCATGGGGTGCTGGCCGGCCAGGACGTGCTCGTGGTGCCCACCATGCGAGACAAGCTCGAAGCACAGATCCGTGGCCTGGGCTGCGGCTGGCTGCCCGCGCCAATGGCACAGCCGCACATCGAAAGCGGCGTGCTACAGGTGCGCGAGACTGTGGAAGTTCGGGCGCCCGGCAACTTCAAGGTGGCATGGCGCACCAATACGCGCGGCAAGGCCGTGCAGTGGTGGAGCAACAAGCTGGAAGATCCACGACTGGCGCAGGCGCTGATGCAGCAAGCGCCGCAGGGGCAGCCGGAGTCACTGGATGTCTTGCTGCCGCCGTCATCGGAAGCCCCGCAGTAACCGGGTCGGCTGGCAGTCCGCATGACGCAACGCTATCGGGGGCGCTTTGCCCCCTCCCCCACGGGTCCGCTGCATCTGGGTTCGCTTGTCACGGCGCTGGCCAGTTGGCTCGACGCCCGTGCCCATGACGGCGACTGGCTCGTACGAATCGAGGACATCGACTATCCACGCTGCGTGAAGGGCGCCGATGACGATATCCTGCGCACGCTCGCCGCGCTAGGGCTGCATCCCGACGAGCCACCCGTCTGGCAGAGCCGCCGCGAAACCCGCTACGCCGAAGCACTGCATTCGCTGGAAATCGCCGGCCAGCTCTACCCATGCGGCTGCTCGCGCCGGGAAATTGCCGATTCATTGATACACGTGCGCGAGCGACACCAGACGCTCGGCTACCCGGGCACCTGCCGCAATGGCCTCCATGGCAAGCTGCCCCGCGCATGGCGCGTGCGCGTACCCGACGGCGATGCCTCGACCGTCTGCTTCGACGATCGCTGGCAGGGCCGTCAATGCCAGAACCTCGAAACGGAACTCGGGGATTTCGTATTGCGCCGGGCCGATGGACTCTGGGCCTATCAACTGGCCGTAGTGGTCGATGACGCCGCGCAGGAAATCACGCATATCGTGCGTGGCGCGGACCTGCTCGATTCCACGCCGCGCCAGATCCATCTTCAGCACCTGCTCGGCCTGCCTACGCCGTCGTACCTGCATGTGCCGGTTGTCGTGAACGCGGTGGGCGAGAAACTCAGCAAGCAGAGCGGCGCCGAAGCGCTGGACACGGCTGCACCGCTCGATGCGCTGCGCCAGGCTGGCGCGCATCTCGGCATCGTGAACGGCGAAGGGAATGTGCCCGCGTGGCTGGAGACCGCCACGGAACAGTGGAAAGAAAAACTGGCGGCATCGAACTAGTCGATCCGCCAGCTTTTATCGCTTGCCGCCTGAAGCGTCAGGACTTGCGCGGTACGCCGCCGAGCAACGCTGCAACGGGACGCTTGGGCGCCTGACGGCCACGCGTCAGCGCAGCAGCAAGTTCGTCTTCCGTCTTCGGTGCTGGCGTGTAGTTGCCCGACGGCTCGTACGGACGCGAGAAGAACGGATCGTCGGACGGACGGAACGCCTGACGCCCGTTTGGCTCGGTACGGCGGCGGCGCGTGGTCGATTCTTCCTCGGTGGCGCCATTCTCGCGCGGACGGCGCGTTTCGGTGCGCTGGCGGCGACGGTCGGATTCTTCCTGACGGGCGCGCTCGCCAGTCGGGTCGAAGCCGTCGAGCGTGCCACGCGGCACGGCGCGCTTGATCAGCTTCTCGATATCGGCCAGCAGGCGATCATCGCTGCCCGGCACATAGATCGACAGCGCATCGCCGCTGGCGCCGGCGCGGCCCGTACGGCCGATGCGGTGCACATAATCTTCGGCGCTGAACGGCAGATCGAAGTTGATCACGCACGGCATGGCGGGGATGTCGAGGCCACGCGCGGCCACGTCGGTAGCCACCAGCGCATCGATCGTGCCCGTCTTGAAACCCTCGAGCGTCTGCATGCGCTCGGTCTGTGTCTTGTCGCCGTGGATCGCCGCTGCATTGATGCCCTCGCGCTCCAGATGGCGTGCCAGTCGCGAGCAGCCAATCTTGCTGTTCACAAACACGATGCATTGCTTGGACTGCTGGGCGTCGGCGCGCTGCTTGAGCAGGTGCACCACTGCAGCTTGCTTGTGACCGTCCTGCACCGGGTACACGATCTGGCGCACGTTCTCGTTCGTCGAGTTGCTGCGTGCTACTTCGATCGTGACCGGCTGCTTGAGGTAGCTCGAAGCCAGCTTCTTGATTTCGGGCGAGAACGTGGCCGAGAACAGCAGCGTCTGGCGTTGGGCC
Organism: Cupriavidus sp. DL-D2; assembly: GCF_039710735.1. Taxonomy (NCBI): domain Bacteria; kingdom Pseudomonadati; phylum Pseudomonadota; class Betaproteobacteria; order Burkholderiales; family Burkholderiaceae; genus Cupriavidus; species Cupriavidus sp. DL-D2. The sequence goes on along the minus strand of NZ_JBDKXK010000002.1, from coordinate 92,963 downwards.
GGCAGCAAATTGATGATGCGCTGCAGATCCGGCAGGAAGCCCATGTCGAGCATGCGGTCCGCTTCGTCCAGCACCAGCATCTGCACTTGCGACAGGTTCACCGACTTCTGCTGCACGTGATCGAGCAATCGGCCCGGCGTGGCGACGAGGATTTCCACGCCACGGCGCAGCGCCTCGGTCTGCGGGTTCATGTCCACACCGCCGAACACCACCGTGCTGCGCAGGTCCGTGTGCTGCGCGTAACGCGCCACGTTGTCGTAGACCTGATCGGCGAGTTCGCGCGTCGGCGTCAGCATCAGCGCGCGCACCGGATGACGCGCGGGCGATGCACTGGCATTCGACAGCGGCAGCAGCCGCTGGATGATCGGCAGCGCGAAACCTGCCGTCTTGCCCGTGCCGGTCTGCGCAGCACCCATGACATCCTTGCCCAGCAGCACCACCGGAATGGCCTGCGCCTGGATCGGCGTGGGCTTGGTGTAGCCCTGGTCGGTCAAGGCGCGCAGGATACGCGGGTCCAGCCCGAAGCTCTCGAACGTCTGCTCAGTGGCTGGGGTCTGGTCTGGGGTGGTGGTCATCGTCATCTATGGTGTGTCAGTCTCGGCGCGGAGCCGGGGCAACGGACACGCGTCTATACGGTTCGCGGGCAACAGATCGCGGTCGCCAAACCCGGCGAAAAGATGCGAAAAGATGAATTGCCCGGAAAATCAAAGACTTGGATTCTACCACCAGACTAAGAGGGGTGGGCAGCGGGCGCGATTGGGAGTATTGGGGGCTGGGGTGTCAGGGGTGTGACGTGTTCCCGTCTCCTGCACTACTTTTTTTGCTCCCCTCTCCCACGAAAGTGGGAGAGGGGTTGGGGGAGAGGGCTGGAGGTTCTGCTTGACTACGTGTCGCAATTTGAACTGCTGGCCCTCTCCCCTGCCCCTCTCCCGCAAGCGGGAGAGGGGAGAAAATCCAAGGCGAAGTCAAACAGGCTCAATCACTCTTGATCCCGTTGTCCTTGATCACCTTGCCCCACTTGGCGTAGTCGTTCTGCATGCGGGTCGTAAGCTGGTCGGCAGGCAGGAATGACGCCACCGTACCGGCGCCCAGCATCTTCTGCTGCACGGTCGCGTCGGCCAGCGCGCCCTTGAGGGCGTCGGAGAGTTTGGCGACGATGTCCTTGGGCGTGCCGGCCGGCACGAGCAGCGCGCCCCACGACGAGGCATCGAAGCCCGGGAAACCCTGTTCGGCCACGGTCTTCACGTCGGGCGTGAACGACACGCGCTTGATCGATCCCACGGCGATCGGACGTAGCTTGCCGGCCTTGATGTGCGGCAGTGCGGCGATCATGTCCGAGAACATCATCGGCACCTGTCCGGCCAGCAGGTCTGAAATCGCCGGCGCGCTGCCCTTGTAAGGAACGTGCTGCACGTCGAAATGGCCCAGGTTCTTGAGCAGTTCCGTCGACAGATGGCCGAAGCTGCCATTGCCCGCGCTCGTGTAGTTCATCTTGCCCGGCTGGGCCTTGGCCCTGGCGATGTACTGCTGCAGGTCGGTCACGTCGGGTAGCGACTGTGGATTGACCACCATGACGATCGGCAACTCGTAGGCGTTACCGACGGGCGTGAAATCCTTGAACACGTCGTAGCCCTTGCGCGGCAGCAGGTGCGGCGCCAGCAGCGTGGGCGTAGCCAGCATGACGAGCGTGTAGCCATCCGGTGCGGACTTGGCAGCGGCATCCGCGCCAATGGTGCCCGACGCGCCGGGACGGTTATCGACGACGATGGTCTGCTTGAGCGTCTCGCCCATCTTCTGGCCGATGATGCGCGCGGCGGTATCGGTCGGGCCGCCTGCCGGGAACGGCACGATCAGCTTGATTGGCTTGTCCGGGTAGCTCGGCTGTGCGAAGGCGGCAATCGGCGCGAACGGCAGCAGCGCAGCCAGCGCGAGCGTGGACAGCGCCAGGCGGCGCGGTTGACGGTGTTGCATGTTGTTTCCTCCATATATGCCGGCGCGATCATCGGGCGCCGGCTGATTCTGTGATCGTTTGTGTGGCGCTCAGAGCTTCATCACACCCGGCTGGAACAGTCGTGCATCCATCTGGCGCAGGTCATCGGCCACGGCCACCGGCGTGGCGCACTGGTCGAGCACACCGCGCTGCAGATCTACGCCAGGTGCGATTTCCACAAGCGTCAGGCGCGGCTCGCCAGATGCATCGGCGCGCATCTCGAACACCGCGCGCTCGGTCACGTAGAGCACGGGGATACCGAGCGACGCCACGTAGGGACCGTTGAAACTCAGGTGCGAGACTTCGGGCACGATCTTTTTGACGCGCCCTTCCTTCGTAATCGTCAGCCGGCCATCTTCGGCGCGGATCTCCAGTCCGCCAGCCGTCAGCGTGCCCATGAACACCACGGCCCGAGCGCTCTGCGTGATGTTGATGAAGCCGCCCACTCCAGCGATCAGCGCGCCCTCGCCTTCACCGAACTTGCTGACGTTCACGTTGCCGTGGCCGTCCAACTCGGCCAATCCGAGGATGGCAAGGTCGATGCCGCCGCCTTCGTAGAAGTCGAATTGCGCGGGCTGATCGACCACGGCCTCCGGATAGGCCGATGCGCCAAAGCTCAGTCCGTCCGCTGGCGTGCCGCCGATCGGCCCCGCTTCCACGGTCAACGTGAAACCACCGAGTCCGGCCTGATGCGCCAGCGCGCCCACGGCCGCTGGCATGCCCACGCCGAGGTTCACCACGCGCGGGCTGCGCGCTGCGAGTTCCATCACGGCGCGGCGCTGCACGATGGTGCGGGCGTCGAGCGGTGCCGATGCAGCAGGCAGCAATTCGGCTTCCTTCGCTTTCTCGGCGGCGTCAGCCGCTTCTCCCCGCCACGGGCGGACGTAGGCTTCGTTGTACGCCTCGGCAAAGGTCATCTGGTGATGAGCCGGTTCCTCGCTGACCACGACGTAATCGACGAGGATGCCGGGCACGTGGATGGCCTGCAGCGTCTCGTGATAATCGACCAGCGACTCCACCTGCGCGATCACGATGCCGCCCGAGTTGTGCGCGGCCTGCGCCATCGCCAGCAACTCGTGATGGAACGCCTCGCGATGCGTGCTCAGGTTGCCGCGCGTATCCGACGCCGTGCAGCGGATCAGTGCGCAGTCGATGCGGAAACTCGGATAGAACAGGTATTCGTCGCCACGAAAATCCACGGCCTCGACCCAGTTGGCCGTGCCGGCCGCGATGGCCTCGCGCGCCCGCGCGTTGACGGCGCCGCCGTGATAGCGGGAATCCTGGGCCGTGCGTGGATCGACAAAGGTGTGCAGCCCGATCTTGGTCAGCACGCCGGGCTTGCCGCCGGCAATCGCACGATACAGATGGGTCAGCACACCCTGCGGCAAATTGAAGCCCTCGCACTGCTCGTTCATGGCGAGCGTGGCGAGGCGCGTGGCCGAACGCCAGTGACCGCCCACAATGGCACGGGTCATGCCGGCGTTGCCGAAGTGATTCACCCCGCGCGCACCGCGATCGCCCTGCCCTGCGGAATAGACCAGCGTCAGATCGCGTGGCAAGCCATCGCGCAGAAAGCGCTGCTCCAGCGCCTCGGTCACGCCTTCGGCATGGCCCGCGCCGACAAACCCTGCACTGGCCACGGTCCAGCCGGTCTGGACAAGTGCCGCCGCCTGCGCGGTGGTGATCACCTTCATGCCTGTCTCCTGCATCTTGTCATGTCGTGGTTTCTACCGATCCACGTACTACACACAAATCGCGAACAATTGTTCGGGAAACGCCTATCATACGGATCGCACGGCCAGACGCAAGTCCGGTCTGACCCGCAGATCCCCCCTATTTCACTCATTCGCCCATGCCGCGCAGCCAGGCCACGCCAGCCGACGACACGCCCGAGATTCCAAAAAAGGAAGAACTGCTCGACTCCCTGACCAAGGGCCTGGCCTTGCTGCGGCTTTACGCCAGCGGTGTGGACCGGCTGACGATGCAGGACGTGGCCGAGCAGCTCGACGTGACGCGCGCCGCCGCACGCCGGCTGCTGCTGACGCTGGCGCACAACGGCTATCTGGCACAGGAGGGGCGGCAGTTCGTGCTGACGCCCAGGGTGATGGATCTCGGCTATGCCTATTTTGCGTCGATGAACCTGCCGCAAATCGCGCGCCCTTATTTGCAGGCGCTGTGTGCGGAAGTCAGCGAAAGCTGCTCGATCGGCATGCTCGACCGCGATGCGGTGGTGTTGGTGGCGCGCGAGGAACCCAGCCAGTTGCTGCGCGTGGACATGGCGATCGGCCGGCGCATGCCCGCCTATGCACACTCGCTCGGGCGCGTGCTGCTGGCAGGACTCGACGAGGCCACCCGCAGCGCCTATCTGGCCGATGCCGAGCTTCGCAAGCTGACACCGTTCACCATCGATTCGCACAAAGTGCTGGGCCGAAAGCTGGAACAGGTCGCTGCGGATGGCTACTGCACGCTGATCAGCGAACTGGCCGATGGCTTTGCAGGGGTCTCGGTGCCGCTGCACGACCAGACCGGCAAGGTGGTGGCAGGGCTCGGCATCAGCATGGTGCTGGGCAGCCGTGACCAGGCGTATCTGGAGCAGCATTTCCTGCCGCCGCTGCAAGCTGCGGCACAGAAGATCGAGACAATTCTCAAAGCGCGGTAAACGCTTATCCCGCTTCAGAATGAAAGAGCCCCGCTGGCCGGGGAGGTCGCGGGGCTTGAAGTGGTAGCGGAGCAAGGATCCTGTTGCCCCGCCACAATCTTGATGCATGACACCCGCCACCACATCACCCGATTGTGGGGATCTTTGTGCGCGAACGCACAAGAACGCACCCCCCATGTCGCGGGGACTGCGCACCGTTGTCAGATCAATCGTGCGGCAACGACGAGAAAGCCGAAAAACGCTCCACGGCTGCGGTGTACGCGGCCAACGCCGGATGTTGCGCCGGATCGACGTGACCGGGCAACAGCGCCTGGGTGAACGTCCAGACCACTGCAGCGGTCAACCCTGCCTGATCCACATCGCCTTCCTTGGCGGGCACGGGCAGCGTGGCCACTTCATCCTCCAGCAGCGCAAAGGCGCTGGCACACTGACCATTCACACGCTCCACCCAAGGCTGATGCACCTTCTCGGAGGGACGCAGGTTGTGCTCGTACACGTTCTGCACTGCCTTTTCGCACGCAGCCAGCGCCAGGCCAATGGTCCGCAGCGCGCGTTGCCGATGCGCGATGTCCGCCGGCATCAGGCTGCGACCGGCCAGCGTTTCTGCATAGTCGATGATGAGCGTCGAATCCATCAACACCACGTCGTTGTCGCACACCAATGTGGGCGCCTTGACCACGGGGTTGATCGCGCGAAACTGCTCGAACGTGCGGAACACCGAGACGGATTCGTGCTGGAACGGCAGCCCAAGCAATCGCATCGAGATGGCGGCGCGGCGCACGTAGGGGGAATCGAGCATGCCAATCAGTCTCATGATGTACCTCGGTTGTGGGCAGTGTGGTTCGGAAAGAGTGACGATTATCCTTCACGGTTCGCGATTGCGTGTCGTGCGAGGGTTCTATCGGGGACATCACTTCTTGACCACTTCAATCATTTTTATGATCGAACTAGTCAAATCTAACCGTTTCGCCTACACTGCCGCCCAGGATTGATCGATTCGATCAAATACCTGCCCGAAACAAACAGGCGCCGCCACCCCACGCGGCGGGAGACGAAAAAATGCAGATTCATATCAAGCGCGCCATCGAGCGCGTACCCGGCGGCATGATGATCGTGCCGCTGCTGATTGGCTCGCTGGTGGCGACTTTCGTACCGGACGGCCCGAAGTTCTTCGGATCATTCACCAACGCGCTGTTCACGGGTGCGCTTCCGATTCTGGCGGTGTTCTATGTCTGCATGGGCGCGAGCATCAACATCAAGGCCACGCCGTATATTGTCAAGAAAGGCGGCGTACTGTTTGCCACCAAGGTAGGCACCGCCATGCTGCTGGGCGTGGTCCTGGGCCACTTCCTCGGTGAAGCGCCAATCAGCGCCGGCATGTTCGCCGGCCTCTCCACGCTGGCCGTGGTCGCCGCAATGAACGACACCAACGGTGGCTTGTACATGGCGCTGATGGGCCAGTACGGCAAGCCGGAAGACGTGGGCGCCTACAGCATCATGTCGCTGGAGTCCGGCCCGTTCCTGACGATGGTGACGCTGGGCGTGGCAGGTCTGTCGGCCTTCCCGTGGCCGACGCTGGTCGGCAGCATCCTGCCGCTGATGCTGGGCATGCTGCTTGGCAACCTTGACCGCGAAATGCGCGATTTCCTGAGCAAGGCCGTTCCCGTGATGATCCCGTTCTTCGCGCTGGCACTGGGCGCTGGCCTGGACCTGCACAAGGTGTGGCAAGCCGGCATGCTGGGCCTGGGCCTCGGCGTGGCCGTGGTGGTCATCACCGGCTTCACGCTCTACATTGCCGACCGCCTGAGCGGCGGTACCGGCGTCGCTGGCGTGGCCGCCGCGAGTACGGCAGGCAATGCCGCCGCAGTGCCCACGCTCGTTGCCGCAGCCAATCCGATCTATACCGAAGCCGCCAAGCACGCCACCATACTTGTGGCCGCCTGCGTGGTGGTGACCGCCGTGATGACGCCGCTGGTGACCGCATTCGTGGCACGCCGTGCGGCCAATCGCGAAAACGCCGCGCTGGCCAGGAACGCCGCATGAGCTGGCTGATCATCGCCGACGATCTGTCTGGCGCCGCCGATTGCGCAATCGGATTCGCCGCGCATGGTGCGCGCGCCGTCGTCACGCTCGATACGCCGCCAGCAGGCCGCACACCGTCCGATATCGTCGCGACCGATGTAGACAGCCGGCGCCTGCCGCCCGCCGATGCCGCGGCCCGCAATATCGAAGCGTGGCGTAACGGACAGGCACCGGGCCGGCGCCTGTACAAGAAGATCGACTCCACGTTGCGCGGCAACTGGGCTTCCGAGACAGCTGCACTGCAGCCGATGGCCGGGCTGGCCATTGTCGCTCCGGCCTTCCCGGCCACGGGTCGCACCACGCAGGATGGCCGCATGTTCGTGAAGGGCCAGCCGCTCGAAGACACCGACATCTGGCGTACGGAAGGACTGACCGGGCAGGCGGATATGGTCGCGCTGCTCACGGCCCAAGGCCAGCGCACCGCGTGCGTTTCGCTCCGCACGATCCGCGCTGGCGTGGCCGCCGTGCGGTCGCAACTCGAAACCTGTGTGGCAGAGGGTTACAACGCCGTAGTCGGCGATGCAGAGATCGAGCAGGACCTGGTAACACTCGCTGAAGCGTCGATCGACCTTGGCACGCCCACGTTCTGGGTTGGCTCCGGCGGATTGGCACGCGCGCTGGCGGCGGTCTCGCCGGTGAGCGGCAGTCCGGAATCCACGGCAACGAGCCGACATGCCGGCCCGGTGCTGACGCTGGTCGGCAGCATGTCGGGCATCTCGGGCAAGCAGGCCGCCTATCTGTGCGATCAGACCGGCATGACATCGCTGGTGGTGCCGCCACAAGTACTGCGCGATGCCGCAACCCATCACGACTGGGCCGCTACGCAACGATCGCTGGCCGAGGTGCTAGGCGCGAATCGCGACCTCCTCGTCAGCATCGGCCGTGACGACGCCTTCGACCCATCAGAAGGTCCAAAATTGTCATCCGCACTGGCGCAACTGGTGTTGCCTCACTTTGCACTGGTCGGCAGCCTGATTGCCACCGGTGGCGAGACGGCCCGCGCCATGTTGTCCGCCGCAGGCATCGACGCGTTGCGGCTGCAGCGCGAAGCCGAGCCCGGCGTACCGCTATCCGAAACCACAGACACTCCCGCCCGGCGCGTGGCCACCAAGGCCGGCGCGTTTGGCACCGAAGCAGCGCTATGGCTGGCCTGGCAAGCCATGCGCGAAGACTGAATTCGCCCCACAGGAACGGCTACACAATGAGCAACTACATTCCGGTAATCGGCATCACGATGGGTGATGCCACGGGCGTCGGCCCCGAAATCGTCGTCAAGAGCCTGGCCCACGCCAGTGTCTATGCCCAATGCCGCCCACTCGTGATCGGCGACGCGCGCCGGCTCGAACAGGCTGCAACACTGGTGAACTCGACGCTGAAGATTCGCGCGATCGCCACACCGGATGAAGCCCGCTTCGAGCCGGGCACCGTCGACTGCATCGACCTGGGCCTGATCCCGGAAGACCTGCCGTTCGGCAAGCTCTCTGCCGTGGCTGGCGACGCCGCGTTCCGTTATATCGAGCGCGCCGTGCAACTGACACAGCAGGACAAGATCGACGCGATCTGCACCGCGCCGCTCAACAAGGAAGCCTTGCACGCAGGCGGCCACAAGTTTCCGGGCCATACCGAGATGCTGGCGCACCTGACCGGCACGCCCGAGGTGTCGATGATGCTGGTGGCGCCGCAACTGCGCGTGATCCACGTGACCACGCACATCGGCCTGCTCGACGCCATCCGAAAGATCGAGCCGGGCCTCGTACAGCGCACGATCGCACGTGGCGACGAGACGCTCAAGCGCGCCGGCATCCCTGCTCCGCGCATCGGCGTGTGCGGCATCAACCCGCATGCGGGCGAGAACGGCCTGTTCGGCCATGGCGAGGAAGAACAGAAGATCATTCCCGCCGTGGAAGCACTGCGCGCGCAAGGGCTGGACGTGGAAGGGCCGCTGCCCGCCGACACGCTGTTCTATCGCGCCGGCCGGGGCGACTTCGATCTCGTCGTGGCGATGTATCACGACCAGGGCCACGGCCCGGTCAAGGTGCTGGGCCTGGAGGCCGGCGTCAACATCACCGTGGGCCTGCCGGTGATCCGCACTTCGGTCGATCACGGTACCGCGTTCGACATCGCCGGCAAGGGCATCGCCGACGAGCGCAGCCTGCTCGAAGCCCTGCGCCAGGGCGCGGAACTGGCCACCCGCCGGGGCTGAGCACCCCTGCACTGCTGTAAGATCGGGGGTCCTTGCGATCCCCTTTTTCTTTCCCTGCCATGAAAGCCGCCGACCGCCGCCGCGCCATCCTCGAACTCGTGCTTGCAGGCGAGGATGCCAACGTGGACCGCCTGACGGCGAGCCTCGGCGTATCGGAAGCCACGGTACGGCGCGACCTCACCGCGCTCGCCCGTGAAGGCCGCATCGTCCGGACCTATGGCGGCGCTGCGGCGCTGATGCAGGTTGGCGGCCACGAGCCCGAAGCCTCGCTCGAAGAGCGCAAGGCACTGCAGCGCGAACAGAAGGAATCCATCGCCCGCCTGGCCGCGAGCTTTGTGCAGGACGGCGACGCCGTGCTGCTCGACAGCGGCACCACCGCCGCCGCCCTTGCCCGCCTGCTGGCCGCACGCGAAGACCTGCACGTCTACACTACCAACCTGCTGGCTGTCACCGCACTGGCCGGTCTGCCAAAGGTCCGCGTGACCCTGATCGGCGGCGATGTACGCCCATCGAGCATGGGCACCTTCGGCCCGCTCGCCCAGGTGGCGCTGTCGCGCATCAGCGTTGACAAGGCATTCCTCGGCGCCGACGGCGTGGTAGCCGGCGTGGGCCTCTGCGAAGCCAGCGCCGAACAGGCATACCTCAAGGAATGCATCATCCGCCAGGCCGCGGACATCTTCGTACTGGTTGATTCCACCAAACTCGGCCGCGCCCGACAGCAACACTGGACCCCGCTCGAACGCGCCTGGACCCTCGTCACGGACAGCAGTGCCACCCCGGCCCAACTGGAACCGTTCCACGCGTTGAAACAGGTGAAGGTGGCAGTGGCGAGTTGATCCGAGCAAAAGGACAGGACAAAAAAAGGGGCTACGGCGATAACCGTAGCCCCTTCTTTCTGACTGCCTACTGTCTACTACCTACTGCTATAAGTTGGTGGGCCTCCCGTGAGTCGAACACGGCACCAACGGATTATGAGTCCGCTGCTCTAACCAGGCATGAGCTAGAGGCCCATGAAAGGCGTACTGCTTAGTTGCCTTCCAGGAAGCTCTTCAGCTTGTCCGAGCGGCTCGGGTGGCGCAGCTTGCGCAGTGCCTTGGCCTCGATCTGACGGATACGCTCGCGCGTGACGTCGAACTGCTTGCCCACTTCTTCCAGCGTGTGGTCCGTGCTCATTTCGATACCGAAACGCATGCGGAGCACCTTGGCTTCGCGCGGCGTCAGGCTGTCGAGCACGTCCTTCACCACGTCGCGCATGGAACCATGCAGCGCCGCTTCGGCGGGGGCCAGCGTGTTCGTATCCTCGATGAAATCGCCCAGATGGGAATCGTCGTCGTCACCGATCGGCGTTTCCATGGAGATCGGTTCCTTCGCGATCTTCATGATCTTGCGGATCTTGTCCTCGGGCATTTCCATCTTTTCGGCCAGCGTTGCCGGATCCGGCTCGTTGCCGGTTTCCTGCAGGATCTGACGCGAAATGCGGTTCATCTTGTTGATCGTTTCGATCATGTGAACCGGAATACGGATCGTACGGGCCTGGTCGGCAATCGAGCGTGTGATGGCCTGGCGAATCCACCACGTGGCGTACGTGGAGAACTTGTAGCCGCGACGGTATTCGAACTTGTCCACAGCCTTCATCAGGCCGATGTTGCCTTCCTGGATCAGATCCAGGAATTGCAGGCCACGGTTCGTGTACTTCTTCGCGATCGAGATCACCAGACGCAGGTTGGCCTCGGTCATTTCGCGCTTGGCTTCACGGGCACGGCGCTCGCCTTCGGACATCTTGCGATTGACGTCCTTCAGTTCCTTGAGCGGCAGCACCACGCGGGCCTGCAGGTCGATCAACTTCTGCTGCAGTTCGTGCACGGCCGGCACATTGCGCTCGACGATCGTGCTGTAACCCTTGTGGTCGGCCACGATGGTCTGGATCCAGTCCAGGTTCGTCTCGTTGCCGGGGAAACGGGCCACGAAGTCCGAACGCGGCATTCCGCACTTGTCGACCACGATGTTCAGGATCGAACGCTCAAGCTTGCGCACTTCGTCCACCTGGCCACGCAGCGTGTCGCACAGGCGCTCGACGTTACGGGCAGTGAAGCGAATGCCCATCAGCTCGGCCTGGATCGCTTCCTGGGCCTTCACGTACGGCTTCGACTTGTAGCCTTCCTTCTCGAAGGCACGGCGCATCTTGTCGAACTGCTCGGCGATGATGCGGAACTTCTCCAGCGCGGCAACCTTCAGTTCCTCGAGCTGGCGAGCGGACGCGCCTGCGCCAGCGGCACCGTCGTCGTCTTCTTCTTCGTCACCGTCCTCGCCGTCTTCCTCGGACTCCTCGTCTTCCTCGACTGCCGCGGCAGCCTGGGCCGGCGTGGTGTCCTGGACTTCCTCGGCGTTCGGATCGATCAGGCCGTCGACGAATTCGTCGATCTTGATCTCTTCGTTGGCCACGCGCTCGGCGTGGGCCAGGATTTCCGAGATCGTGACCGGGCAGGCGGAAATGGCCATGACCATGTCCTTCAGGCCGGCTTCGATCCGCTTGGCGATTTCGATTTCGCCTTCGCGCGTCAGCAGTTCGACCGTACCCATCTCGCGCATGTACATGCGGACCGGGTCGGTGGTGCGGCCGAATTCGGAATCGACGGTCGAGAGCGCGGCTTCGGCTTCTTCTTCCGCCTCTTCCTCGCTGGTAGCCGACGGAGCGTTGTCGTTCAGCAGCAGCGTCTCGGCGTCCGGCGCCTGTTCGTACACGGCGATGCCGATGTCGTTCAGGGTGGCAACCAGCGTATCGATCGTTTCCGAATCGACCATGTCGTCCGGAAGGTGATCGTTGATTTCGGCGTAGGTCAGGTAACCACGCGACTTGCCCAGCTTGATCAGCGCCTTCAGCTTCTGGCGGCGAACTTCCAGCTCTTCTTCGCTGCCCGCCTGGTTGGACGAGGCAAACTCCTTGAGCAGTGCCTTTTCCTTGGCCTTCCGGTCCTTGGCTTTCTGCTTTTCGGTCTTGGGCGCAGCGGCGGGAGTTGCCGGCGCGTCGTTGTCGTATAACTCTTCAGTCACGTCTTCGCTGGTGCTGTCGTCTTGCTGCATCTCGGCCTTGGGCTTGCGGCCGCGCTTTTTCGGCTCCGGCTTGACGGCCGGGGCGGCGGGCTGCTCGGATGCAACGGATGCGGGAGTTGCGGCACGGGCCTTGGACACGGCAGCCTCCGCTGCGCCTGCCTTGGCGCTGCTGCTCCGGGTGCCGGCCGTCGTTGCCGCACGTTTGCTCTCGACTTCGGTATTCTGCTGTTTCGCCACGGTGATACTCTTACCTTTCACTGGTGCAGCAGCCTGAAGGCCGCTTGTATTGGCGCTCTTGCCGCTCTCGCGTGCCGAAGTCGAGGGCTTGGTATTTTCGGATATGCGATTCCTGACGGAAGCGGTTCCGGCGGGCGCCGAAGCGCTTCGCACGGTTTTTGCTGGCGCAGACCGGGCTGATGTCGTCCTGACTGACGCGGTCGATGTCTTCGCCGCCGTTGTTTTCACGGACGCCTTGCCGCTCCCTGATTGGGGAGCTTTGGAGGGCGCCTTAACGGCTACCCTTTCGGTTGCTTTGGCCTTTGCCATTGGCACGCTCACTTTCGCCAGTACTGGAGAGAAAGATTTCGCAATCCAAACCGGGCATTGTAGCACGTCACCAATCCCCGGCTTCCTGTCAGGTGGGGTTTTCACCTGATAAATCAAGGCTTAAGCGTTTAGACCCCGGATTCTTCGCATAGTTGGGGCCACGTACCGCCGGGCTCAAGCCAAAAAATCGCGCTGCTGTGCTGCCTTAATTTTCCGCGGTCGCGGGACGCCATCCCATCTGGCGCCGGCGCTGCACCTCGCCCGCCAGCCACAGATAGCGTTGCTTCGTCTCGGCATCGGCTGTCCCACTCATCACGGCGGGTTCCAGTGCCTTCTGCTCCCTTTCCAGTGGATCGGCCAGCAGCTTGAAGATGGCGCCTTCGAATTCTAGTGCCGCCGCCTCCACTTCGATATCTTCTTTAAGCACAGCGGCGCGTGCCGTGGCGTAGACATCGGCGTAGGGTGTCTGAGCCAGTTGCTCGCTGAATGCCGCGAAATTCACTTCGCCCTCGATGCCATCGCACGCCGCCACGAGGTGAGCCAACACTTCTGTTTCCGGCCGATGGGGATCGAGCAGCAGCGCGCGGGCATCGCCATCGAGCTGTGCGGCCAGCGCCGGATGGTTCATCAGTAGCTGGATTACTCGCTGCTCCAGCCCGGTTGGCGCCTGACGCCGTGCCCGCGGCCGGGGTTGCGCGAAGCGGCCGACCCGCGACGGATCGCTGCCGAGTCCACAAACCGCCTCGATTTCCGCAGGGGTCGTCCCTGTAGCATCGGCAAGTTCCCGCACGATCTGTAGCCGCAGGCCGCCCGCCGGCATGGCCTGGAGCAGCGGCTTGGCCTCGAACTGCGCCCGCGCCCGACCCTCGGGCTGGCGCATGTCCTGATCCTCGGTGACCACTTGCAGCAAGAAGCGCGACAGCGGCATCGCGTTCTGCACTTCACGCGCGAAGGCGTCGGTGCCCTCTTCGCGGACGTAGCTGTCGGGGTCGTGCTCGGCAGGCAGGAAGAGGAAGCGGATAGTCTTGTTGTCTGCCAGGTGTGGCAGGCACGCTTCAAGTGCACGTCGCGCCGCACGGCGGCCAGCCGCATCACCGTCGAAGGAAAACACCACGGCGTCGGTCTGGCGCAGCAGCTTCTGCACGTGGACCGGGGTACATGCCGTGCCCAGCGTGGCCACGGCATTGGCAAAGCCCAACTGGGCCAGCGCCACCACGTCCATATAGCCTTCCACCACCAGCACGTAGCCATTCTCACGAATCGCGTGACGGGCTTCGAACAGACCATAAAGCTCCGTTCCCTTGCTGAAGAGCGGCGTTTCCGGTGAGTTGAGGTATTTGGGCTCGCCCTGGCCCATTACCCGGCCGCCAAACCCGATCACATTACCCTTGGTATTGCGGATGGGGAACATGATCCGGTCGCGAAACCGGTCGTAACGGCGGGGCTTGCCATCGGCATCCCGCTTGTCCTGGGATTCGATCAGCAGACCGTTCTCGACCAGCGGGCCGGCAATCGCGTCGTCCCGATAGCTGCCGAAGATGGATTCCAACCCCTGCCAGTCGTCCGGTGCGTAGCCGAGGCCGAACTGGGCGGCGATCTCGCCCGTCAGGCCGCGCCCTTTCAGGTACTGGATGGCCTGCGGCGCACCGCGTAGCTGCTTCTTGTAGAAATCCGTAGCGCGCGTCATCGCGTCGCTGAGCGCCACCGAGCGGGCCTGTTGCTCGGCCCGTTGGGCGGGCGGCAGGCTGTTGCGCTCCTCGGGCACGGACAGGCCCACGGATTGCGCCAGTTCGCGCACAGCTTCCGGATAAGAACTTCCCGAGAACTCCATCAGGAAACCGATGGCCGATCCATGGGCGCCGCAGCCGAAGCAGTGATAGAACTGCTTGGTCGGCGACACCGTGAATGACGGGGATTTCTCGTTGTGGAACGGGCACAGCCCCATGAAATTGGCGCCGCCCTTCTTCAACTGCACGTACTTACCCACCACGTCGATAATATCGACGCGGTTGAGCAGGTCCTGAATGAAGGATTGCGGAATCACCCGGCTGACCGTCCTGATGCCATGGCCTTCCGGGTATGCCGGTGGCCTGTTCTAGTTAATGCGTGACCGGTACGACGCCCGGCCGTGATTCGAATCATTGTAGTGCAGCCGCAACGCCGTGCCGGTCTTTACCGACATCACCCGCCAAGTCCCGTCAACGCGTCGGCATTCTCACGGATCGCAACTGCTAATCATGCTTATCACTGACCTGACGGTCAATCGCTTCAAGGTTACTTCGGGGCCAATGCCGCCTTGACGAGTCCAGACACTGCCGTCATGTCTGCGCGACCGGCCAGACGTGCCTTGACCAGGGCCATCACCTTGCCCATATCCTGCGGGCCAGTGGCGCCGGCTTCCTTCACGGCGTTCTGGACTTCGGTGGCCACTTCGGCCTCCGACAACTGGGCCGGCATGTAGGCCACCAGCACATCCACTTCGGATTTTTCCTTTGCGACCAGATCATCGCGGCCAGCCTGCTCGAACTGGCTGATCGAATCCTTGCGCTGCTTGATCATCTTGTCGATGACGGCCGTGACTGCCGCATCGTCCAGTTCCACACGCTCATCGACTTCGCGTTGCTTGATCGCCGCCAGCAGCAGGCGGATCGTGCCCAGGCGGTCGGTCTCACGGGCACGCATGGCGGCCTTCATGTCATCGTTGATGCGGGCTTTGAGGGACATGGCAATCTTCCGGAAAATATGGAGTGAACAGCGGTCGAGCAGTTTACCTTATCGGGACGCCTCGGCAGCGGCTTCACCGGCGGCCACGGCTGACGCCCAGGCCCACTGGAAGTTATAGCCGCCCAGCCAGCCGGTCACGTCGACCACTTCACCGATGAAGTACAGCCCTGCCACCTCGCGCGCCATCATCGTCGCCGACGACAGTCCGCGCGTATCCACGCCCCCAAGGGTGACCTCGGCCTTCTTGTAGCCTTCCGTACCTGAAGGAAGCAGGCGCCAGCGATTCAACGCTTCGCCCAGTTGGCGCAGCGCGCGGTCAGGCATGTCGGCAATGGATTGGCCTTGGCCGCCGTGCAGGCCCACAGCCTCACACCACGCATCGGCCAGCCGGGATGGAAGGCGCTCGCCAAGCAGGTTGTTCAAGTGCTTCTTACTGTTTTTCTTGTGGCCGATCAGCCATTCTGCAGCATCCTCGCCGTCGAAGAGGTCTACCTCGATGTGCGTGCCGGGACGCCAGTAGCTCGAAATCTGCAGCACGGCCGGACCGGAGAGTCCTCGGTGAGTCCAGAGCAAATCCTCCTTGAACGCGCCGGCTGTCTTGCCGCTGCCCGTGGAGATATCGACTTCCATCGATACCCCAGCCAGTGGCACGAAAGGCTGCCATGCCTGGCCGTCGAACGTCAGCGGCACCAGTGCGGGGCGGGTCTCGATCAACTTGAGTCCAAACTGCTTGGCGATGCGGTAACCGAAGTCCGTCGCGCCGATCTTCGGGATCGACAACCCGCCCGTCGCCACCACCACTGCGCCAGCGCGCACCTCGCCTTGGGTCGTCAACAGCAGGTAATCATCGCCTTCCTTGCGGATTTCCTCGATCGTGCAGCCGGTCTGCCAATGGACGCCACCTGCGTCACACTCGGCGCGCAGCATGCAAATGATGTCCTCGGCGCTATCGTTGCAAAACAACTGCCCGCGATGCTTCTCATGCCAGCCGATGTCGTAGCGACGAATCAGGCCCAGGAAGTCCTGCGGGGTATAGCGCGCCAGCGCGGAACGGCAGAAATGGGGATTCGACGACAGGTAGTTGGCCGGCCCGGCCTGCAGATTCGTGAAATTGCAGCGCCCGCCGCCTGAAATACGGATCTTCTCGGCCAGCCGCGTGGCGTGGTCGATCAGCACCGCGCGCGCGCCGCGCTGCCCGGCCACGGCGGCACACATCATGCCGGCCGCGCCCGCGCCCAGCACGGCCACATCGAACCGTTCCTTCCTGCCCTGTGTCATAACATCCCTTGAAGAAGCCGCGATTGTAGCGAATGGCGGCGGCGCCAGCGCGTCGGGTGCGGGTGTGCTACCCTGCTGGCCTTCCGTTTTTTGCCGGCACAATGGCTGCAGTTGCAGACCAAAACGGGCTGGCGGCACCAGAATCTCCCCATGCTTGTCCTCGGCATCGAATCCTCCTGCGACGAAACCGGGCTGGCCCTCTACGACACCGAGGCCGGACTGCTCTCGCACGCGCTCTACTCGCAGATCGCCATGCACCGCGAGTACGGGGGTGTCGTGCCCGAACTGGCCTCGCGCGACCATATTCGCCGCGTGCTGCCGCTGTTGCAGCAGGTACTGGACGAGGCCGGACGCAAGCGCGAGGACATCGACGCCATCGCCTTCACGCAAGGCCCCGGTCTTGCCGGTGCGCTGCTGGTGGGCGCCTCGGTCGCCAATGCGCTCGGCTTTGCGCTGGGCGTGCCGATGGTAGGCGTCCATCACCTGGAAGGACACCTGCTGTCGCCACTGCTGACCGATGCGCCGCCGCCCTTCCCGTTCGTGGCGCTGCTGGTTTCCGGCGGCCACACCCAGTTGATGGAAGTGAAGGGGATCGGCGACTACGCACTGCTCGGCGAGACGCTCGACGATGCCGCCGGCGAGGCGTTCGACAAGACCGCCAAGCTGCTGGGCCTCGGTTATCCGGGCGGCCCGGAAGTGTCTCGTCTGGCCGAATTCGGCAATCCAGGTTCGTTCGAACTGCCGCGCCCGATGCTCCATTCGGGCAATCTCGATTTCTCGTTCGCAGGGCTCAAGACAGCGGTGCTGACGCAGACCCGCAAGCTGGGCAATGCCTGCGAGCAGGATCGCGCCAACCTGGCGCGCTCGTTTGTCGATGCCATCGTCGATGTGCTGGCCGCCAAGTCGTTCAACGCGCTCAAGCAGACCGGCCACAAGCGATTGGTGGTGGCCGGAGGCGTAGGTGCCAACCGCCAGTTGCGCGAGCGTCTCGACGAGATGGGCCGCCGCCGCAAGGTGGAGGTGTTCTACCCCGACCTGGCCTTCTGCACGGATAACGGCGCGATGATCGCCTTTGCCGGGGCCATGCGCCTGCAGGCGGCGCCGCAACTGGCGCAGCACGAATACAGCTATGGCGTGACGCCGCGCTGGGATCTGGCGGACATTCGGCTGCCGGTCTGAGTTGGTGGCAGCCCTCTAATCTGGCTCTCCGCCCCGGGGCCGGACACATGGCGGTCACATCGCCACCGAACAATTTGCGTTTCCCGCATCACATCCCACAAAGACGAGGAAACGCAGATGGATCGCCGCAAGTTCCTGAAATGGGGCAGTTTCGTTACCGTGACGGTGGCCACTACGGGCCTGGCCGGCTGCGGTGGCGACGACGATAACAACACCCCCGCCCCCACCACGCCGCCGGTTACCAATCCCGGCACTTCCTACAAGTTCGATCAGGGCGTGGCCTCGGGCGATCCGAAACCCGACAGCGTCATGCTGTGGACGCGCGTGGCCGGTGCCGGCGCCGGCCAGAGCGTCAGCGTGCGGCTGCAGGTATCCGCCAACGCCGATTTCAGCACGCTCGTCGTCGATAGCACACTCAATGCGCTGCCCGACTGGGACTACACGCTGCGCAACAAGGTCACGGGCCTGACGGCCGGCACGACCTACTACTACCGCTTTATCGCCGGTAGCCAGACCAGCCCGGTGGGCCGCACCAAGACCGCGCCGGCCGCCGGCACGCCGCTCTCGCAGCTCAAGTTCGCCTTCATCACGTGCCAGGACTGGAGCGTGAATCACTGGGCCGGCATGGAGGAACTGGTCAGCGAGGATCTCGATTTCATCGTCCACATGGGCGACTACATCTACGAGACCGTCGGCGCCGCATTCCAGACAGGCAAGGTGGAAAGCCGCCATACGCAACTGACGCTGCCGAACGGCACCGCCACCGCCGATGGCACCTACGCCACCACGATCGACGATTACCGCTACCTCTACAAGTCGTATCGCAGTGATGCCCGCCTGCAGGCACTGCATGCACGCTTTCCGGTGATCGGCATCTGGGACGACCACGAATTCTCGGACGACTGCTGGCAGGACCACCAGACCTACACGGCCGCCGACGATGCCGACCCACGCACGGCCCGCCGCCGCGCCGCCAGCCAGGCATGGTTCGAATTCATGCCGGCCGATGTCAGCTTCGACCAGGCCGATACGTCGTTCCGCAATATCCAGATCTACCGCTCATTCACGTTCGGTAATCTCGCCACGCTGGTGATGACCGACGAACGCCTCTATCGCGCGGACCACGTGATCCCCGAGCAGGCAGCCGGCAGCAGCATCGGCAGCCGCTACTTCGTGCCGAAGGCCACGTTGGCTGGACTCGAAGCGAGCAAGATCAGCGGCGCGGGTGGTGCGCTGACGCCGGTGTCTATCCTCGGCGATACGCAGCGCGCGTGGTGGCAGCAGCAGATGGCGAGTGCCTCGACGACGTGGAAACTCTGGGGCAACGAGGTCTCGCTGCTGCGCATGCAGATCGATGGTACGCAAGCCATCGCCGCATTGCTCGCCAGCGGCCTGGTGCAGGCGAACAGCGCGCTCGCGCCGCTGCAAACGGGCATGATCGGCGCACTGGTGGCCGACCTGACCACGGCCAAGGGCGATGGCACCTATCCGACGCCGGCCTATGCCTCGCTCAAGGCGTACTTGCTGACCAATGCGGGCATCTCGAACGGCGTGTTCGACGCAGGCATCGCCCCCGTGCTCAACGCCGCCCTGCCCTCGGTGGCGCTACTGGACAAGTACATCCTCAACGCCGATCAGTGGGATGGCTACAACGCCGAGCGCAAGGCCATGATGGCCTTCCTGAAGAACGGCAGCATCAAGAATGTAGTGGCGCTGACTGGCGATATCCACGCGTTCTTCGCCGGCCCGGTGATGGACGACTACGACGCCACCACGCCGGTGCCCGTGATGGTGGATCTTGTCACCGCTGGCCTGTCGAGCAACTCGTTCCAGAGCTACTTCAAGAGCGTGGTGGATAGCGATGCGGCATTCAAAGCTGCCGCGCCGCTGATCTACACGACCGACTCCAGTGGCACGGTCACCAACACCTTCAACAGCACGCTGACGACGTTCAATCCGTGGCTGAAGTATGTGAATACGGACGCGCAGGGGTATGCGGTGGTGACGTTGACGGCGTCGAAATTGAGCTGCAGCTTCCGCAAGCTCAAGCCGCTGGCGAACGGCGTGGCGCCTGCGCTGCCGGCAACGGAGAGTGTGAAGGTGGTGGAGGTTGCGGCAGGGGTGCCTGCGGTGACAGTGGTTTGACCTGCTGATGGCATTCTCCCCTCTCCCGCGTAGCGGGAGAGGGGAGCAAACAAGCAGCGGGCGATCAGTCGACGCGCTTGTCGCGCTCGATCACAGCATAGGCACTGTGATTGTGGATCGACTCGAAGTTCTCGGCTTCCAGCGTGTACGCCACGATGCGCGCATCGGCATTGAGTCGCATCGCAATATCGCGCACGAGGTCCTCGACGAACTTCGGATTTTCGTAGGCGCGCTCCGTCACGAACTTCTCGTCGGGGCGCTTCAGCAGGCCCCACAGTTCGCACGACGCTTCTTCCTCAGCCATGCGTACCAGTGTTTCCACGTCGAGGTCGCCGGCCAGCTCCACCTTCATGGTGATATGCGAGCGCTGGTTGTGTGCGCCGTACTGCGAGATCTTTTTCGAGCACGGGCACAGGCTGGTCACCGGCACCAGTGCGGTCAGGAACAGGCGGGTCTGACCATCGCGTTTCTCGCCGATCAGCGTGACTTCGTAATCGAGCAAAGACTGCACGCCCGAGACCGGCGCGGTCTTGCTGATGAAGTACGGGAACGTGACTTCGATACGGCCGGCGTCGGCTTCCAGGCGCACGAGCATATCGTCGAGCAGCGCGCGGAACGCTGCAAGATCCAGCGGCGCGCGGTTGTCTTCGAGCAATGCCACAAAGCGCGACATGTGTGTGCCTTTCTGGTCAGCCGGCAGGCGTACGTCCAGCGTGAACGTGCCAACCGTGGCCACTGCGCCGGCCGGCGTCTTCAGCGTCAACGGATAGCGCACGCCTTTCACGCCAACGCGCTGGATCACGATCTGGCGGGTATCGACGCTCGATTGCACGTCGGGCATGACAAAGGCGGGATTGATGTCATTCATCTACGGTTTCCTCCAGGACGCCAGCCGGGGCGCGGCAGCCATCCTTACGGTCGCGGCGTTTTTCGCAGGATTTATTCTCCACGCCGCGCAACGAGTGTGAAACGACGGGTCCATGTACATGGTTCATGCACCGGCCCGCAGCTGCGAACACAAAATGGGAACGGCGATTTTACGGGATATCGGCAAGGCTCGCCGCAGGCGTGCGTGATTCCGCGCATTTCGAGCAGCCCATGCCCTGCCCGTGCGGCGCGTTGCCGGTTTGCGGCGCCCAAAACAAAACCGGCGCGGAATTTCCGCGCCGGTTTCAATCTTACTGAGACCGCTCAGGCCATCACGCCACGCGCGAGGTAGCCACCTTGACCGGTTGATCGGCCAGCTTGAAGCGCTCGCGCACCGAGCGCTCGATACCCGCCGCATCCAGGCCGCATTGCGACAGCAGGAATGCGGGATCGCCATGGTCGATGAAGCGGTCGGGCAAGCCCAGCACCAGCGTCGGGATCTCCACGCCGGCCTCGGCCAGCGCTTCGAGCACCGCACTGCCCGCACCGCCCATCGTTGCACCCTCTTCGACGGTCACCAGGAAGTCGTGGTCGGCAGCCAGTTGCTTGACCAGCTCCACATCCAGCGGCTTCACGAAGCGCATGTTCGCCACGGTGGCGTCTAGCGGCTCGGCTGCCGTCAGCGACGGCTGGAGCATCGAACCAAACGCCAGGATCGCCACGCGCTGGCCGGCACGTGCCTGACCCTGGCGGCGAATCTCACCCTTGCCCACCGGCAGCGCCGTGAGTTCAGCCTGCGTGGCCGCGCCCACGCCCGCACCGCGCGGATAGCGCACGGCGGTCGGGCAATCCTGCTGGTAAGCCGTGGTCAGCAGTTGGCGGCACTCGTTCTCGTCAGACGGCGTCATCACCATCATGTTCGGAATGCAGCGCAGGAACGGGATGTCATAAGCGCCCGCATGCGTGGCACCATCGGCGCCCACCAGGCCGGCACGGTCCAGTGCGAACACGACGGGCAAGTTCTGCAATGCCACGTCGTGAATCAGCTGGTCATAGCCGCGCTGCAGGAACGTCGAGTAGATCGCCACGACAGGCTTCAGGCCCTCGCAGGCCAGACCGCCTGCAAACGTCACCGCATGCTGCTCGGCAATGCCCACATCGTAGTAACGATCCGGGAAGCGCTTCTCGAACTCGACCATGCCCGAACCTTCGCGCATGGCCGGCGTCACGGCGATCAGGCGCTTGTCGGCAGCGGCCGTGTCACACAGCCAATCGCCGAAGATCTGCGTGTAGGTCTTGCGCGATGGCTTGGCAGCCGGGCGGATGCCTTCCTCGGGATTGAACTTGCCCGGGCCGTGGTACAGGATCGGGTCGGCCTCTGCCAGCTTGTAACCCTGGCCCTTCTTGGTGACCACGTGCAGGAACTGCGGGCCGTGGCCTTCCAGGGCGCGCTGGCGGATGTTCTGCAGCGTCGGCACCAGCGAGTTGAGGTCGTGGCCATCAATCGGGCCGATGTAGTCGAAGCCGAATTCCTCGAACAGCGTGGCCGGTACGACCATGCCCTTGGCATGCTCTTCCAGACGCTTGGCGAATTCGAGCACGGGGGGCGCAACGGACAGCACCTTTTCGATGCCCTTCTTCGTGGCCGCGTAGAACTGGCCAGACAAGAGTCGCGCCAGATGCTTGTTCAGCATGCCCACCGGCGGCGAGATCGACATGTCGTTGTCGTTCAGCACCACCAGCAGCGGCAGGTCCTTGTAGACGCCCGCGTTGTTCATGGCCTCGAAAGCCATGCCGGCGGTCATCGCGCCATCGCCGATCACCGCGATGCCAACGCGCTTCTCGCCCTGCGTTCGGGCGCCGAGCGCCATGCCGAGCGCGGCCGAGATCGAAGTGGACGAGTGTGCGGTGCCGAAGGTGTCGTACTCGCTTTCGGCGCGGCGCGGGAAGCCCGAGATGCCACCGTACTGGCGCAGCGTCGACATGCGGTCGCGACGGCCGGTCAGGATCTTGTGGGGGTAGCTCTGGTGACCCACGTCCCAGACCACGCGGTCACTGGGCGTGTCGAAGACGTAATGCAGCGCAATGGTCAGTTCCACCGTGCCGAGGTTCGACGACAGGTGGCCGCCGGTCTGCGAGACCGATTCGAGCACGTAGGCGCGCAGTTCGTCGGCCAGCGTCTCGAGTTGGCGCCGGTCCAGGCGGCGCAGGTCTGCGGGGTCGTCGATGTTGTTGAGCAGCGTGTAGGTCATTTGTGTCCGTTCGGCCGCCGGATTCTGTTTGTCCGGCTTGTCAGTTCAGTTTGAGCGCAGCACGATCAGGTCGGCCAATTCGGCCAGCCGGCCGGCGCGTGCGCCGAATCCCGCCAACGCCTCGTGGGCGTCGGTGCGCAGCTGGGAGGCCAGCTCGCGTGCGGCATCCAGACCAAGCAGCGACACATAGGTCGGCTTGTCATTGGCGGCATCCTTGCCGGCAGTCTTGCCGAGCGTGGCCGTATCGGCAGTGACGTCGAGAATATCGTCTACCACCTGGAACGCCAATCCCACGGCTGCCGAGTAACGATCCAGCGCTGCCAGGCCGTCCGGATCGATGCTTCCGCACAACGCGCCCATGCGCACGCTGGCACGCAGCAGCGCACCGGTCTTCATGCGATGCATGCCTTCCAGCGCGTCGCGGCTCATCGCCAGGCCCACGTTCTGCAGGTCGATGGCCTGGCCACCGCACATGCCCACGGAGCCCGATGCGTGCGCCAGTTCGGCCACCAGCTTCAGGCGCGCCTCGGCGCCCAGCGCCGGCGTCTGGGCCAGCACGATGAAAGCCTGCGTCTGCAAGGCATCGCCCACCAGCAGCGCCGTGGCTTCGTCGTAGGCCTTGTGGACCGTGGGACGGCCGCGGCGCAGGTCGTCGTCGTCCATGCATGGCATGTCGTCGTGGACCAGCGAGTAGGCGTGGATCATCTCCACGGCGCAGGCCGCAGCGTCACAAGCCTCGGGGGATGCCCCCGCCACTTCGCCAGCCGCATGCACCAGCAGCGGGCGAACCCGCTTGCCACCGCCGAGGACAGCATAGCGCATGGCTTCATGGAGGGTGTGTGGAATTGTGTCCCTGGACGGCAGTGCTGCGTCCAGGGCGGCCTCGGTCCGGGCGCCCTGCGCCCGCATCCAGGTTGCAAAATCGCTCATTCGAAGTCTGCGCCGTTGCTGTTGTTATCGGTACGTGACTCGGCTGCCAGGGGTTTCAGCGCGTCACCTTCCAGAACCTTGACCTGCTGGGCCACCCGCTCCAGGCTGTGCTGGCAATAGCGCACGAGTTCGGCGCCACGACGGTATGCCGTCAGTGAGGCCTCCAGGGGGAGTTCGCCGCTTTCCATGCTGGCCACCAGCGTTTCCAGCTCGGCCATGGCGGCCTCATAGGAAGCCGGCGGCACGCTTGCGGCCACCGGCTCGTCTGCCTCTTGAGGCTGCGCCGGGGCTGTGGTCGTTCTTGGCATGTCAGGCCTTGATCAGGGTAATTCGCGATTTTACGCCAAACCGTGGGCAGGCCGCAGAACAGACTGATCCATATTGCAGACAGCCCCGTGCGGATAGCGCACATATCAATCGCTTGTGACACGGGCGTGACCGCCATGTGACGTGTGCGCCCGGGTCGTCATTCCGAATGCGCCCGAAAGGGCACCTCCATGACGACCCGGGTCGACTTTTTCGCTAAAAAGGCCAAATAATCAGGCCCTTAACTTTTTGGGTCGGGTACAATCCCCGGCTCGTCAGCGAGTTCGCCCCCGTTGCGTTTTCCACGCATTCTCCAGTCTTGCAGATTGGGGAACCGGACCGGTTTCTGCTCGTCTGACACGGTTTCCCAAATCGATTCATATTTCGATGGTTGGGTTGTTCACTGCTTTCGCCTGTTCATAGGGAGTGGGGATAATGTCCAATCTCAGCACCGCGCTCAAACTTGCGCCGGCTGATTCGCAGTTGCCCGTGGATGTCTATTTCGACGAGGCGCTGCATCAACAAGAACTCGAACTGCTGTTCAAGAAGGGTCCCGGCTACGTCGGCCACGAACTGATGGTGCCGGAATCCGGCGACTTCCAGACGCTGGCCGCCGAGGACGAGGGACGCATGCTGGTGCGCAACCCGGACGGCATCGAACTGCTGTCCAACGTCTGCCGCCATCGCCAGGCCATCATGATGAACGGCCGCGGGAATGCGAAGAACATCGTCTGCCCGCTCCACCGCTGGACCTACGACCTCAAGGGTGACCTGTTGGGCGCGCCGCATTTCGCCGAGCAACCCTGCGTCCACCTGAACCGTTCGCCGCTCCAGAACTGGAACGGCATGCTGTTCGAGGGCGAGCGCGATGTGCGGGCGGACCTCGCGCGCATGGGGGTGGCCGAAGACCTGAACTTCGAAGGCTACATGCTCGACCACGTGGAAGTTCACGAGTGCGACTACAACTGGAAGACCTTTATCGAGGTCTATCTGGAGGACTACCACGTCGTACCGTTCCACCCAGGCCTTGGCAGTTTCGTGTCGTGCGACGATCTCAAGTGGGAGTTCGGCGAATGGCACAGCGTCCAGACCGTGGGCCTGCACGCGGGCCTGAAGCGTCCGGGCAGCATGACGTATCAGAAGTGGCACGAGGAAGTGTTGCGCTTCAACAACGGCAAGCTGCCCAAGCATGGCGCGATCTGGCTGACCTATTACCCCAACATCATGGTGGAGTGGTATCCGAACGTGCTCTGCATCTCGACGCTGCACCCGCTCGGGCCGCGCAAGACGCGCAATGTGGTGGAGTTTTACTACCCCGAGGAAATCGTGCTGTTCGAGCGCGAGTTCGTAGAGGCTGAGCGCGCCGCCTATATGGAGACGTGCATCGAGGACGACGAGATTGCCGAGCGCATGGACGCCGGCCGCCTCGCACTCATGAAGCGCGGCGTCAGCGAGACCGGACCTTACCAGTCGCCAATGGAAGACGGCATGCAGCATTTCCACGAGTGGTATCGCCGCGCCATGGACTATCAGAAGCGCTAGGCGCCACTGTGGTAACCCCGAAACGGACCGTGAAAACGGTCCGTTTTGCTTTGGAGCCGACCTCTTCCGACTGTTACAATCGCCATTCGCAATCGTTGCCGATACAACGAATTTCCCGCCCGGCGCCATGCCATGCGGCTTCAACCCGCTTCACCCGTTACCGCCCCTCGCCATGCAATCGCTCTGGATGCTGTTCGCCGCCTTCGCTTTCTCGTTGATGGGGGTGGGCGTCAAGCTGGCGTCGGACTACTACACCACGGGCGAGATCGTCTTCTACCGCAGCCTGATCGGCGTGACGATCATGTGGATCATGCTGCGCTCGCAAGGCATATCGGTACGTACGCCCCACATGGTCACGCACATCAAGCGCAGCCTGTTCGGCGTGACCGCGCTGCTGCTCTGGTTCACCTCGATCACGATGCTGCCGCTGGCCACGGCGATGACGCTGAACTACATGTCGCCGGTCTGGATCGCGCTGATCATCGGTGCTGGGGCGGCGCTGGCTGGCACGGGCCGAACCGCCGACAAGAAACTGATCGGCGCCATCCTGATGTCGTTCGGCGGTGTGATCTGCCTGTTGCAGCCTTCCGTCGTCGGCCACAACCAGCTCGCGGGCGGCATGATCGGCCTGATCTCGGGCGTGTTCACGGCGCTGGCGTATGTGGAAGTGCGCCAGCTCGGCCAGCTCGGCGAGCCCGAAGGCCGGATCGTGTTTTATTTCTCGGCGGTCGGGCTGGCCTGCGGACTGGTCTGGATGTTGTATTCGGGGGTCAGTCCGATGACTTGGCGCGGCGCCGGCATGCTGCTGGCGATCGGTATTCTTGCCACGCTGGGCCAGACATCGATGACGCGCGCCTACAAGCGCGGCAATACGCTGCTGACCGCAAACCTGCAATACGCAGGCATCGTGTTCTCCAGCCTCTGGGGCATCCTCGTCTGGAACGACAAGCTTAACTGGGTGTCGTGGCTGGGGATGGCGCTGATTGTCGGCAGTGGCATCGCCACCACGCTGACACGGGCGCGCGATACGGACGAGCATCCCACGCCGGCCACGCCGGTGAAGTCCCCGGAAGCCGAGGTCCACCCCGAGGTTTGATCCCTGAGCGGTGTAGCATTGACGGCGATTCGCTCAACGAGAGAGACCGCTGTCCATGCCATCTTCCACGCCATCACCGCTGATCACCGCTACCGAACTGCAGCAACTTCGCTCCGAAGGCCGCCGGACCGTCATCATTGACTGCTCGTTCGACCTGACCAATCCGGCTGCGGGCCGCGAGATCTACCAGCAGGGCCACCTGCCGGGCGCCTTCTATCTCCACCTCGACAACGAACTGTCCGGCCCGAAGACCGGCGTCAATGGCCGCCATCCGCTGCCCGACGCCGAACTGCTTGTGAACCGGTTGCGCGCGCTGGGCGTGGATGACGATACGCTGGTCGTGGCCTACGACGCCCATGGGGCGATGTACGCCGCGCGGCTGTGGTGGCTGATGCGCTGGGTGGGTCACGGTGCCGTAGCCGTGCTCGATGGCGGCAAGGCCGCCTGGGTGGCGGCGGGACTGCCGCTCGAACCCGGCGCGACGCCCGATCCGGAAACGGGTGGCAACCTGACGCGCCGGCCATCGCTGGTGCGCACTGCCGACGCCAATGCCCTGCTCGCCAATCTCGATCAACCTGCCCTGCTCGTGGTCGATGCCCGCGCACCGGATCGCTTCCGCGGCGAGAACGAGACGCTCGATCCTGTGGGTGGTCACATCCCTGGCGCAGCCAATCGCTTCTTCAAGGACAATCTGGCCGCCGATGGCCGGTTCAAGCCAGCCGATCAGTTGCGCGCCGAGTTCGAAGAAGTTTTCGGCGGCAAACCTGCTGCGCAGACCGTGATGCAGTGTGGATCGGGCGTGACGGCCTGCCACAACCTGCTGGCGATGGAAGCGGCTGGCCTGACCGATGCGGCGCTGTATCCGGGATCGTGGAGCGAATGGTGCGCCGACCCGAAGCGGCCGGTGGCTACCGGTAGCTAATCCACCGGCCACTGCAGGCAAAAAGCGGCGTCACCGGGACGCCGCTTCCTCCTGTTTCGAATGCTGATGGGCGTGCTGCTCGTGCACGCCATTGGTGATGAACACGATGGCCGTGATGCCGGCGGCCACCAGCAACACCTGCACCGCCGATTCCTTGAGCCGTGGCTTGCGCTGCATCTGCGGCATCAGGTCGCTCACTGCGATATAGAGGAAGCTGCTCGACGCGATCACCAGCACGTACGGAATCCAGCTCGACAGCTCGTCCAGCAGGAAGTAGCCGACCACGCCGCCGAGCACGGCGGCCAGACTCGACAGCAGGTTGAAGGCAAAGGCGCGCGCCTTCGAGAATCCGGCATTGAGCAGCACGATGAAGTCGCCCACTTCCTGCGGAATCTCGTGAGCGGCAATCGCCAACGCGGTGACCAGTCCGATATGCGGATCGGCCAGGAACGCGGCCGCAATCACGATGCCATCGGCAAAGTTGTGGAAGGTATCGCCCACCAGGATCGTCAGGCCACTGCGACCCGCTTCCTCGCGGTCATGCCCATGGTGATGGTGATGGCCGTCACCTTCGTGATGGTGCGAATGGCGCAGCAGCGAGATCTTTTCGAGCAGGAAGAAGCCCAGCAGCCCGGCCAGCAGCGTGCCGAACAGCGCGCGCGGATCGGCGCCGGACTCGAACGCCTCGGGCAGCGAGTGCAGCAGCGCCGTGGCCAGCAGCACCCCCACCGAGAAACTCACCATGCGCTCCACCACGCGCGAGGCAACGGTCAGCGATAGCACTGCCGCACCCAGGATGCTGCCGACGCCCGAAATGGTCGCCGCCAGCAGGATGTACAAAAGCGTGGAATGGATGATGAACTCCCGGACCGGCCCCCGCCCGACCACCGGGCAGTCGTCGCCGACTGAAACGCTCGCACTAACGCAACATGGTTGCAAAAACGCAAGAGTCGGCATTGTACGTACGACCGGCCTTGCTTTGCAATCACCCGCGCGGTCGTTGGGGCTACTTCACCGTCATCCGGGTCGATGCGGCATCAGGCAACCTTGTGCTGCTTGAACCAGGCCAGGCATCGCTGCCAGCCGTCCTTGGCCGCCGCTTCCACATAGCTGGCCCGGTAGTCGGCATGGAACGCATGCCCGGCTTCGGGGTAGACCACGAACGTCGACGCCTTCGCATTCGGATTCGACGATTCGGCCAGCGCCGCCTTCATCTGCGCCACGTGTTCCTGCGTGATACCGGTGTCCTTGCCGCCGTAGAGCCCCAGCACCGGCGCATTCAGTTCGCCAGCGATATCCACCGGATTGCGCGGCTTCAGCGGGTTGGGCTGGCCCACCAGTTGGCCGTACCACGCCACGCCGGCCTTTACGCGCTTGCTGTGCGCCGAATAGAGCCACGTGATGCGGCCGCCCCAGCAGAAACCGGTGATGGCCAGGCGGTTCACGTCGCCGCCATGCGCAGCCGCCCAGGCCACGCAGGTGTCGAGATCGCTCATGACCTGCGCATCGGGCGTCTTCTGGATGATGTTGGCCTGCAGTTCCTGGATGGTGCCATAGCTGCTGGGGTCGCCCTGCCGCGCAAACAGTTCGGGTGCGATGGCCAGGTAGCCAAGCTTGGCAAAGCGTCGGCACACATCGGCGATGTGCTCATGCACGCCGAAGATCTCGCTGACGACCAGCACCACGGGCAGGTTGGTCTTGCCCTCCGGCTGGGCGCGGTACACGGGCATGTTGAAGCCGTTCGACGGCACCGTGATCTCGCCGGCCGTCAGGCCCTGGAAATCGGTCTTGATGGTCTGCGCGGTCACCGGCAGCACGGCTGCGGCAAAAGCCGAGCCTAGCGCGGTCTTGACGAAACTGCGGCGGTCGAAGGGCTGGCCGGGGACGAGACTTTCAATTTCTGGCTTCAGCATGGGGCGGGCTCCGGGAATCAGGCGATATCGGGATGCCGCTCCATGTGACGCCAGCGCGGCGCCGTCGATTCTAAGCAAAGATGGCCGGTAGCGCACGCGCCACCGGCCATCCTTCTTTCGCCCATCGACCTCAGTGCAGCTTCACCCGGGGGCTGGTCTTGCTGCGCAGCCAGTGCGTGACCGTGTCGAGCCCCATGCCGATGGCGCCGTGCAGCGCCAGTACGTGCATGCGATACAGCGACGTGTACATGAAGCGTGCCATCAGCCCCTCGATGAACATCGACCCGCCGATCAGGCCGCCCATCAGGCTACCTACCGCGCTGAAGTGTCCCAGCGACACCAGCGAACCAAAGTCCTTGAAGCCGAACTCCGGCAGCGGCTTGCCTGCGAGCCGGGCGCGGATGGCGTCGTACAGGAACGTGGCCTGTTGATGCGCGGCCTGCGCACGCGGGGGCACCGTGGTCTGCTTCTCGGTCCACGGCGCGGCAGCGCAATCGCCAAACGCAAAGATGTTCGGATCGGTCTCGCTCTGCAGCGTGGGACCAACCACGATCTGACCCATCTTGCTGACTGGCAAACCCAGGGTGCGCAACACGCCCGGCGCGGTGATGCCGGCCGCCCATACGGTGAGGTCGGCATCGATATGCTTGCCACTGGCCGTGAGCACTGCATCCGAAGTGACTTCGGTCACGCGTTCGCCAGTGAACACATCGACTTCGAGCTTGCGCAGCAGCTTGGTCGTTTCTGCTGACACGCGTTCGGACAGCGCGGGCAGGATGCGCGGGCCGGCCTCGATGACGTGGATACGCACATCGCGGCGCGGGTCGAGCTGGTGCAGCCCATACGCGTTCAGCACATGCGCCGTGTTGCGCAACTCCGCCGACAGTTCCACGCCCGTTGCCCCCGCGCCGATGATGGCGACATCGACACGCGGACGGCCGTCCTCGCCCATGCGCCCCTTGCCATTCTGGGCGCGCACGCATGCCGCGATCAGCTTGCGGCGGAAGCGCTCGGCCTGCGCCACGGTATCGAGGGCAATCGCATGCTCGGCCGCACCGGGCACGCTGAAGAAGTGCGTCACGCAACCGATGGCCAGCACAAGCGTGTCATATGCCAACTCGCGCGCGGGCAACAGTTCGGCACCGTCCTGGTCGATACAGGCAGCCACATGGATGACCTTGCTCTCGCGATCGATGCCCGTCAGTTCGCCCTGCTGGAATTCGAAGTGGTGCCAGCGTGCCTGCGCCACGTATTCCAGTTGGTGAGTGTTGGGATCCATGCTGCCGGCAGCCACTTCGTGCAGCAGCGGCTTCCAGATGTGCGTGGGCGAGCGATCCACCAGCGTGATCTGCGCCTGACGCGACTTGCCGAGCTTGTCACCGAGCCGCGTGACGAGTTCGAGCCCGCCGGCACCGCCACCGACAACGATGATGCGATGGAGTGCGTTGGATGCACGCGGCGCCGCGCTGCGTTGCGGACCGCTTGCGATTGGTGTGGTTTCCGTAGGAGTAGGGGCGCTTTCCTCTTTGCCTTGTGCGTTGCTCATGGTCTACCCGATGTTTTCAATTTGAAAACCGGTGCAGGCCCCTGCGGCGTCTTTCTGTTGTGGTCTCGCACCGCGAGGCCGTTATTCTGTACTGCGAAGATTCTGCTGACTACGACTGGGTTGCTGCCAGTGTGCTGCACAGCAACACGACTGGCAAGGGGGTCCCCGGTCGTTTCAGCAAGTACTTCTTTGCATACAGCGGCATCGCAGGGGCGACAGACAAGACAGGTGACTTGCTAGTGCGCCTCTTCCCAGTTCGAGCCGCTGCCCACTTCAGCCACCAACGGCACATTCAACTGCGCCACGCCGCACATCAGCTCGGGCAGCTTCACCTTCACAAGTTCGAACTCTGCCTCGGGCACTTCGAGCACCAGTTCATCGTGTACCTGCATGATCTGACGCGAGCCCAGCTTGTCGGCCTCCAGCCAGTCCTGCACGGCGATCATCGACAACTTGATCAGGTCTGCTGCGGTCCCCTGCATCGGCGCGTTGATGGCCGCGCGCTCCGCTGCCTGACGGCGCGGACCGTTGCCGCCGTTGATATCCGGCAACCACAGGCGACGACCGAACACCGTCTCCACATACCCCTGTTCGCGCGCCTTCTGCCGCGTCTCTTCCATATAGTTCGCTACGCCCGGATAGCGCATGAAGTAGCGATCGATATAGTGCTTGGCCGCCTCGCGCTCGATGCCAAGGTTGCCGGCCAGCCCGAACGCGCTCATGCCGTAGATCAGGCCAAAGTTGATGACCTTGGCGTAGCGGCGCTGCTCGCTTGTCACGGCCTCGCGTTCCACGTTGAAGATCTCGCCGGCCGTGGCGCGGTGGATATCTTCGCCATTGGCAAACGCGCGCAGCAGATTCTCGTCGCCCGAGATATGCGCCATGATGCGCAGTTCGATCTGCGAATAGTCCGCGGAAACAATCACGTTGCCCGGCGCGGCAATGAACGCTTCGCGAATGCGGCGGCCTTCTTCCGTGCGCACCGGAATGTTCTGCAGGTTTGGCTCGGTCGAAGCCAGGCGGCCAGTCACGGCAGTGGCCTGCCCATAGCTCGTATGCACGCGGCCCGTGCGCGTGTTGACCATGCGCGGCAGCTTGTCGGTGTAAGTCGATTTCAGCTTCGACAGACCCCGGTAGTCCAGCAGCAGCTTGGGCAGGGGATAGTCTTCGGCCAGTTTCTGCAGCACCTCTTCGTCCGTGGACGGTGCGCCGCTGGCGGTCTTCTTGACCACCGGCAGCTTCATCTGGTTGAACAGGATTTCACCGATCTGCTTTGGCGAACCGAGGTTGAACGGCTGCCCCGCAGCTTCATGCGCAGCGCGCTCGGCTTCCATCATGCGCTGGCCCAGGTCCGCGCTCTGTGCAGCCAGACGGTCCGCATCGATCAGCACGCCGTTGCGTTCGATCTTCTGCAGTACCACCGACACCGGGATCTCGATCTTCTCGTAGACGTAGCGCAGCCCTTCGGCCTGCTCCAGTTGCGGCAGCATCTTGCGATGCAGGCGCAGCGTCACGTCGGCATCTTCCGCCGCGTACTCGGTGGCACGCTGCAGGTCGATCTGGTCGAAGCCGATCTGGCTCGCGCCCTTGCCGCAGACTTCCTCGTACGTGATCGTCTTCACGTTCAGCAGGCGCTCGGCCAGGCTGTCCATGCCGTGATTGCGGTACGACGCCAGCACGTAACTCTCCAGCATCGTGTCGTGGGCAATGCCACGCAGCGTGATGCCGTGATTCATGAAGACGTGCGAATCGTATTTCAGGTGCTGTCCCAGCTTCAGACGCGAATCATCTTCGAGCCACGCACGCATCCGCTCCAGCACGAACTCGCGCGACAGCTGGCCGTGGTTATCCATGCCCGCCACATCGGGGCCGCGATGAGCCACCGGAATGTAGGCGGCCTCGCCCGGCTCCACCGACACCGAAATGCCAACCAGTTCGGCCACCATCGGATCGAGCGACGTGGTTTCCGTGTCGATGGCTACCAGTGGCGCATCCACCAGCTTCAGCATCCAGGCTTCGAGCGCGGCCTCGGTGGTCACAGTCTCGTAGCGGACATCGGCCGGCGTCAAATCCTCGGCGGGCGCTTCCGACGCGCTCGGCGCGGCATCGAACAGCCCCCCCTGCGCAGACTGCGCGGGTTGCGGCGTGGCACGTGCTCCGGCGGCGCGCGCATTCGGCAACGCCTCGCCAGTGGCTTCGCGCAACCATGTCTTGAAGCCGTACTTGCGGAAGAAATCGACAAGCTTCTCCTTGTCTTCGCCAAGGTCATGCAGCGCCTGGAAATCCGCCACCGCATCGCTCAGGTCGCAATCGGTCTTGACGGTCACCAGTTCGCGCGCGCGCGGCAGCCAGTCAAGCGTGTTGCGCAGGTTCTCGCCCACCACGCCCTTGATACCGTCGGCGCCAGCCATGATGCTGTCGAGCGTGCCGTACTCGGTCAGCCATTTGACGGCAGTCTTCGGCCCCACCTTGGGCACGCCCGGCACGTTGTCCACGGCGTCGCCGATCAGCGACAGATAGTCGACGATACGCTCGGGGGCCACGCCGAACTTGGCGACCACGCCGGGCGGATCGAGGATCTCGCCGCTCATCGTGTTGACCAGCGTGACGTTGCCATTCACGAGCTGCGCGAGGTCCTTGTCGCCGGTGGAGACCACGGTATTCACGCCTTGCGCCGTGGCCTGGCAGGCCAGCGTGCCGATCACGTCGTCGGCTTCCACGCCCTCGACCACCACAATCGGCCAGCCCAGTGCGCGCACGGCCTCATGGATCGGCTCGATCTGGCGGGCGAGGTCCTCGGGCATCGACGGGCGATGTTCCTTGTAGGCGGGATATAGATCATCCCGGAACGTCTTGCCCTTGGCGTCGAATACGCAGGCGATATATTGTGCGGGGAAATCGTTGCGCAGCTTGCGCAACATGTTGATCATGCCGTAGATTGCCCCTGTGGGCAGACCTTCGCCATTCCTCAGGTCCGGCAGCGCGTGATACGCGCGATACAGATAGCTCGATCCATCGACGAGCAAGAGTGTTTTTCGACTATCCGACATTCCCATGGACTCTAAATTGACTGGTGCCCCCGCAGGCGGCGCAGACGCCGCCCCCCTCGCCGACACGGACGTTTCCGACATTTCCGGTAACACGGTGAATCCGCCGCCCGAGAAAGCCTCGGCACACGCCGCGTCCATCGCCGCAAAAGCCGATGCCGCAGCAGCTGGCAAGACCCCCGAGGAACAGGACGCTGCCGCCCGCGCGGCGGCCGCTCGCGCAAATCCGCGCAAGATGATTCCAAGCCTGCGTGCGCTGGCGGATGAAGACCGCGCCACGGCAAAGAAGGCGCGCGCATCGTGGCAAATGTTCACGATTATGGCAGAGTTCATCGAGGCGACCGAGTACCTGTCCGAGATCC
Organism: Cupriavidus sp. DL-D2; assembly: GCF_039710735.1. NCBI lineage: Bacteria > Pseudomonadati > Pseudomonadota > Betaproteobacteria > Burkholderiales > Burkholderiaceae > Cupriavidus > Cupriavidus sp. DL-D2. Next base: position 58,323 of record NZ_JBDKXK010000002.1, on the reverse strand, counting down.
GGCCGGCCGTTTCTATCTACGGCAGCGCGCGGCTGCGCGAGGACTCGCCGTACTACCAGAAGACCATCGAGATCGCCCGGCTGTTCTCGGACGCTGGCTTCGCCGTGATCTCGGGTGGTGGCCCCGGCATCATGGAAGCCGCCAACAAGGGCGCACACGCCGGCAAGTCCGCCAGCGTGGGTCTGAACATCGAACTTCCGCACGAGCAGCAGGGCAATCCGTACCAGGACATCGCCATGCGGTTCCGCCACTTCTTCACGCGCAAGGTCACTTTTGTGAAGAATTCGGATGCGTTCATCGTGATGCCCGGCGGGTTCGGCACGCTTGATGAACTGGCCGAAGTGCTGACGCTGGTGCAGACCGGCAAGTCCCGCGCCGTGCCAGTGGTCATGTACGGCAGCCGCTTCTGGAAGGGCCTGCTGGACTGGTTCCGCTTCACGCTGCTGCCGATGGGGTTGATTGCCGAACACGATCTGGACCTGATGAAGATCGTGGACGAGCCGCAGGAAGTGCTGGAAGCCGTGTACGAGTACTACGAAAAGCGCGGCGGCGACCACCCGATTCCGCCCAAGGAAGAAATGTTCTACCTGTAAGGCATTACGCGTTGCAACCACCCGCTGGCCGGTGTCGCGACGGACCGGACAGTGGGTGGACGGAAGGCCACGAGAACAGACCGAAAATGGCAGGAATTGCTAGAATGGAAACCTGTTCATCCTGACTGGGCCGGCGCCGCCGGATTCGGCAGGATCCATCCGCGCAGCGGGCCCTCCCTGCCCGCGCGCACAGGAGCTTCAGATGACTTCCCCTTCGCAACCGGGTGCCAGGCTGGCCGATCTGCATGCAGCGATCCGCCGCCCCGGCTATGTGCTCGCGCTTGCCGCCGCCGTGCTTGCCCTGACCGCCAGCCAGCGTGTGCTGGCGCAGGACTCGGAAACCAGCAACGCCTTGACGCAGCAGGAACTCAACAAGATCAACAACCAGCCGATCGCCCCTGCGTCCAAGAGCCAGCTGAACCAGCCGCGCGAGCCGAGCTTCCAGTTGCGTGAGCGCGATGGCACCCAGGTGACCGAATACAAGGACAAGGGACGCGCCACCGAGATCCAGGTGCAATCGGGTTTCGGCACCAAGTACGAGATGAGCAAGCCGGAAGATAGCTCGCCGCGAATCCGGGATCACGACGTGAATCGCGTGCCCTCCGTGAACCTCAAGTTCTGAGCCTGAAGGACGTTTTCTGGTTCAGGGCCTCATGTCCTGATACCCTTTAGCCTTTCTTACCCACGATTGCCGCCAAGGCCCAGCCCGGGCGGCCATCGCGCCGGCCCTCCGGCAGCAATGCCGCGGCGGCTGGCCGGCACCTTGTCGTGCCGACCGGCCGCTCCCCGATTCGCACCAATTAAACAGTATGGCCGTTTTCACCACGGTCTCGCAGGACGAGATCGCCCGCTGGCTGCTTGACTATGACCTTGGCGAAGTGCGCGCGCTGCGCGGCATCGCCTCGGGCATCGAAAACAGCAATTTCTTTCTGACCATGGAGCAGGATGGCGTCACGCGCGAGTACGTGCTGACGATCTTCGAACGGCTGCGCAGCGACCAGTTGCCGTACTACCTGCATCTGATGGACCATCTGGCGCGCCACGACATCAGCGTGCCGGCCCCGATGCCCGCTCGCGATGGCGAGATCCTGCGCGAGCTCAAGGGCAAGCCGGCCACCATCGTGACACGGTTGCCCGGCACCTCGCAATTGGCCCCGCAGCCCGAACATTGCGCCGAAGTGGGCGCGATGCTGGCGCGCATGCACCTGGCCGGGCAGGACTATCCGCGCCAGCAACCGAACCTGCGCAGCCTGGGCTGGTGGCAGCAGACCACGCCAGAGATCACCCCATTCCTCGACACGGCACAGCGCAAGCTGCTGACCGACGAGATCGCGCACCAGACCGCCTTCTTTGGCAGCGCCGACTATGCCGCGCTGCAGGGCGGCCCGTGCCATTGCGACCTGTTCCGCGACAACGTGCTGTTCGATACTGCCGGGGGCCAGCAGAAGCTCGGCGGTTTCTTCGATTTCTACTTTGCCGGCAACGACAAATGGCTGTTCGACCTGGCCGTGACGGTCAACGACTGGTGCATCGACTTGCCGACCGGCGTGCTCGACCTCTCGCGTGCGGAGGCCATGCTGCGCGCCTATCATGCGGTGAGGCCGCTGACAGCGGTAGAGGCGCGTCACTGGCAAGACATGCTGCGCGCCGGCGCGCTGCGCTTTTGGGTATCGAGGCTGTGGGATTTCTATCTGCCGCGCGAAGCCGATATGCTGCAGCCGCATGACCCGACCCATTTCGAACGCATCCTGCGCCGTCGCCTCGACGACGCAGCGGCGCTCCCCTGGATCTGATTCGCCATGCAACTACTGGAAGTTTCCGCCAAGGAAGGCTATGTCTGGTTCCGCCAGGGTGTCTGGCTGTTCCGCAAGAACCCGCTCGCCTTCCTGATGCTGCTGTTCATCTACCTGATCGCCGCGCAACTGGCGATCTTTGTACCGCTGCTCGGCATCATCGCACTGCTGGTTTTCACGCCAGGGCTTTACGTAGGCGTGATGACGGCTTGCCGTGAGGTCATCCAGAACAAGCGCGTACTGCCAACCATCCTGTTGTCGGGCTTCCGCAGCAACGGCAAGCAGGCGATGCGCAATCTGCTTGTGCTGGGTGGCATCTATGCGGTGCTGATTTTCACGCTGAGTCTGATCGCAACCTCGGTGGTGGACATCGGCACGGTGGCGCCCATGGTGCTCAAGGGCGAGGAACCTTCGGCCGAAGCCGTACAGCAGCTCTACTATGCGCTGATGATCGGCGCCCTGCTCTATACGCCGATCGCGATGCTGTTCTGGTTCGCGCCGCTGCTGTCGGCCTGGCACCAGGTGCCGCCGGTCAAGGCGCTGTTCTTCAGCTGGACCGCCTGCTGGCGCAATCGCGGCGCGTTCTTCACCTACGCCATGCTGTTCGCGGTGTTGCTGGTAGCGGTGCCGCTGGTGCTGGAGACCGTGTTCGCGGCATTCGGCGGGCAGGAAGTGCTGTCGTTCCTCGTGACGCCGTATTCGCTGCTGATGCTGGCTATCCTGTACTGCTCGTTCTATGCAACGTACCGGGGTTGTTTCAATATCCTGCCGCCGGAAGAGGTGGTGAACGGGGCGCAGCAGCCTTGATATCCGCTTGTCTTGCTCCCCTCTCCCGCACGGCGGGAGAGGGGTCGGGGGAGAGGGTCAGCAGTGCAAATTGCGATGCGCCGGCAAGCAGAACCTCCCGCCCTCTCCCCTACCCCTCTCCCAGAGGGAGAGGGGAGTAAAACAGCGAGGGAGTGAAGCGCTCAATCAATCGGATCCAGCTTCGCCACTGCCAGTGCCAGCCACTTCACGCCGTGGCGCTTGAAGTCGATATTCGCGCGGGCATCGGCACCCTCGCCTTCCAGTGCCTTGATCCGGCCTTCTCCGAACTTGGTGTGAAAGACGTTCTGGCCCACGCGAAAACCCGTGGCTGCGGCGCGTTTTTCCTCGGCGTAGTTCTTCTTGCCGGTATCCATGCCGCCCGTGGGCTTCGTGCCCGTGTACGGCACATCTTCCGCACGCTTGAACCAATCCCGGCCCCAGGCGTTGTCGCGCTCCTGGCGGCTGACGCCGTAGCCGGTCTGGCCTTGCGGAATGATCCACTTCAGCGATTCCTCAGGCAGTTCCTCGAAGAAGCGTGATTTCATGTGGTAGCGCATCTGGCCGTGCAGGACGCGGCTCTGCGCGAACGACAGGAACAGCCGCTCGCGGGCGCGGGTGATGGCCACATACATCAGGCGGCGCTCTTCCTCGATGCCATCGGCTTCCTGTGCGCTGTTGTCGTGCGGGAACAGCCCCTCTTCCAGCCCGGTGATGAATACCACGTTGAATTCCAGGCCCTTGGCCGCGTGGACCGTCATCATCTGCACCGCATCCTGGCCGGCCTGCGCCTGGTTGTCGCCGGCTTCCAGCGACGCGTGAGTCAGGAACGCCACCAGCGGCGTCATCACCACCGGCAACTGTTCGGGGTCGAGTACCTGCTGATCCTGGTCGCCCTGCGCCAGTGCCGGCGGCGCATCGCGCCCCACGGGCAGCATGCGCGCCGGGGCATCCAGCCCGAAGCCATCTTCCACGACGAATGCCTGCGCGGCAGTCACCAGTTCCTGCAAGTTCTCGATGCGGTCCTGGCCCTCTTTCTCGGCCTGGTAGTGCGCAATCAGGCCGCTGGTATTGGTGACGTACTCCACCGTCTCCGGCAACGTCATGCGGCTCGTTTCCGTGCGCATCTGATCGATCAGGCGCAGGAACGCGCCCAGCGAACTCCCCGCCTTGCCGGGCACGTAGGCCACGGCCTCCGCCAGCGAGAGGTTGTACTGGCGCGCGGCGTCCTGCAGCGTTTCCAGGGACTTGGCGCCGATGCCACGTGTCGGGAAGTTGACCACCCGGGCGAAAGCGGCGTCGTTGCGCGGGTTCTCGATCAGTTGCAGGTAGGCCAGCGCATGCTTGACCTCGGCCCGCTCGAAGAAGCGCAGGCCGCCGTACACGCGGTACGCGATACCCGACGAGAACAGCGCATGCTCGATCACGCGCGACTGCGCGTTGCTGCGGTAAAGGATGGCGATCTCGGAGCGTGTCATGCCCTGCGCGATCTGGTCACGAATCTCCTCGACGATCCACGACGCCTCCTGGCCATCGGTGCCAGCCTGATACACGCGCACCGGCTCGCCGTGCCCGGCATCGGTACGCAGGTTCTTGCCCAACCGGCGCGCGTTGTGCGAGATCAGGTGGTTGGCGGTATCGAGAATGTGACCATGCGAGCGATAGTTCTGCTCCAGCTTGATCATGTGGCGCACGCGGAATTCCTGCTCGAAATCGCGCATGTTGCCCACGTTGGCACCGCGGAAGGCGTAGATGCTCTGGTCATCGTCACCCACCGCGAACACCGCCGCCCCGTTGCCTGTGCCATAGCCGGCCAGCAGCTTGAGCCAGCGGTACTGCAGTACGTTCGTATCCTGGAACTCGTCGACGAGGACATGCCGGAACCGGTACTGGTAGTGCTGGCGGATGGCGTCGTTGTAGCGCAGCAGTTCATAGCAGCGCAGCAGCAACTCGGCGAAATCCACCACCCCTTCCCGCTGGCACTGCTGGTCATAGGCCGCGTAGAGATCCACGAACCGGCGATTGAAATCGTCGTTGGCTTCGACGTCAGCCGGACGCAGGCCCTGCTCCTTGGCGTTGTTGATGAAGTACTGCAGGCTCTTGGCCGGGTACTTCTCGTCATCGACGTTGAGCTGCTTGAGCAGGCGCTTGAGCGCCGAGAGCTGGTCCTGGGTATCGAGGATCGAGAAGGTCTGCGGCAGTCCGGCATCGCGGAAATGCGCGCGCAGCATGCGGTTGCACAGCCCGTGAAAGGTGCCGATCCACATGCCGCGCGTATTGATCGGCAGCATCGACGACAACCGCGTCTGCATTTCCTTGGCGGCCTTGTTGGTAAAGGTCACCGCCAGGATGCCGGCCGGCGAGACCCGGCCGTTCTGGATCAGCCAGGCAATCCGCGTGGTCAGCACGCGGGTCTTTCCACTGCCCGCGCCCGCCAGGATCAGGGCCGGTTCGTCCGGCAGGGTGACGGCGGCGAGTTGTTCGGCGTTGAGATTGGCTAGCAGGCTGGACATCGGGACAGGGCCGGAAAAGTAGGCGGCAATTATACCGGCGGCCAACCCTCCCTTACCGGGATGGTTTCCATCGGACGGGGCGCCGGACGCACGCCGAGGCGCCCGAAATGCGCACCGGCACCCCGCCTCCCCTATAATTTGACGTTTTCCCGGCCGAGTGCCATGGCGCGCCAATCCGCCTGCCGGCCAGGGCCCTGACCCGCATCCCACCAGCATCCAAGCATGACCGCAGAAGACCAGTCCCTCGCCAAGAGCTTCGAACCCGCCGCCATCGAGGCGAAATGGGGCCCAGAATGGGAGCGCCGGGGTATCGCCCAGCCTACGTTCGACCCAGCCCGCCCGGACTTTTCCATCCAGCTGCCGCCGCCCAATGTGACCGGCACGCTGCACATGGGCCATGCGTTCAACCAGACGATCATGGACGGCCTGACCCGCCACGCACGCATGCTCGGCGCCAATACGCTGTGGGTACCGGGCACGGACCACGCCGGCATCGCCACCCAGATCGTGGTGGAGCGCCAGCTCGAGGCGCAGGGCGTATCGCGCCACGACCTCGGCCGCGAGAAGTTCACCGAGAAGGTCTGGGAGTGGAAGGAAGAGTCGGGTTCGACGATCACGCGCCAGGTGCGCCGCATGGGCGCCTCGATCGACTGGACGCGCGAGTACTTCACGATGTCGCCCGAGATGTCGAAGGCCGTGACGGAGGTCTTCGTCCGCCTGCATGAGCAGGGTCTGATCTACCGCGGCAAGCGCCTGGTGAACTGGGACCCGGTGCTGGGGACCGCGGTGTCGGACCTGGAAGTCGACAGCGTCGAGGAAGACGGCTCGCTGTGGCACATCCACTATCCGCTGGCCGAGGCCGATACCGTACGCGGCCTGACCCACCTGACCGTGGCCACCACGCGTCCGGAAACGATGCTCGGTGACACCGCCGTGATGGTGCATCCGGAAGACGAGCGCTATGCGCACCTGATCGGCAAGATGGTGAACCTGCCGCTGACCGATCGCCAGATTCCGGTGATTGCCGACGAGTACGTCGATCGCGAGTTCGGCACGGGCGTGGTCAAGGTGACCCCCGGCCACGACTTCAACGACTATGCAGTGGGCCAGCGCCACAACCTGCCGCAACTGTCGATTCTGACGCTCGACGCGAAGATCGTGGCCGATGCGCCTGCCGCCTATGCCGGCATGGATCGCTTTGCAGCGCGCAAGCAGATGGTCGAGGACCTGAAGACGCAGGGCCTGCTGGGCGAGGTGAAGCCGCACAAGCTCATGGTGCCGCGCAGCGAGCGCACCAGCAGCGTGATCGAGCCGATGCTGACCGATCAATGGTTCGTGGCCATGAGCAAGCCGGCGCCGGAAGGCACGTTCTATCCGGGCCGCTCGATCGCCGACGTGGCGCTCGACGCCGTGCAGAGCGGCGAGATCAAGCTGGTGCCCGAGAACTGGAACAGCACCTACAACCAGTGGCTGGCCAATATCCAGGACTGGTGTATCAGCCGCCAGCTGTGGTGGGGCCACCAGATCCCGGCCTGGTACGACGAAGCCGGCAAGGTGTTCGTCGCCCGCACCGAGGAAGAGGCCCGCGCCAAGGCTGACGCCGCCGGCAGCACCGGCCCGCTGCGCCGCGAGGAAGACGTGCTGGACACGTGGTTCTCGTCCGCACTGGTGCCGTTCTCGTCGCTGGGCTGGCCCGAGCAGACGCCTGAACTGAAGCACTTCCTGCCGTCGTCGGTGCTGGTCACCGGCTACGACATCATCTTCTTCTGGGTGGCGCGCATGGTCATGATGACCAAGCACTTCACCGGCCAGGTGCCGTTCCATACCGTGTATGTGCACGGTCTGGTGCGCGACTCCGAAGGCAAGAAGATGAGCAAGTCCGAGGGCAATACGCTCGATCCCGTGGACCTGATCGACGGTATCGAACTGGAACCGCTGCTGAAGAAGCGCACCACGGGTCTGCGCCGTCCCAAGGACGCGCCGAAGATCGAATCGAAGACGAAGAAGGAATTTCCGGACGGCATTCCGTCGTTCGGCGCCGACGCGCTGCGCTTCACCTTTGCATCGCTCGCCACGCTGGGCCGCAACATCAATTTCGATACCGGCCGCTGCGAGGGCTACCGCAACTTCTGCAACAAGCTCTGGAACGCCACGCGTTTCGTGTTGATGAACACCGAGGGCCAGGACTGCGGCATGGGCCCGTGCAACGACAACTGCGGCCCGGACGGCTACCTGCACTTCTCGCAGGCAGACCGCTGGATCGTGTCGCTGCTGCAGCGCGTGGAAACCGAGGTTGCGAAGGGCTTCGACGAATACCGCTTCGACAATATCGCCAGCGCGATCTACAAGTTCGTCTGGGACGAGTATTGCGACTGGTACCTGGAACTGGCCAAGGTGCAGATCCAGACCGGCACGCCGGCGCAACAGCGCGCCACGCGCCGCACGCTGGTACGCGTGCTGGAGACGGTGCTGCGCCTGGCGCACCCGATCATTCCATTCATCACCGAGGAACTCTGGCAGAAGGTGGCGCCGCTGGCCGGCCGCGCCAAGGGTGACGGCAGTGAGACCATCGCCACGCAGTCGTACCCGCTGCCGGCCATGGCCAAGATCGATGAAGCCGCCGAAGCCTGGGTGGCGCAGCTCAAGGCCCTGGTGGACGCCTGCCGCAACCTGCGTGGCGAGATGAACATTTCGCCGGCCCAGCGTATCCCGCTCTACGCACATGGCGACAGCGCCTTCCTGAACGAAGCCGCGGCGCAAGTGCAAGCGCTGGCGAAACTTTCCGAGGTCAAGGTGTTCGAAGACGAGACCGCATTGCTGCAGGAAGGTGCCGGGGCGCCGGTGGCAATCGTCGCTGGCAACCACCTGATGCTCAAGATCGAGATCGACGTGGCGGCCGAGCGCGTGCGCCTGTCCAAGGAGATTGACCGGATCACGGGCGAGATCGGAAAGTGCCGTGGCAAACTGTCCAACGAGAGCTTTGTCGCCAAGGCGCCGCCTGCAGTCGTCGCGCAGGAGACCCAGCGTATGTCGGATTTCGAACAGACGCTGGCAAAGCTGCAGGATCAACTACAGCGTCTGCCGTCCTGACGTGCTCATCGCACCCGTCCGGCTCCCGAGTCGGACGGAACCGGACAGACGGCGACCCCATCCTGCGGCACGGTATTACACCGGATTGAAAAGGAAGCTGAAATGGAAAACCGCGTCACCAAGGCCGTCTTTCCCGTAGCCGGGCTAGGCACCCGTTTTCTGCCCGCCACCAAGGCGAGCCCCAAGGAAATGCTGCCGGTGGTAGACAAGCCGCTGATCCAGTACGCCGTGGAAGAAGCCATGGCTGCCGGCATCAACGAGATGATCTTCGTCACCGGCCGCTCCAAGCGCGCCATCGAGGATCACTTCGACAAGGCCTACGAGCTGGAAATGGAGCTCGAAGCCAAGAACAAGCAAGCACTGCTCGACGTGGTGCGCTCGATCAAACCCAAGAACGTGGAGTGTTTCTACGTGCGCCAGCCCGAAGCACTGGGCCTGGGCCATGCCGTGCTCTGCGCCGCACGACTGGTAGGCGACGCCCCGTTCGCCGTGATGCTGGCCGATGACCTGCTGGACGGCCTGGGCGACGAGCCGGTGATGAAGCAGATGGTGGATGTGTACAACCACTACAACTGCTCCGTGCTAGGCGTCGAGGAAATCGCGCCCGAGCAGAGCAAGTCGTACGGTGTGGTCGATGGCCGCGAGTGGGACGAACGCGTCATCAAGATGTCCGGCATCATCGAAAAGCCGGCACCCGAAGACGCCCCATCCAACCTGGGCGTGGTAGGCCGCTACATCCTGACACCGCGCATCTTCGACCATATCCGCGACCTGAAGCCGGGTGCGGGTGGCGAGTTCCAACTGACGGATGCCATCCAGGCGATGCTCGGACAGGAGCAGGTGCTGGCGTACCGCTACAAGGGTGTGCGCTACGACTGCGGCAGCAAGCTTGGCTACCTGAAGGCGACCGTCGAGTTCGCACTCAAGCATCCGGAAGTCCGCGACGAGTTCAGCGCTTACCTCGCGCAACGGGGTTGATCGCTGGTTGGTGCGAAACCCAAGCCAATAAAAAACCGCCTCTTCACGAGGCGGTTTTTTTACATCCAAATCCCGCAAAGACTCAGCGGCGCTTCATGTAGAACACGAACACCTTGTCGACTTCGGCGTGCGACACGAGTTCGTTGCCGGTCTGCTTGGCGAACGCCTGGAAATCGCGTGTGGCGCCCGGGTCGGTGGCCAGCACCTTGAGCACTTCACCGCTAGCCATGTCTGCCAGCGCCTTCTTGGTCCGCAGGATCGGCAGCGGGCAGTTCAGGCCGCGTGCGTCCACTTCTTTCTGGAAGTCCATTCCTCTCACCTTCTATTTCTGATGGATGCCGTATTGTAGCGAAGCGGCGACCATGCTGAAGTCCGTCGGCCGGCGCGGGTCGGGGATATCCTCGCCGGTGGCCCGATCGAAGAAACGCACGGGCAAGCCGCGGCGCTCAAGGAAATCAGCCACTGCAAATCCGGTGCCGGCGTTCCAGATCTTCATCTTCTCGGGCGCCACCAGCCGATACTCGGCCAGTTCCTCGGACAGCCGGATGTCCCCCTCCGCCTTCACGTGATAGGCGATGATCAGTTCGTTCTTGCGCATGAACTCATAGACGCCGATCAGCGAGGCCGACACCGTATCGAGATTCGTCTCTTCCTTGAGCTCGCGCGCGACGCCATGTTCCGGGGTCTCGTCGCGTTCCATGAAGCCTGTGACCAGCGCGAACATTTTCTCGGGCCACAGCGCATTGCGCGCCAGCAGCAACTGGCCCTCGTACTCGACCACGGCCGCCAATACCGGCAGCGGGTTGTCCCAATGCACGAAGCCGCATCCGTCCTGCACGCAGGCATGGCGATAGCGGCCCGACATCGGCAAGTGTTCCAGCGTAGATCCGCAGCGCGGACAGAATCGATAGGGTTCCATCAGGGGGCTCCAGGGACTGTCTCGTTATTGTGATGCTGCCCGTTCTTGCTTGATATTTGGTTCAGCGGCCGCATGCAGCGCGGATGTCCGCAGCGAATGCCTCCACGGTTTCCGGCTGCAGATCCCACGCGCACATCATGCGGCATCCGCCCGCGCCAATGAACGTGTAGAACAACCAGCCCTTGGCGCGCAGCGCCTCGATGGCCGGCAGCGGCAGTTCGGCAAACACCGCGTTGGCATCGGTCGGGAACATGATGCGCACGCCCGGGATATCCGCGATGCGTTGCGCGAGCAGCGTCGCCATCGCATTGGCATGGCGACCGTTGCGCAGCCAGACATCGTTCTCCAGCATGCCCAGCCAGGGCGCCGAGATAAAGCGCATCTTCGACGCCAGATGACCGGCCTGCTTCACGCGATAGGCGAAGTCCTCCGCCAGTCTGCGATCGAAGAAGACCACCGCCTCGCCTACCGGCAGGCCGTTCTTGGTGCCGCCGAAACACAGCACATCCACGCCGGCACGCCACGTGATTTCCGATGGATGCACGCCCAGCGATGCCACGGCATTGGCAAAACGTGCACCGTCCATATGCACGCGCAACTGGCGCCGCTTGGCGATAGCCGCGATGGCACGCACTTCTTCCACGGTGTAGACCGTGCCCACTTCCGTGGCCTGTGTCAGCGACACCACGCGCGGTTTGGGATAGTGGATATCCGTGCGGCGTGTGACCAGCGCCTCCACCGCATCGGGCGTCAGCTTGCCGTTCTCGCCGGGGGCAGTCAGCAGCTTCGAGCCGTTCGAAAAAAACTGCGGCGCGCCGCATTCATCGGTCTCGATATGTGCCAGTTCGTGGCAGATCACCGAGTGATAGGACTGGCACAGCGAAGACAGCGCCAGCGAATTGGCCGCGGTGCCATTGAAAACGAAGAAGACCTCGCAGTCGGTCTGGAACAGGTCGCGAATCCGGTCGCAAACTTTCTGGGTCCAGCTATCGTCGCCGTAGGCTTTCTCGTGGCCGGTGGCATTGGCTTCGAGAAAATACTTCAGCGACTCCGGACAAAAGCCGGCGTAGTTATCGGAGGCGAACTGCTGGGCGGGGGAAACTGCGGAGGTCATCGGTCAAACCTTGCTGAATGGATTACTGCTTGTCGGCCCAGAGCTCGCCACCGGTGGCCCAGTTCTCGCGCTTGACGTCGGTGATGATGATATCGACCGCACCCGCCGAGCAACCAAGCGTCTCGCACGTGACGCGCGTGACTTCCTCAACAAACTTGCGCTTCTGCTCCACCGAGCGGCCTTCGAACATTTCTACGTGAAACGTGGGCATTCCTTGACTCCTTCTAGGTGTTGTCAGTCTTTGTACGAGGGATCGATTCTATCGAGTTTGCGCAGCAGCGCGGGCCACTCGAGCACGCCCTCCACCGCCCCATCGTCGAATAGCTGGAGCGAGGTCCGATCCGCCACGGCAGGCAACGGCTGCACCGTGGCGCTGCCAAGCTGCGCACCCAGCTGGATCTCGCATGCCTTGATCAGCGTGGCCATCAACACGTAAGCCTCGGCCACGGTGCGGCCCAAGGTCAGCGTGCCATGGTTGCGCAGCAGCATCGCCGGATGATCGCCGAGCGAAGCCGTCAGCCGCGTCCCTTCGGCGGGTGTAAACGCCAGCCCTTCGTAATCGTGATAGGCCATGCGGCCATGAAAGCGCATGGCATGTTGCGAGAGCGGCAGCAAGCCTTCAGCCTGGGCGGATACGGCGATGCCTGCGGTGTTGTGGAGGTGCATGACGCAATGCGCGTCGGCACGCGCCGCGTGCACGGCGCCATGGAGTGCGAAGCCCGTGACATTGACTGGATGGACCGTCTCGCCCACCACTTCGCCCTGCCCATTAATTTTGACGAGGTCCGATGCGCGGATTTCGTCGAAGGCAAAGCCGAAGGGATTGATCAGGAAGTGACCGGGCTCGCCAGGCACGGTGGCCGAGATGTGCGTGTAGATCAAATCATCCCAGCGTTCCAGTGCGGCCAGCCGATAAGCGGCGGCCAGGTCCACGCGCACGCGCGCTTCCTCGGCACCGATCGGCCAGGCCGGGCCGGCGGCACGCCCGGGCTGCAAGGCAAAAGACATGGAGATTGGCTTTCGCGCCGCCCTGCAGCGCCGGCGCGGGGGCGACCGGTTCGTGTGGGCGACGAAGCCAACACTGTAGCGTACTCGTCAGCCGGCTGCGCGTCCGTCCACCGGCATCGTGCGCCACATCCACAAGTAGATGGCGGCGCCAAGCAGCAGCGCGGCCGAGGCCACGCCGAGCGACGCGCCAAAGCCACCCGTGCGCGCCACCAGCGACGTAGCCAGCGGCGGCCCCGCGATCTGGCCGATGGCATAGGCAGCGGTCATCAGCCCGATCAGCTTCGACGCGCTGGCGCCCCACAGCCGCCGTGCCTCGCGCATGGCAAAGGACACCAGTGCCGTGAACGGCAGACCCACCAGCAGGCTGCTCAGCGCGAAGCCCGTCACCGTGGGCCACACGGCGGCAATCGCCACGCCCAGTGCCTGCATGGCATAGAGGTACATCATCATGCGCCGATTGTCGTGATGCATGCCGAAGCGCGTCACGGCCCACGCGCCCACTGCCACGCCCGCGCCGAGGATCGGCCAGAACAGATCGGCCCACACGCTGCCGGGCATCTCGTGGCGCGCGATCACGGGCAGGAAAGTTGCCGTGATGATGTAGCCGAAACCGGCCAGGCCGTAGGCCAGCGTCAGTGCCCAGGTTTCGAGATTGAGCCGTGGCGCCATCGGGGCGGAGGATGCCGCATGTGCCGTTCCCCCTGCCGGCAACGCGATCGGCGACGGCGTGCCGAATACGCGCCACACGGGTGCCAGCATCAGCGCTCCGAGAATCGTGAAGGTGATCCAACCCCAGTTGGCCAGCCAGTTCGCACCGACCATTCCAAAGACCGACACGCCCGTCACGACGATGCCGATACCTGGGCCGGCGAACATCAGCCCGCCAAGCGTCGGATGCCCTAGTTCCGCCAGCCGCTGCATGCACCATGCAGTGGCGTAGACCATGACCACGGCACTGGCGATGCCCGACAGCGTGCGCCAGGCAAGCCATGCAGGCATGCCGCCGGGCAAGGCCATCGCCAGCGTCAGGATGACCGTCAGCGCCAGCGAAATCTTGACCATGCGCGCTGGGTCGGGGCGGATCACCAGGCACAGCACGGCACCCAGCAGATAACCGATGTAGTTCAGTGTGGCGAGTGCGCCACCCTCTCCCAGTGTCACGGTGCCATCGTGCAGCATCATCGGCAACAGTGGCGTGAACGCGAATCGGCCAATTCCCATAGCCAGCGCCAGCGACACAAAGCCAGCAATCGCCACAGCCCATGGGCTAGCGGTGGGCCGGGTGGTGCGCCCGGCAGGAACCTCGACATTGGCGATAGACATGGGGCGGTTGGCGCGCCTCAGGGGCGACTGGCACGGTTTGACGTTGTTGACTATCCTATGCCCAAACATCCATCACGAAAAATGAATTTCCGAGATGGAAACCATCTGTATTTGGAAAGGATGCACATATGGACCTCGCTGCCCTGGAAATCTTTCGTGCCGTCGTTGAAGCGGGCGGCATCACGCGCGCCGCCGAACGTCTGCACCGCGTGCAGTCGAACGTCACCACGCGCATTCGCCAGCTGGAGCAATCGCTGGGCGTGGAATTGTTCGTGCGCGACGGACGCCGCATGGTGCTCACGCCGGCCGGCAAGACGCTGTTCGAATACGCCTGCCGCATCCTGAAACTTTCCGACGAGGCCCGCCACGCAGTGCAGCCCGCGCGTCCGCACGGCCGGTTGCGGATTGCGTCGATGGAAAGCACCGCCGCGAGCCGGCTGCCCAACATACTGGCCGCCTACCACCACGCGTGGTCCGATGTCGAACTCGAACTCGTGACACTCCCCACCCGGCAGGCCCTCGACGCCTTGCGACGCTTCGATGTGGACTGCGCGTTCGTGGCCGAACCCGTGGACGATCCAGGCCTTGTGACCCGCGCCGGCTTCGAGGAAGAACTCGTGATTATCGCCAGCGCAGGCCACGCCCCCATCACCAGCCCCGACGATCTCGAACGTGCCACGCTGCTCGCTTTCGAGACCGGCTGCAATTACCGCTCGCGCTTCGAGCAATGGTACGGACAGTGCGGCCATGCACCGCACCGCGTGATCCAGCTCGGTTCCTATCACGCCATCGTGACGTGCGCCGCGGCAGGTATCGGCGTGGCAATCATGCCGGGCTCCGTACTGACGCTCTATCGCAACCTGCCGCAGATCAGCATCCATCCGCTGGGCGATGCCGGACGCGTGACCACTGTCTTGGCCTGGTATCCGTCGATGGGCAGCGCCGCGCTGCTGGCACTGGCGGACATGCTGACGAATGCGGATGCTGCTTCCGATCTGGCGCCGATTTCGGCCGCAGCATGAAAGAATTTTCCGGCCCTCTGCGACCTTTGAGAAAAGTCGTATTCCGACATGATTGACACCACGCAAGCCTCGGCGCCGATGTCACAAAAGTTCACATCCGCCCTATTGTGAGTGGCCGATGCGGTGCCTAGGATGAGGGCCATTCTTTGGCTCTTGCCCGACGGACACCATGAGAGGACTGGAACAGTTCGGCTGGTTCGTGTTCAACATCGCGATCCCGCTGCTGGCGCCGCTGGCGTTGCTGCCACTATTGAGACTACCGACATTCTTCAGGGAGCATGCGCGCGGCGCCGTGCTCCGTGCCATGGAGCACGGGCAGTTGCTGTGGACGGCGATTCCGATGAATGCCAGCGCGGGCTACGTCATTGGGCAGCAGTTGAACAAATCGTCGGCCAATCCAGCGCTCATGTGGGTGTTGCTCTGCGGCCATGTCGCGTTGATCGTGCTTGCCTCTGTGCTTGTTCTCATCGGGACTATGGAGGCCAGTCTGCGTTCAGATACGTGTGCGCACGGCCCGAACAGGATCCTGCGTGTATCTGTCACTTTGACTGCGATCACCGCAGCCATGCATCTGGGCGGCTATATCTGGCTATTTCAGCCTGTCGTGCATTAACCGATTCGATCGAAGAATGCGGCCCAACAGTTTATTTCTACTCAAGCAAAGGAAAGCCATCATGCGAAGGTTCTTCTACCGGCTCATGACCGAATCCGATCTGCAATACAAGGTCATAACGCCCATCCTCTACGCCATGGGCGTCTACGCGTTGGGAGTCAACGTGTGGATGGCTTACCTTCACTACACGCGCTAGCGGCTCGCTGCGCGCAAAACAAAAAACGCCCACATGGCGAACCATGCAGGCGTCTTTTCCAGCGCAGTACAACGATCGATCAAACCTTCGCCGACACCCACTCCGTCACACCGGCCAGTGCCTGTGGCAGGCCCGAAGGATCGGTACCGCCTGCCTGCGCCATGTCCGGACGACCACCGCCCTTGCCGCCCACTTGCTGGGCGACGAAGTTGACGAGTTCGCCGGCCTTGACCTTCGACGTGGCATCGGCTGTCACGCCGGCGATCAGGCTGACCTTGCCGTCGGCGACGGCGGCCAGCACGATGGCAGCGCTCTGGAGCTTGTCCTTGAGCTTGTCCATCGTCTCGCGCAGGGTCTTCACATCGGCGCCGTCGAGTTGGGCGGCCAGTACCTTGAGGCCCTTGACGTCCACAGCCTGCGCCATCAGTTCATCGCCTTGCGACGAGGCCAGCTTGCTCTTGAGCTTTTCGAGTTCCTTCTCGAGCGAACGGACCTGATCCTGGACCTGACCGATACGCGGCACGAGTTCGGAAGGTTGTGCGCGCAGCGCGGCGGCGGCTTCGTTCAGGCGGGCATCGAGCGACTGCAGATAGTGCAGCGCGTTGTCGCCCGTGATGGCTTCCACGCGACGGATGCCGGCAGCAACGCCTGCTTCCACGACGATCTTGAACAGGCCGATATCGCCAGTGCGGGTCACGTGCGTGCCGCCGCAGAGTTCCTTCGACGTACCGATCGACAGCACGCGCACATCGTCGGCGTACTTCTCGCCGAACAGGGCCATGGCGCCACTCTTCACGGCATCATCGAACGGCATCACAGCGGCCACAGTAGCTTCGTTGCGCAGGATCTCGGCGTTGACGATTTCCTCGATCTGGCGGATCTGGTCATCGGTCAGCGGCGCATTGTGCGAGAAGTCGAAGCGGGTCTTGTCCGGATCGACCAGCGAACCCTTCTGCTGCACGTGGGTACCGAGCACCTCGCGCAGGGCCTTGTGCATCAGGTGGGTAGCCGAGTGGTTGCGCACGGTGCGCGCACGGCGCACAGCGTCCACCTGGGCGGCAACGGTGTCGCCTACGTTAAGCGCGCCGTTGGCCAGCGTGCCCTGATGACCGAACACGTCGGCCTGGACCTTGGTGGTATCAGCCACGTTGAAGACGGCAGCACCGGACACAAGCGTACCCTGATCGCCCACCTGACCGCCAGATTCGGCGTAGAACGGCGTGTTGTCGAGCACGACCACGCCGGTCTGACCCGGTTGCATCGTCTGCACCGAAGCGCCATCGACGTACAAGGCGGTCACGCGCGCGCCTTCCTTGCTCAGTGCGTCATAGCCATGGAACACGGTCTTGTCGCCCGTGTATTCGAGGCCGGCAGCCATCTTGAACTTGCCGGCGGCGCGGGCCTGCTCGCGCTGGCGCGTCATCGCCGCGTCGAACGCGGCCTCGTCCACCGTGATTTCCTGTTCGCGCGCCACATCCTGCGTCAGATCGAGCGGGAAGCCGAACGTGTCGTGCAGCTTGAACGCCAGTTCACCATCCAGCACCTTGCCGCCCTTGGACTTCAGCTCGGCCACGGCCGCGTCCAGGATCGACATGCCGTTTTCGATGGTCTCGAAGAAGCGCTCTTCCTCGGCCTTGAGCACGTCACGGACGCGCGTCTCGGCTTCGGCCAGTTCCGGATAGGCTTCACCCATCTGCGCCACCAGGTCGGCCACGAGCTTGTGGAAGAAAGGCGTCTTCTGGCCCAGCTTGTAACCATGGCGAATGGCACGGCGCACGATACGGCGCAGTACATAGCCACGACCTTCGTTGCCCGGGATCACGCCGTCGACGATCAGGAACGAGCAGGCGCGGATGTGGTCGGCAATGACCTTCAGCGAATTCTGGTGCAGATCCGCGATATGCGTTTCGCGACCAGCCGCCGTGATCAGTGCCTGGAACAGGTCGATCTCGTAGTTGCTGTGTACGTGCTGCAGCACGGCGGCAATCCGCTCCAGGCCCATGCCGGTGTCCACGCACGGCTTGGGCAGGCGCGTCATGTTGCCCTGCTCGTCGCGGTTGAACTGCATGAACACGAGATTCCAGATCTCGATGTAGCGATCGCCATCTTCCTCGGGCGATCCCGGGGGGCCGCCCCAGACATCCGGGCCGTGATCGTAGAAGATTTCCGAGCACGGGCCGCACGGGCCGGTATCGGCCATCTGCCAGAAGTTGTCCGAGGCGTAGCGCGCGCCCTTGTTGTCACCGATTCGTACGATGCGTTCGGCCGGCACGCCCACTTCCTTGGCCCAGATGTCGTAGGCTTCGTCGTCCTCGGCGTAGACGGTCACCCAGAGCTTTTCCTGCGGCAGCTGGTAGACCTTCGTCAGCAACTCCCAGGCGTACTGGATGGCTTCGCGCTTGAAGTAGTCGCCAAACGAGAAATTGCCCAGCATCTCGAAGAACGTGTGGTGCCGTGCGGTGTAGCCCACATTTTCGAGGTCGTTGTGCTTGCCACCGGCGCGCACCGAGCGTTGCGACGACGTGGCGCGCGAGTACGGCCGCTTGTCGGTGCCCAGGAACACGTCCTTGAACTGCACCATGCCCGAATTGGTGAACAGCAGCGTCGGGTCGTTCGCCGGCACCAGGCTGGACGAGCGGACCACGGTATGGCCCTTCGACTCGTAGAACTGCAGGAACTTGCTGCGAATGTCGGAGACTTTCATGTTGTATCGGGCGCTTCCCGCATCGGGGCAGGGCGCAGTGGGTCAGGTTGGATTTTTCGAACCCTTGATTATACGGGCAAGCCCAGCGCTGGGGCAGTCGCTGGCGGACCTGTGGCGCGCACGCCCATGCCGGGCCGGACGCCGCCCGGCAGCCTGTCCGGTTATCGCCCAAGGAACATTCATTCCCCCGTGCCCCGGCGCGTTGGCGCCGAGACCCGGTGATAGAGTGCTGGCTCCTCAGACCTGCCAGCCGTGACCGCCATGGGTGCCTTAAGCCATCTTCGTGTTCTTGACCTGACCCGCGTGCTCGCGGGGCCGTGGTGCGCCCAGAATCTTGCCGATTTCGGCGCCGACGTGATCAAGATCGAGCGGCCCGGCGCGGGCGACGACACCCGCATCTGGGGACCGCCCTGGCTCAAGACCGAAGACGGACGCGACACGGCCGAGGCCGCCTATTACCTGGCCGCCAACCGCAACAAGCGCTCGGTGACCTGCGACATCAGCACGCCCGAGGGCCAGCAACTGGTGCGCGAACTGGCTGCACAGAGCGATGTGGTGCTCGAAAACTACAAGGTTGGCCAGTTGAAGAAGTACGGGCTGGACTACGAATCGCTGAAGGCCGTCAAGCCCGACCTGATCTATTGCTCGGTGACCGGCTTTGGTCAGACGGGCCCGTACGCGCAACGCCCCGGCTACGATTTCATCGTTCAAGGCATGGGCGGTTTCATGAGCCTGACCGGCGAGCGCGACGACCTGCCCGGTGGCGGCCCGCAGAAAGCCGGCGTGGCGATTTCGGATCTGATGACGGGCCAGTACGCCACCATCGCCGTGATGGCGGCGCTCATGCACCGCGACCGCACCGGTGAAGGCCAGTACATCGACATGGCGCTGCTCGACGTGCAGGTGTCGATGCTGGCGAACATGAACACGAACTACCTGGCTAGCGGCGTGGCGCCGAAGCGCTGGGGCAATGCCCATCCGAACATCGTCCCTTACCAGACGTTCCAGGCCGCCGACGGCTGGATCATCGTGGCGGTGGGCAACGACGGGCAGTTCCGCAAGTTCGTCACGGCGGGTGGCAAACCCGAACTCGCCGACGATCCGCGCTTTGCCACCAATCCGCAGCGCGTGGCACACCGCGACGTGCTGGTGCCGATCTTGTCCGAGATGGTGGCCCCGCGCACACGCGAGCAATGGATTCTGGATCTGGAGCGTGCTGGTGTGCCCTGCGGCCCGATCAACACGCTCGATGAAGTGTTCGAGAACGAGCAGGTTGTCTCTCGCGGCCTGCGCGTGGACCTGCCGCACCCCACGGCCGGCACGGTCAAGCTGGTGGGCAGCCCGATGCGGATGAGCGCCACGCCGCCCGAGGCGCTGCGCCACCCGCCGTTGCTTGGGGAGCACACCGATGTGGTGCTTGGCGAGACACTCGGCTACAGTGCCGAACACATCGCCACCCTGCGCAGCAAGGGCGTGGTCTGATAGCTTCCGCTTGATCAGGCACGGCCCCCGCCACACACCGGGCAGGCGATCATCGACGCGTATTTTCGAGTTTTCCCGAGTATTCCCCACTCCGAGGAGATTTCATGCTGACCGATGCCCTGCTCGCATTCCTGCACTTCACGGCCATCTTCATCCTGGTAACGCTGATGGCCGCCGAAGCTGTAGTACTGCGCCCGGACATGACCCCCGCAACCGTCCGCCGCCTGTCGCTGTACGACCTGTTCTACTTCCTCTCGGCGATGGCCGTGCTGGCCACCGGCCTGCTGCGGCTGTTCCTGGGCGCCAAGGGCGTGGAGTTCTATATCCACAATCCGTGGTTCCACGCCAAGATGACGGTCTTCGTGCTGATTGCGCTGTGCTCGCTGCCGCCCACGTTCGCCATCGCGAAGTGGCGCAAGCAGGCAAAGAAACTCCCGGAGTTTGTTCCCACGCCCGCCGAGATCAGGAAGACCCGCCGCTGGGTCATGATCGAAGCCCATGTATTTATCCTGCTGCCGCTGTGCGCGGTGATGATGGCGCGCGGAATTGGCGCTCGCTGAAGCGCATCCACCGAAGGCCGGCGCTCGCGGGCCCATTTGAGACGCGGGGACGCAACGCACGTCCCCGCGCACAAGATTCCCATCCTTTCCACGCCTGATATGTTGAAGACCCTGCTTTCTGCCGTTCTGGCCGCCACCACCGCGCTCGCCTCGTTCACCGCCCCGGCAGCGACGCCGGCCAACTGGCCCACCAAGCCCATCCGCTTCGTCGTGCCTTACCCCGCGGGCGGCCCGCTCGATACGGTGGCGCGCGCCATCGGCGAACAGTTGCGCAACAGTCTCGGCCAGCCGGTCGTGGTAGAGAACAAGCCCGGCGCAGGCGGCAACCTGGGGGCCGACTACGTGGCCAAGCAGCCCGCCGATGGCTACACGATCGTGATGGGCGCCGTAGCCACGCACGCCATCAATCCGACGCTGTTCACCAAAATGCCGTATGACCCGGTGAAGGATTTCGCACCGATCACGCTGGTGGCCGACGTGCCGAACGTGCTGGTGATGCATCCGGGCAAGGCCACCGAACTGCACATCAACAACGTGCGCGATCTCGTCGAATATGCGCGCAAGCATCCGGGCAAGCTCGACTACGCGTCGGGCGGCAACGGCAGCGCCGGCCATCTGTCGGGCGAGCTGTTCAAGAGCATGGCGCGCGTGAGCATGGTCCACATCCCGTACAACGGCGCGTCGCCTGCGCAATTGTCGGTGCTGTCGGGCCAGACCGATCTCATCTTCGATAACCTCGCCTCGGCCTCGGCCAACATCAAGGCCGGCAAGCTCAAGGCGTTTGCCGTGACCACCGCCAGCCGCGCCACATCGTTCCCGGAACTGCCGACCATTGCCGAGGCCGGCAAGGGGCTGGGGCTTGAAGGATTCGATATCTCCACATGGTTCGGCGTGCTCGCACCGGCCGGCACGCCGCCCGAGATCGTCGAACGGCTCAATCGCGACATCGTGGCCATCCTCAAGACCGACGACATGAAAGCAAAGCTGGCCCGCATCGGCGCTACGCCGGCGCCCACCACGCCCGAACAGTTCGGCGCGCTGATTCAGCGCGAACTGAAGAAGTACGGCCAGGTGGTCAAGGCTTCCGGCGCGAAGGTGGATTGAGCGCATCGCTTGGCCGCGCCTTGTCGCGCATGCGCCAGAGGCGCTCCTTGCCGTCGCGGGCATCCTCGGCGGCATTGCGCGGCAACAGCAGGCCAACCTGCACGATACGTGGCCCGTCCATGCGGGTCACCGTAAGCCGCAGGCCGGCAATCTCCACCGCATCGCCTTCAACGGGTGGCGAGGGAAACATGGCGAGCATCGCCGTCTCCAGCGTCCACTGCAGTTCCTCCGGCGTCAGCGGGCGCGAGCCATAAAGCAAAGCCACGTCGGCCAACGCGGCCTGGCCGTCGAGCACGAAGTCGTGCCCCACCTGATCCCAGGCAGGTGGTGTGGCCGCCGTCAGGAACAGCCGCGACAGCAACGGCACGGTGCCGCTCGGCGCCAGCACGGAGACGACATCGCCAGCATGCAGGACAACCTGATCCAGCGGCACCAACGCGCCGTCGCGCGCCACAGTCATCAGCCGGCTGCGCGGTGGTAGCTCCATCTGATCGGCACGCAGGTCCTCCATCGATGAATTGGCCGCCACCACGAACTGCATCAGCTCGAGGGGCGGATTGCGCGTGCCCCGCAAGCGCTCGCGAGAAAGCGGCTCGTCATAGGGCGGGCGCAACACCCGGGCCAGGCGAGCGGCCAGTGCCACGGTGGTTCCCTGGCATAGCAGGCTCGCCAGCACCACGGCGAAGGCCACGCGGAACAGCAGCCCCGAATCCTCCATGCCCTGCAATAGCGGAAACAGCGACAGCACGATGGGCACCGCACCGCGCAGCCCCATCCACGCGACGAACGCCTTCTCGCGGGTATTGAACCGGAATGGCAGAAGCGAAACGAACACAGCCACGGGCCGCGCCACGCACATCAGGAACAACGCGAGTGCCGTCGCCGGCAAGGCGATGTCCCAGATCCGGTGCGGCGTTACCAGCAGCCCGAGCAGCAGGAACATCGCAGACTGCGCCAGCCACGCCATGCCGTCCATCGCGCGCATGGTGTCGCCCGTCACCGCGCGCTCGCGGTTTCCCACGATCATGCCGGTCAGGTAGACCGCCAGGAAGCCACTGCCGCCCGCCGTCTGGACGATGGCCCAGACCATGCAGCCGCCCGAGCACACCAGGATCGCCTGCAGCCCCTCGGCCACATTGACGCGCTCCATGATGTTGGCCAGGCAATACCCCAGTGCCACGCCCAGCACCCCGCCCACGCCGAATTGCACCACCAGCCGCATGGCGAGCGCGGGGCCGGACAGGCCATCCGGCGCCGTGATCCATTCGATCAACGTCAGCGTCAGGAAGATCGCCATCGGGTCGTTGATGCCCGATTCGATCTCCAGCACACTGGCCACCCGCTCCTTGAGCCGGATGCCGCTGCTGTTGAGCAGCGAGAAGACCGCCGCCGCATCCGTGGACCCGACAATGGCGCCCAGCAACAGTCCGAGCTTCCAGTCGATGCCGAGCAGCCAGGTTGCGAATAATCCCACCAGCACCGCCGTCAGGACCACGCCGAGTGTGGCAAGTGACAGCGAAGGCCGCAGCGCCACCCGGAAGGTGGCGAAGCGCGTCCGCAGCCCGCCATCGAGCAGGATCACGGCCAGCGCGATATTGCCGACGAGGAAGCTGAGCCAGGTGTTGTTGAAACGGATGCCACCCGGGCCGTCCACACCGGCTGCCATCCCCACCCCCAGGAACACCAGCAAAAACGGCACGCCGAAGCGCGACGAAAACACGCCAAGCAGGATGCCCAGCGTCATCACCACGGCGCCGATGAGAATGGCATGGTCGATGGTTTCCAAGCGCACCTCCGGGGACTGTGAATTGTTCTTTTTCGTTCTTTTTCGGAATGCCGAGGGATGGAATATTCGAGGCGCCAGGTGCGCGCCGGAATCCATCAAGCTTAGCTGACGACCCTCGCCCGATCTGTCCGCTTTCGTCCTGCTTTCCACAAGCCCGCGCACCGCGTTGCTGCGCGTTTTCCCTGCATTTTTCCTTGCATTGTCAACGACTTACCGAAACCTTTCGGACGTCTGCGTAGGGACATACCCTGAGGTTGCCACTTTATGCAGACATATGAAAGGTAGCTGAAAGGATGCGCTTTTACCTTCCACCCTGCCGCGACAGGCAGCCTCTGTCGCGAAGCTTTTCAAGATTCAAATCGAGGAGAATCATTTTGCGCATACGCAGCCAAAAGGACTTTGCCTCCGGCCTGATGTTCATCCTGGTCGGACTGAGCTTTTCCTTCGTTGCCCGTGGCTATTCCATGGGAACAGCCGCCAAGATGGGACCGGGATACTTCCCGTTCTGGCTCGGCATCGTGCTCGCCATCCTTGGCGCGCTCGTACTGTGGGGCTCGCTGTCTTCCAAGGCAGAGA
The DNA here is from genome assembly GCF_039710735.1 of Cupriavidus sp. DL-D2. NCBI lineage: Bacteria > Pseudomonadati > Pseudomonadota > Betaproteobacteria > Burkholderiales > Burkholderiaceae > Cupriavidus > Cupriavidus sp. DL-D2. The sequence continues at coordinate 34,145 of NZ_JBDKXK010000002.1, read as the reverse complement.
ACGACCAACTGGCCCGCTGGGACCTGAAGATCCTGCTGTGGATCCTGGGCTCGGTCGTCCTGTTCGGCCTGCTGCTCAAGCCGCTGGGCATGGTGCTGTCGGTGGTGGTCCTGGTACTGGTCTCCTCGATGGCCAGCCATGAATTCAGCTGGAAGGGCGCCGTACTCAACGCGATCATCCTGGTGATCATCAGCCTGGGCGCGTTCGTATACGGCATCAACCTGCAGATGCCGGTGTGGCCGGCGTTCCTGGCAAGCTAAGGAGACGGCCCTCATGGAATTGTTGACCAACCTCGGACTGGGCTTTTCGACCGCCCTGTCCTTTCAGAACATCGCCTACGCGTTCCTGGGCTGCGTGCTCGGTACGCTGATCGGCGTGCTGCCGGGCCTGGGCCCGCTGGCCACCATCGCGATGCTGCTGCCCGTGACCTACACGCTGCCCCCGGTGGCCGCGCTGATCATGCTGGCAGGTATCTACTACGGCGCGCAGTACGGCGGCTCGACCACGGCTATCCTGGTGAACCTGCCGGGCGAATCGTCGTCGGTGGTCACTACGATCGACGGTTATCAGATGGCGCGGCGGGGTCGTGCCGGGGTGGCGCTGGCCACTGCCGGTCTGGGCTCGTTCTTCGCTGGCTGCGTGGCCACGCTGATCCTGGCGGCCTTTGCTGCCCCGCTCTCGGAACTGGCGTTCAAGTTCGGCCCTGCCGAATACTTCTCGCTGATGATCCTGGGCCTGATCGGTGCCGTGGTGCTGGCCTCCGGCTCGCTGGTCAAGGCGATCTCGATGATCGTGCTGGGCCTGCTGCTGGGCCTGGTCGGTACTGACGTGAACTCGGGCGCCGCGCGCTTCTCGTTCGACGTACCGGAACTGACTGACGGCCTGAACTTCGTGTCGGTGGCCATGGGTGTGTTCGGCTTCGCGGAAATCATCGCGAACCTGGAACAGAAGGATGCCCGCGAGACCTTCACGGACCATGTGACGAACCTCTTCCCGACCAAGGAAGACTTCAAGCGCATGATCCCGGCCATCCTGCGCGGTACGGCCCTGGGTTCGATGCTCGGTATTCTCCCGGGTGGCGGTGCGGCACTGGCTTCGTTTGCAGCGTACTCGCTGGAAAAGAAGACGTCGAAGTTCGCACACGAGTTCGGCAAGGGTGCCATCGAAGGCGTGGCAGGTCCGGAATCGGCCAACAACGCCGCAGCGCAGACCTCGTTCATCCCGCTGCTGACGCTGGGCATTCCGCCCAACGCCGTGATGGCGCTGATGGTCGGTGCGATGACGATCCACAACATCCAGCCGGGTCCGCAGGTCATGACCAGCAACCCCGCGCTGTTCTGGGGCCTGATCGCCTCGATGTGGCTGGGCAACTTCATCCTGATCATCCTGAACCTGCCGATGATCGGTATCTGGGTGAAGCTGCTGAAAGTGCCGTACCGTTACCTGTACCCGGCCATCCTGACGTTCTGCTGCATTGGCGTGTACTCGGTTCAGAACACCACGTTCGACGTGTTCCAGACCGCAGCCTTCGGCGTGATCGGCTACCTGTTCATCAAGCTGCGCTGCGAACCGGCTCCGTTGCTGCTCGGCTTTGTGCTGGGACCGATGATGGAAGAGAACTTCCGTCGCTCGCTGCTCCTGTCGCGTGGTGACTTCAGCGTGTTCGTGACGCGTCCGCTGTCGCTGGGCCTGCTGATTGCCGCAGCCGTGCTGGTGCTGATCGTGGCCCTGCCGTCGATCAAGGCCAAGCGCGAAGAAGCGTTCCAGGAAGAGTAAGTCTCCGGCAGTCTCGCGGAAATGAAGAAGGGCGCCTACGTGGCGCCCTTCTTCATTTATGCCGCCCCCTTTTCGTCACGCGTTGAACAGGGCTGCGCACGCCGCGCGGATGGCCTCGGTCACGCGCACCCGTCCGTGGTCACGCCGCTCCAGCATGCCGATGATGCGCACCATCGGCTCCCCGCCCGCGCGCAAAGGCACGATGCGCAGCGCGGGGTCGTCGCGCCAGCGCGAACGCTTGAGCAATGGCACCACGGTCACACCCACCTCCTGCCGCACCAGTTCCACCAGCGCCTCGATCGAATTCAGTTCGAGGAACTCGTTGGTCCGCAAGTGAGCGCGCCGCAATGCACGCTCCACCAGTGCGCCCGTCCGCTGGCTCCGGTCGAATCGCAGGAAGGGATTGGCGGCCAACGCCTCCCGCGCGTCATCGCCCCGGCTTCCCCGTCCGGCAATCAGCACGATGGGCTCCTCGTAAAGCGGCGTCCACTGCAGTGTGCCGGCCAGCTGCGCCGAGCCTTCGGCCACGAACGCCGCATCGAGTTCGCCACTTTCCACCATCGCGGCCAGTTCGAACGACTTCGCGCCGATCAGGCGCACGTCGAGCGCGGGATAGGTCCGCTTCATCCCGGCCACGACATGCGAGAGGCCGCCCATGACCGACACGACTGCTCCCACTGCCACGGCACCCGCCATATCGCCGGCACCGGACAGCGGCAGCCGCATTTCGTCATAGAGCGCCAGCAGTCGGCGCGCCTGCGGCAGCAGCGCCCGGCCATCGGCATTCAGCGTGGCCACTCGTCCACTGCGGTCGAACAAGGCACGTCGCAACTCCTCCTCCAATGAGCGCATCTGGAGGCTGACGGCGGCCTGGGTCAGCGCCACCTGCCCTGCTGCTGCGGCAAAAGACCCACGCTCGGCCACAGCAACAAAGGTCTTCAGAAAGCGAATCGTGCTCATAGGTCAACGTAGAAGGAAGGGGCAGCCGATGATCGGCCAATCCACAAGATTTTCTTGTGGATCAAGCAACAAATATTAACTTTCATTGTGACCGAGGGCGCGGAATAATTTGGGTTTCCTGCCGAATTTCCACGCTGTCCGTTCCGTACCGGAGAACAACAATGCAACACTGGCTACGCCTTCTCGGCATCGGCCTTGCCTCGAGCCTGACCATTGCCGCCGCGCCCTCGCGTGCGGACAGCTTCCCGTCCAAGCCGATCCGGCTGATCGTGCCGTTCCCGGCCAGCGGCGCCACCGATCTGCTGGCGCGTGCCATTGCGCAGAAGGTCGGCCAGAACATGGGGCAACAGATCGTCGTGGACAACCGGCCCGGCGCTGGCGGTGCGATTGGTTCGGACATGGCTGCCAAAGCCGCGCCTGACGGCTACACGATCCTGATTGCTACCACCAGCACGCACTCGGTGGGGCCGTTCGTGAATTCGCGCCTGCCCTACAACACCGAGACCGATTTCACGCCGATCGGCCAGGTCGCCACGGCGACCAACGTGCTGCTGGTGCCGAATACGCTGCCGGTCAAGAACGTCAAGGACCTGATCGACTACGCCAAGAAGCATCCTGGTGAACTGAACTACGCCTCCAGCGGCAACGGCACCGTGGTCCATCTGACTGCCGAATCGTTCAAGGCGCAGGCCGGCGTGTTCATCACGCACATCCCCTATCGCGGCACCGCGCTGGCCGTACCCGACCTGATTTCCAGCAAGGTGCAGGTACTGTTCGACAGCATCGTCTCGGGCATGCCGCATGTGAAGGACGGCAAACTCAAGGCATTGGCCGTGACGAGCATGAAGCGCTCGCCGCTGGCACCGGAACTGCCGACGGTCAACGAGTCGGGCCTGCCCGGCTTCGAATCGGATACGTGGTTCGGCATCTACGGCCCCAAGGGCCTTTCGCCCGAAATCGTCACGCGCCTGAACACCGAGTTCAACAAGGCCATCCAGTCGCAGGACGTGAAGGACCGCCTGGCCAAGCTCGGCGCCGAACCGATTGGCGGCACCCCCGCGCAATTCGCCGCGATGGTGAAGAAAGACAGCGCCCGCTGGGGCAAACTGATCAAGGATCGAAAGATTCAGGTGGATTGATTTTTTCACTCCCCTGGTTTTCTCCCCTCTCCCGCCCTGCGGGAGAGGGGCGGGGGAGAGGGCTGGCGGCTACGATTCGACAGACCGCAATTTGAACCGCTGAACCCTCTCCCCCAACCCCTCTCCCGCGCCGCGGGAGAGGGGAGCAGAACAGAACGTGTATCGGACGACGAGACAACCATGCAAACCTTCAACTGGACCAACCCCTACCCTTCCGTGCGCATTCCGCTGTTTGCGCGCAATGTGGTGTCGACCTCGCACCCGCTGGCCGCGCAGGCTGGCTTGCGCATGCTGCTCAAGGGTGGCAATGCCGTGGACGCTGCGATTGCCGCAGCCGCTGCCATCACGCTGGTCGAGCCGGTCTCGTGCGGCCTGGGCAGCGATGCGTTCGCCATTCTCTGGGACGGCAAGGAACTGCATGGCCTGAACTCGTCGGGCGTGGCGCCGGCTGCGTGGAGCACCGACTACTTCAAGAACAAGTACGGCGCCGACGGCAATGGTTTGGCCAATCGCCCGGTGCGTGGCTGGGACTCGGTGACCGTGCCGGGCGTGATCGCCGGCTGGGCTGCGCTGCATGAGCGCTTCGGCAAGCTGCCGTTCGAAGACCTGATGGAACCTGCAATCGAGATCGCCGAGCGTGGTTATGCCGTGCCGCCGGTGGTGGCGCACAAGTGGGCCGCCGCCGTGCCTGATCTCAAGAACCAGCCGGGCTTTGCCGAGACCTTCATGCCCAACGGCCGCGCGCCGCATGTGGGCGAGAAGTTCGTTTTCAAGGACGCCGCCGAGACGCTGCGCAAGATCGGCGCCACCAAGGGCCGTTCCTACTACGAAGGCGAAATCGCGGAGAAGATCGCCGCGTTCAGCAAGTCGTGCGGCGCGTCGATGACGCTCGATGACCTGCGCAACTATCGTCCGGAATGGGTCAAGCCGATCAGCAAGTCCTACCGTGGTCACGAAGTGCATGAGATTCCGCCGAACGGCCAGGGCATCGCCGCGCTGATGGCGCTCGGAATCCTCGACCAGTTCGACGTCGGCTCGCTGCCTGTGGATTCCGTGGATTCGCAGCATCTGCAGATCGAAGCCATGAAGCTGGCCTTTGCCGATCTCTACCGCTACGTGGCGGACCCGCGCAGCATGGAAGTCACGCCCGAGCAGATGCTCGACGACGCCTACCTGAAATCGCGCGCCAAGCTGATCGACATGCAGCGCGCCACGCATTTCGATTTCGGCATGCCGCGCACGGGTGGCACGATCTACCTGACCGCCGCCGACGAGAACGGCATGATGATTTCGTTCATTCAGTCGAACTACATGGGTTTCGGTTCGGGTGTGGTGGTGCCGGGCACCGGCATCAGCCTGCAGAACCGCGGCGTGGGCTTCTCCATGGATCCGAAGTCGGCCAACGTGGTGGAAGGCGGCAAGCGGCCGTTCCACACGATCATTCCGGCATTCCTGACCAAGGACGGCAAGCCGCAGATGAGCTTTGGCGTGATGGGCGGCGATATGCAACCTCAAGGCCACTTGCAAACCGTGGTGCGCATGCTCGACTACAACCAGCAACCGCAGGCCGCCTGCTGTGCCCCCCGTTGGAAGGTCAACCGCGATTTCACGCTGGACGTTGAAGGCACCATGGACCCCACCACCGTGGACGGTCTCAAGGACCGCGGCCACCAGTTGAAGTCGGTGGACGATCCGTACATGGATTTCGGATCGGGCCAGTTCATCTGGCGCCTGTCCGACGATGGCGAGCACGGCTATGTGGCCGCCAGCGACAGCCGACGTGACGGTCAGGCAGTCGGCTTCTGATTTTTTGCAGTACGTAGTACGGCAGTACCGCAGTAGAAGTCCTGCGAGGCGCCATCGGGAAACCGGTGGCGCCTTTTTTAACGTTTATCGCAGGCGAACGATCAGGGGCCGATCAGCGCAGGCGCGATCATGGGCAAGTTCAGGAAGAACTGGATCACGATGGCGTTGACGATGTCGATGAAGAACGCGCCCACCATCGGCACGATCAGGAAGGCCAGATGCGACGGACCGAAGCGGTCGGTCACCGCCTGCATATTGGCAATGGCCGTGGGCGTGGCGCCAAGGCCGAAGCCACAGTGTCCTGCCGCCAATACCGCTGCGTCGTAGTTGCGGCCCATCACGCGGAACGTGACGAAGATCGCGTAAGCCGCCATCGCGGCGGTCTGGACCGCAAGGATCAGCATCATCGGCAAGGCCAGCGACGACAGTTGCCAGAGCTTCAGGCTCATCAGCGCCATCGCCAGGAACATCGACAGGCTGACGTTGCCAAGCACCGAGAGCGCACGGTCGAACACCGTGTACCAGCCGAGTGCTGCCAGCCCGTTGCGCAGCAGCACGCCGACGAAAAGCACCCACACGAAGGTGGGCAATTGCACGCGCGTGCCCTTGAAGAATTCGGTCAGCGCATAACCGGCCGAGAGGCAGATCAGGATCAGCGCCAGCGTCTCGATCAGCGACGAAGCCGTGATCTGCCGCCCCGCCTGCGGGTTCTCGAAGGTCAGCGGATCGGCGGCATCCGTCCCGAGGCCGGGAACTGTCACCCTGCGCAACAGATGGCGTGCCACCGGACCGCCGATCAACCCACCGAGCACAAGGCCGAACGTTGCGCATGCCACGCCAAGTTCCTTGGCATACGTCATGCCGAATTGCCTGGTGAACGTGTCGCCCCATGCTGCGCTCGTACCGTGCCCGCCGGACAGCGAGATCGATCCCGCCAGCAAGCCCGTGACCGGCTCCAGGCCGAGTGCGCTGGCGAGGCCAACGCCGACCCCGTTTTGAATGATCAGCAACCCGGTGACCACGAACAGGAAGATACCAATCGACTTGCCACCCTGCTTCAGGCTGGCCAGATTCGCGCTCAGGCCGAGCGTGGCGAAGAACGCGAGCATCAGCGGAGTCTGCGTCACCGTATCGAACTTCACCTCGACATCGGCCGTGTAGCGCGCGAGCGCCAGGCAGATCGCCACGATCAGGCCACCTGCGACGGGCTCGGGAATATTGTAGGTACGCAGCGGACGAGTGACCTGCACGAGCTTGCGCCCGACCAGCAGCACCAGCGACGCCGCCACGAGCGTTTCGTAGTTGTTGAGTTCCAGCATGGATGGAGTACCCGAAAAAAGCATCCATTCTTCGCATCGGCAACGATGTCGCCAATCGCCAAATGTCCAAAAACGCAGCGTAGCGGAACTGTCTGGTTCGGCGGGTCAGAAACTGTGCATGGCATCGGGACGCCGTTTCCGTAGACTGGCGTTTTCAACGTCCGCCTGCCATCGACCATGCCCAGCTACGCGTACCGAATCGTCAATGTCTTTGCAGAATCCACATTCGGAGGCAACCCGCTCTGCGTGTTCGAGGATGCCCGTGGCATGGATGACGCCACCATGCAGGCGCTGGCGCTGCAGTTCAACCTGTCCGAAACGACCTTCGTCCTGCCGTCGGAACAGGCCACCGCGGCCGTGCGCATCTTCACGCCCGGCTACGAGATGCGCTTCGCAGGACATCCCACGCTGGGCACGGCGCACGTCGTGCGCGAACTCGCCAGCACGAGCGATGCGCTGACGCTCGAATTCAAGGCCGGCGTGGTGCCCGTCACCGCCCAGGCAGACCGCTGGACGCTGACCGCGCCGCACACAGGCGCGCCGAAGACCGCGCCCGCCGGGCTGCCCGATGCCGAGATGGCCTCGCTGTTGGGCCTCTCGGCCGATGATCTGGCCGCTTCGCCGATGTGGGTCGATACCGGCGCCGACCAGTTGCTGGTGCCGCTGAAAACCCCCGATGCCGTACGTCGCGCGCAACCGGACAGCGGCCGGTTGGAGCAGTGGCCGCAAAGCAGCCTGGGACGCAAGACCGCCTATGTGTTCGCCTTCGATCCCACCCATCGGGGCAAGGTGCTGGTTCGCTATTTCTTCACCAAGCAGGGTGGCGGCGTGGCCGAGGATCCGGGCACGGGTTCGGCCTGCGCCAATCTCGGCGGCTGGCTGCTGGCCACGGGACATGCATTGCCGGCGCAATACGAAGTGGATCAGGGCGAACAAGTAGACCGCCGCTGCCGGCTCGATCTTTCGGTGACCGCCGACGGCGCCATCCGCGTGGGTGGCCGCGTGATTGAACTGGGCCGGGGCACCGTGACGATCTGAACCGCCGATACTTCGCCCGGAGCCTCCCGACATGCTGCGGCATACTGGAGGCCCTGTCGCATCTGCTCAAAGAGTTCGCATCATGCCCCCGCACACACTAGACTCGATCGCCGCGCTGGAAGCGCTGTATGCCCAACCCGCTGGGGCATCCCTGGCGAAGGAAGTCGACTACCTGCATCCTCACTACCGTGCCTTTGTCGAGAAGGCGCCGTTCTGTCTGCTGTCGACCTCGAACCCCAATGGCGGCGATTGCTCGCCACGTGGCGACTCGCCAGGTTTCGTGCAGATCCTCAACGACCGCACACTGCTGCTACCCGACCGACGTGGCAACAACCGCATCGACAGCCTGCGCAATATCGTGGCGGACCCGCGCGTGGGCCTGCTGTTCATGATCCCCGGCATCAACGAAACGCTGCGGGTCAGTGGCATCGCGACGATTTCCGTCGACCCCGAACTAATTGCACGCTGCACGGTGGAGGACAAACCGCCCACCACGGTACTGGTGATTGCGATTCAGTCGGTCTACTTCCAGTGCGCCCGCGCGCTGGTGCGGTCGCATCTCTGGTCAGCCGACGCTCAGATCGCACGCAGCACCCTGCCGAGCACTGGCACGATGGTCGCCACACTCAGCCACAATGCGATCGACGGTGAGACCTATGATCGCGAACTGCCGGAACGGTTGCGCAAGACGCTGTACTGAGCGTCGTACTGACTGCGTTACGTCAATGGCTGCCGCGCAGCAGCCATTCCGGCGCATGCGTGCCGAGCGGCACCGATGGCAGCGCCCAGTGCGCCGGCGTCTCCGAAAGCTGCGCGGCGTGACGCACGGTGGTCAGTTCGCCGAACCCCGACTCCTCGATCTGCAGCAGATCGGAGATTTCGTCGATGTGCTGGTCCGGCGTGGCCATGCCGTCCGGTATGCGGCCCAGGCTCCGCAACCACTGTGCGGTCTGTGCCAGTGACACCCGCACATGCCAGCTCCCTCCCTCCGAAGCACGCCGATGCAATGCCGCCATCGCGCCCAGCGCCAGCAGGTAACCCGAGGCATGGTCGAGTACCTGCGCCGGCAGCGGCACCGGATCGGCGCGGCCCGCCGCCTGCGCCTCGTCGCCATTGATCCCCGTGGCCGTCTGCACGAGCGAGTCGAATCCGCGCTTGCCAGCCCACGGTCCCACATGGCCATACGCCGACAGCGACACGTAGACGATGCCGGGCCGCGCACGCGCCGCCGCTTCGGGACCGACGCCGAGCTTATCCAGCCCACCCTGCCGATAGCCCTGCACCACCACGTCGGTGCCATGCAGCAGCTTGTGCAGCGCGCGCTTGTCCTCGGCATCGCGCAGGTCCAGTTGGCAGGACCGCTTGCCTCGGCCGGTGTCGATTACCAGCACCTCCATCGCTGGCAGGTGTGCCGCAGTGACCAGCAGCACGTCGGCGCCATGGGCCGCCAGCGTGCGACCTGCCACCGGTCCGGCGATGATCCGCGTGAAGTCGAGCACGCGAACACCGCTTAGCGGGCGGGCATCGACATTGATTTCGGCATGGGGCGGCAGTTCGGGCAAAGGCTGGGGCGGCGCCTCGCCGATCTTCTCGATGATCACGGGCGGCAGGCCACGCAGCGCCTGGGCCTGCGGATGCGCCAGCCACTCGTCGTGGGTCCGCATCGCCGAGACGACCATGCCGGCATCCGATGCCACCTGCTCGAAATCCTCGGCCTTCCACTTGCCAAGCGTGGTGCGCACGGCATCCTTCTCCGCCGCGCATTGCAGGATGCGCAGCACGCCGTCCCGGTGATGGGGGAAATTGGTGTGCAGGCGCACCCAGCGCCCGTCACCGCACGGATACAGGCCGGCGATCTTGTCCCACAGCTCCGGGGCCGGACCACCATTGACGCGCAGGTAGCGCTCGCTGCGGAACTCGGCCAGTGCGTGGCGCATATCCACGGATACCTCCTGCCAGCGTCCGGTGCGCTGTGCCCAGAGCGCTGCCGCAGCCAGCCCCGACGCGCCCAGGCTGACCTGTGCGGCGGTGCCGATCGCGAAGCTCGACGGCAGTATCGGATCAGCGCCTGTGAGGTGCAGGTGGCGGAGGGCCTCGGCCGGCAGGGCCAGGTCCTGCCATAGCGCAGCCAGTGCATCGGCAGGATGGGTGGAAGAGGCGGGAGAAGAAGGGGTATTCATGGCGTGTGTTCCTGCAGCAAGGCGGGGCGCGGCATGCGACGATCACGTCGCACGGCAGAACGCCTCGCAAAATGGGCGGGGAGCCGATCTGCGGTGAATTCTGCACCACTTCGCCACGCCATGCAGGTGAGACGATTCTTAAAATCACCGGGTCGTCACAGGTTAGTGACGGGTTAGCCCGCAAGCACTGTAAAATCTCGCCATTCCAGGCAACACCAGGACCGGGGCTGACCGATCCCTGCCCGTCCGCCAAGCTATCGAGCCGCATGCCACGCGGCGCCACCATGAGCCAAGACAACAAGCCCAACGACACGCCAGCCGCCTCCAACTTCCTGCGGAGCATCATCGACCAGGATCTCGCCGCAGGTACCTACGCCGGACGCGCCGACCAGCAGGGCGCGCCGCTGCCGACCGTCATCACGCGCTTTCCGCCGGAGCCGAACGGCTATCTGCACATTGGCCACGCCAAGAGCATCTGCGTGAACTTCGGCCTGGCGCGCGACTATGCCGGCCGCTGCCACCTGCGCTTCGACGATACGAACCCCGTCAAGGAAGACACCGAGTACGTCGACTCGATCATCGACGCCGTGCACTGGCTGGGCTTCTCGTGGGACGCCAAGTCCGCCGATGCCGCCCCGCACCTGTACTACGCGAGCGATTACTTCGACCGCCTGTACCAGTTTGCCGAGACCCTGATCGAGCGCGGCGTGGCCTACGTGGACAGCCAGACCGCCGAGCAGATTGCAGCCAACCGGGGCAACTTCTCCGAGCCGGGCAAGCCGTCGCCGTTCCGCGACCGCACGGTCGAGGAAAACCTGACGCTGTTCCGCGAGATGCGCGACGGCAAGTTTGGCGATGGCGAGCACGTGCTGCGCGCGAAGATCGACATGTCCGCGCCGAACATCGTGCTGCGCGACCCGGTGCTGTACCGCATCCGCCACGCCCATCACCACCGCACGGGCGACAAGTGGTGCATCTATCCGATGTACGACTTCACGCACTGCATCTCGGACGCCATCGAGAACATCACACATTCGCTGTGCACGCTTGAATTCGAGAATAACCGTCCGCTGTACGACTGGGTGCTCGAACACCTGCGCGACGCCGGCGTCTTCCCCGCCCCGCTGCCGCACCAGTACGAGTTTGCACGTCTGAACCTGACCTACGCGATCACCAGCAAGCGCCGCCTCAAGCAATTGGTGGACGAGCAGCGCGTGGACGGCTGGGACGATCCCCGTATGCCCACCATCGTCGGCATCCGCCGCCGCGGCTATACGCCGGAATCGATCCAGCTGTTCTGCGACCGCATCGGCGTGTCCAAGGCCGATAGCTGGATCGACATGAGCACGCTGGAAGGTGCCGTGCGCGACGACCTCGATGGCCGGGCTCACCGCAGCGTGGCCGTGCTGGACCCGGTCAAGCTGATCCTGGACAACTACCCCGAGGGGCAGAGCGAGGCATGCTCGGCGCCGGTGCATCCGAAGCAGCCCGAACTGGGTCGCCGCGAGTTCCCGTTCTCGCGCGAACTGTGGATCGAGCGCGAAGACTTCACCGAGACGCCGCCCAAGGGCTACTTCCGCCTGTTCCCGGGCAACAAGGTGCGCCTGCGCCATGGCTACGTGATCGAATGCACGGGCGTGGACAAGGACGCCGACGGCAACGTGATCGCCGTCCACGCGAACTACCTGCCGGAAACGAAGAGCGGCACGCCGGGGGCCGACAGCGTCAAGGTCAAGGGCAACATTCACTGGGTCAGCGCCCTGCATGCGCAGGAAGCCGAAGTGCGTCTGTACGACCGCCTGTTCAACGATCCGAACCCGGATGCTGGCGGTAAGAACTTTCTTGATGCACTGAATCCCGAATCGAAGAAGGTCATCAAGGCCTACCTCGAACCGGGCCTGGAAAACGCGAAGCCGGAAGACCGCTTCCAGTTCGAGCGCATGGGCTACTTCGTCGCAGATCGCGTGGATTCGAAACCGGGCAAGCCCGTGTTCAACCGCACGGTCGGACTCAAGGACAGCTGGGGCGGCAAGTAATGGCGCAGACGATCACATTCCCGCTCGAAGGCGAGTTTGTCGCGCTGAACGACCTGCTCAAGCTGGCCGGGATCTGCGATAGCGGCGGCGCCGGCAAGGCGCTGGTCGCGTCGGGCGAGGTGTCGGTGGACGGCGCGCAGGAGTCGCGCAAGACCGCCAAGATCCGCGCCGGACAGGTTGTCGCCGTGGGCGGCACCGGTGGTGTGCGCATCAAGGTCGTGGCCGCATGAAGGTTCGTCGCATCAGGTCACGCGGCACCGCCTGGCTGTCCTGATTGTCCGATGGCGGCGCGCTGGGCGCCGTCACGTCAACCCATCATCCAAGGAGCACGCATGCCGATCGCGTTCTGGTGTGTCCTGCTGGCGGGGCTGATGCCCGTTTTGACAGTCGCGATTGCCAAGGCCGGAAGCGGCCGTCGCGGCTTTGACAACCACGATCCTCGCGCGTGGCTGGAAAAACAGAGCGGGCGGGCGCGGCGCGCCGACATGGCGCACCGCAACCACTTCGAGGCCTTTCCGTTCTTCGCCGCAGCCGTGTTGTCCGCGTCGTACCTCGCGGCACCGCAGGCACGCATCGACGAACTGGCGATGTTCTTCATCGTCATCCGCATTGCCTATACCATCTGCTACCTGACCGACCGGGCCACGCTGCGTACGCTGTGCTGGACGATCGGCATGCTGACCGTCATCGGCATCTTCCTGCTGCCGGTGTTTGTTCACTGACTGTTCCCTCACAACCCTAGCACCATGCCGCGCGCCCTCCGCCATATCGCCATCGTCGGCGCGCTGCTCGCATCGAGCGCCTCCGCCTGGGCAGCCCCTACCAACTACACGGTGGACCCCGTCCACACGAGCGTGTACTTCGGCGCCAGCCACTACGACCGCACGACCGTACGGGGCCGTTTCGCCAAGATCGACGGCCGGATCGTCTACGACCCGCAGACCGGTGCCGGATCCATTGATTTCACGGTCGACACCGATTCCCTCGACACCGGCAATCGCAGCCTGGATGGCGTGCTGCGATCCGAGCAATTCTTCGATGTGCAGTCGTTCCCCGTGGCACGGTTCCAGGCCAACCGGTTTGTGGTCGAGGCAGGCAAGCTGACTGCCGTGGAAGGGACGTTGTCGTTGCACGGCATCTCGCAGCCGTTTCGGCTCGAAGCCAATCGCTTCAGTTGCGGCCAGACGGTGCTGTTCGGCATCCGGCGAGATGTCTGCGGCGGCGATTTCCGAGGTAGCCTGTCGCGCAGCGCTTTTGGCATGACCCGTTTTCTGCCCGAAGTGGGCGACATCGTCACATTGCAGATCGCCATAGAGGCTGCGCCGTCCGGCGCCGCGCCCTGAGCCAGCAATTCCTCCGTCGATGACGACCCGGCATCACCTTTAAACGCAAAATCTTCCGTAGAATCAGCGCCTTGCCGATTTACATCCTGCCGCGTTCGAAGTATGCGGTACTGGTCCGACGCGAGCCAAGATGAGCCTGATTTCTCCCAACGACGTCGTCGCGGCGTCGCTTTCTGCTGCGGGTGCCTGCCTGGCCCTGAGCATTCCCGCCAATTTCCTGCGTCGCTTCCCGCTGTGGGCATTCAAGACCTACGGCCGTGGCGCGATATTGCTGCCATTGCTCTCGGCGATGGTCGGCATGCTGCTGGCACGCATCGCACTGGCTGGCCAGATCAATAGCGATGGCGGCCTGGCGCTGGTAGCGGCGGCAGCGTTCCTGGTGCTTTTGTTTGTCTCCGCGCTGCTGCGCTTCTGGCTCGGCGACTACCGCAAGTCCTGAACAAGCGCGCGCCACCGCACGCCAGCCATCCGGTTTTCCATCGCGGCGCCACGCGGATCACGTATGATGCGGCCTTTCGCGTGTCCCCCACCCTGGGGCGGCACGCGCTGCATTCCGTTCCCATGGCGCTCAAATCCACGATCTTCAAGGCCGAATTGTCCGTATCGGACATGGACCGGCCGTACTACGGCAGCCACGCGCTGACCATCGCCCAGCATCCGTCCGAGAACGACGCGCGCATGATGGTGCGCCTGCTGGCCTTTGCCTGCGAAGCGTCCGAAACCCTCGCCTTTACGCGCGGCCTGGACGAGCCGGACGAGCCCGACCTCTGGGACAAAACGCTGACGGGCGATATCGAGCACTGGATCGAACTGGGTCAGCCCGACGAGAGCCGCCTCAAGCGCGCTGCCGCCCGTGCCGACCGCGTGACCGTCTATACCTATCAGAGCGCCAGCGCCCGCGAATGGTGGAAGGGCATGGCGGGCAAGGCCAGCAAGCTGCGCAACGTGACCGTCTACAATGTGCCATCGGAAGCCGTGGATGCGCTGGCGCAGATGGCCCAGCGCGCCATGCGGCTGTCCGTGACGATCCAGGATGGCGATATCTGGGTCAGCGACGACGACCATAATGTGCAGTTGACGCGCGACGTGCTGCAACGCGCCGACTGACACCCCTCAGCAACCAGAAAAGGAAGAACGCGATGCAAACCACTCCCTCCGGCCTGCAGTACGAAGATACCGTCGTTGGCTCGGGCGACGAAGCCAAGGCAGGCACGCACGTGACCGTGCACTACACCGGCTGGCTGTACGAGAACGGCCAGGCCGGCAACAAGTTCGATTCGAGCAAGGACCGCAACGACCCGTTCATCTTCCCGCTGGGCGCCGGCCATGTGATCCGCGGCTGGGACGAAGGCGTGCAAGGCATGAAGGTTGGCGGTACGCGCCGCCTGGTGATCCCGGCCGAGCTGGGCTACGGCGCACGCGGCGCCGGCGGCGTAATCCCGCCGAACGCCACGCTGCTGTTCGAAGTGGAACTGCTGGGCGTCTAAGCCCCCTGCTCTTCCGCAACCATGAAAAACGGACGCCAAGGCGTCCGTTTTTCGTTGAGGGCTGAGAGCGCTGATCGGGATCAGAACCCAATCGCCGCATTGCCCACGTCGACCCGCACCTTGTCGCGGTCCAGCAGCCGCCCCGCATGACGCGCGAAGTCCTGTGCCCATTCGGCATTGCCCGCGAAGCGGGCCTCGCCCGAAAACTTGGCCACGTTAAGGATCTTGTCGATCACAAGCACCTTGCCCACCGGGCTAGATGCCTGGCAGTCAAGTTCGGCGTACTCACGGTCGAACCAGCGCCACGCGGCGTCCTCGGTCACCGCCGACAACTCGGCGTCTCCCAGCGTGAATTCAAATTCCTTGCCGCTGCCAAATACCACGGTCAGGGTGCGCGCCATCTTGGGTTCTCCGAAGTTCAGTGACTGTTCCACGAGGTTAGGGTGCCTATTGTAGTGACTTGGCACCCGGTCAGGGCGCCCGCTCCGATCAAGCCTGCGCCGCCGACCGTTGCCTGCTGCACACACCCCACCAACAAACCGTTGTTTGCTTGCGACGTGTCAATGCGCTTTGGATTATTCTTTCACCCATGGCCATCACCAGACAGGATCTCGAAGCGGACAGGCTGCGCACGACGCTGTGCAGCTCACCGGTCGCGTCGTCCCTGCTGTCCGATGCCGATGTGGAGCGCTCGCTTCATCAGGCGCTGTCGCAGCGCCCTGAACAGCCCGGCCTCGACGGCGATGTCTGGGTATTCGGCTACGGCTCGCTGATCTGGAATCCGATGATCGTGCATACGGAAAGCCGCCTGGCCACCGTCCACGGCTATCATCGCGGCTTCTACCTGTACTCCAAGATCAATCGCGGCACATGGGATCACCCAGGTCTCGTGCTCGGCCTCGACCGGGGCGGCTGCTGCACCGGCATGATTTTTCGCGTTCCGGCGCATGTCGTGGAACAGGAGTTCCGCGTGCTGTGGCGTCGCGAGATGATGACCGGCGCGTATCACCCGCGCTGGCTGCGCGTGAAACTCGATACCAATCCGGAAGCGCCTGCCCAACGCGCCCTGGCGTTTGTGATGAACCGCGAGCACGCAAGCTACGCGGGCCGCCTGCCAGATGCACGCGTGGTGGCCTGCCTGCAGCACGCCTGCGGACTTTATGGCCCGGCGCGCGACTACCTCCATCAGACCCTGCTCGGCCTCGCCACACACGGTGTGGAAGATCCCTACCTTGGCCGGCTGTGGCGCCAGCTCCAGGCTAGCGACGCTGCGGAGGCCGCTGCCGATTCATGCCCGGTTGCCACGCCGCTCGCCGTGTCGGCCTCGGCAGCCACGTGCCCCGGTGACGCCATCGCGGCCAGCACGCATCCACACGAAACCGTCTGATCGTCCTCCACATTCACCACCATGACGCGCTTCCAGACACGGTCCCGACGCCAGGCACTTGCCGAGTTGATCGGCCTGACGGGATTGCTGGTGACAGGGGGATTGCTGGCGGGCCAGGGCAGCCAGACACTGGCCCGCTCGATGAGCGGCGCACGCGACGCGTCGTCACCCTCCCCTGCTTCCCGCCCCCCCACCGGCAGCCCGATCTCGCCGCCGCGCGGTGAGGGCATGACCGCGCTGGACCGAAACCTGATCACGGCCGCCGGTATCGGCGACCTTGACCTCGTCATGCGCCTGCTCAACGCCGGCGCATCGACCCGCGCCGCTGACGAACGCGGTCGCTCCGCGCTACTGGCCGCGCTCTACAACCGGCGCGACGATGTGGCACGCGCGCTCATCCTGGCAGGCGCCGACGTGAACCAGAAGGATATGGAATCGAACAGCGCCTTCCTGTTGGCCGCCGCCACCAATCAACTCGACGCGCTGCGGCTGGCGCTGTCACATGGCGCGGACGTGCGCAGCACCGATCGCTACGATGGCACCGCACTGATTGCCGCGAGCCAGCACGGCAACGTGGAAGGCGTGAAACTGCTATTGAAAGCGGGAGTGCCCGTAGACCGCGTGAACCAGCTTGGCTGGACCGCGCTGCTCGAAGCCGTGATCCTGGGCGATGGCAGCGCGCGCTACGAAGAGATCGTGCAACTGCTGCTGGATGCGGGTGCCGACGCCAATCTGGCCGACCGCGAAGGCATCACGCCGTCACGGCACGCGAGGGAGCGGGGGTACAAGACGATGGTGAAGATGCTGATGCGGGCGCGGGGGCATTGAGCCTGCGCTCTCCCGACTGTTTTGGCTCCCCTCTCCCGCGTGCGGGAGAGGGGAGAAAACCCGAGGCAGGGTCAAACCCCTACGCCGCAGCCCCCTGCTTCGCATTCTCCGATTCCTGCAACGCGCGCCACATCACCTTGCCTGTGCCCGACTTCGGCAGTGCGTCGACAAACTCCACTACGCGCGGATACTTGTAGGCGGCCATGTTTTCCTTGGCCCATTCGATGATGTCGTCGGGCGAGGTCTTGCCCTTGGCGTCGGCGCGCAGCACCACCACGGCCTTCACCGTCTCGCCGCGATACGCATCGCGGGTGCCGATGATGCACGCTTCCTGCACGGCCGGATGCTTGTACAGCAGGTTCTCCACCTCGGCCGGCCAGACCTTGAAGCCCGACGCATTGATCATGCGCTTGAGGCGGTCGGTGATGAAGTAGTAGCCTTCCTCGTCCATCCGGCCCAGGTCGCCCGTGCGGAAATAGGTCTGGCCTTCGAATTCGATGAAGGCATCGCGAGTGGCGTCTTCCTTGCGCCAGTAGCCCTTGAATACCTGAGGGCCGCGCACGATGATCTCGCCCACCTCGTTCGGCGGCAATTCCTCGAGCGTCACCGGGTCCACGATGCGGGCATCGGTGTTGAATGTCGGCATGCCCAGGCACTGCAGCTTGGCGCGCTCTGACGGATTGCTGTGCGTCGGCGCCATCGTTTCCGACAGGCCATAGCCTTCCAGGTAGCTCAGGCCGAACTGCGTCTTCAGCCGCTCGGCCACGGCCTGCGGCATGGCCGCGCCGCCGCCGCCGATGTAGCGCAGGCTGCCAAGGTCGAACGATGCCAGGTTCGGGCTGCCCAGGAAGTCGATGACCATGGTCGGGATGTTGGTCCAGTGCGTGACCCGGTAGCGCGAAATCAGGCGGCCGGCCACCTCGCGATCCCAGCGCGGCAGCATCACGACCGTGGCGCCCGAGTAGATCGGGCCGTTCATGCCGTACTGCATGCCCGTCACATGGAACAGCGGGAGCACGGAAAGAAGCACCGATTCGGCGCCGCTACCCGACCATGTCGATCCGCCCACCACGTTGTGCATGACGGAGCGGTGCGTGTGGATGCAGCCTTTGGGGAAGCCCGTGGTCCCCGAGGTATAGGGCATCACGGCCATGTCGTCGGGGCCTGCTGTATGCGGGCCGGGCTGCAACGCGGCGCCGAGCGCCTCGGTCCACGCCGTGGCCATAGCCGGCAGCGGATGCTGGGCGGTCAGCCACGCGGGCGGGGCATCCTCGGGAAATTCATGGGAAGGCGGCAGCGCATCGGCGTACTGCGTCACCAGCAGATGCTTGAGCCGCTCTGCGGCCGGCAACTCGCCGTCGGCCTGCATGACCCCGGCGGCCAGATCCGCCGTGCAGATGGCGACAGAGGCTTGCGCATCGGTCACGTAGTGCTTGAACTCTTCGGACCGGTTCATCGGGTTGACCGGCACCACCACGGCATCTGCGCGCAGGATCGCGTAGTAGCTGATGATGAACTGCGGGCAGTTCTGCATGTACAGCAGCACGCGATCGCCCTTCTTCACGCCTGCCTTCTGCTGCAGCCAGCCGGCCAGCGCTGTGGCCTGCTCCTGCAGCGCGCGGAACGTGATGGCATTGCCGAAATACCGGATCGCCGCCTTGTCCGCAAAACGATGGGCCGAGACTTCGAGGTTGTACCAGAGCGAGGTCTCCGGCAGCACGATCTCGGTCGGCGCACGCTTGGGCCAGAACTGGAAATGCGGACGGGCGGGCTTGGTGGTCATGGTGTCTCCTGCGGACGGTCTTGGTGACCGGTTTTTCGAATTCGCATGGGGCGCAAGGCGGGCCTTGCGCAGCAGTCAAACAATATAACTGAACGACCGTTCTATTTTCAACCGGAGGTTTTCCCGCCTATAGGAGGGGGCTGCAAGGGTGCCCGGTTGCAATCTGCGGCGTCGCCCTCACAATGGGAAGATCCGGCCATGTTTTTGGCCCATCCGATTTCCGAGGTGCAGAACATGAGCGACGTCACCCTGCAGAATTTTGAAGCCGAAGTCATCAACAGCCCCGTGCCGGTGCTGGTCGATTTCTGGGCACCGTGGTGTGGTCCGTGCCGCACACTTGGACCGATGCTGGAAAAGCTGGAAGCCGAAGGCGCCGGCCAATGGAAGCTCGTGAAGGTTAACGTCGACGAGAACCAGCAACTGGCGGCCCACTTCGGCGTACGCAGCATTCCGCACGTCGTCGCGTTCGCGGGCGGGCAGGCGGTGAACCAGTTTGTTGGCGTGTTGCCGGAATCGCAACTGCGCGATTTCATCGGCACGCTGGGACCGGACGAAAGCGTGCTGGCCCTGCAGCATGCGCGCGAGCTGACGGCAGCAAACCAGCGTGACGAAGCCACTGCGGCATGGCAGGCCGTGCTGGCAGCCGATGCAGAGAACGACGCGGCGCGACTCGAATTCATCAGTTTCCTGCTCGATGGCAACGCACTGGACGCCGCCGAAGCCGAGTTCGGCCAGCTCACCCCGCGCGCGCCGCAGGAGGATGGTTACGCCGCGCTGCAAACCCGGCTTGATGCGATGAAGGAGGCGATGGCCGGCCTGAACGACCTGCCCGATGGCGCCGATCTCAAGGCCCAGGTGGCATCCGAGCCGGCCAACCTCGGCGTCCGGCTGGAACTCGCCAAGATCCTGATCGCACGTCGCGAATACGAACCTGCGCTGGAACAACTGATGGAAATCGTTCGCCGCGACCGCAGCTTCGAAGACGACATCGGCCGCAAGACGATGCTGTCTGTCTTCGACCTGATGGCGACGGAAGCACCCGCCGTGGTGTCGAAATGGCGGCGGCAGTTGGCGACGGCGTTGAATTAACACTCGCCGTCTGCGGGTGTTGTTCCCCTCTCCCTCTGGGAGAGGGGAGAAAACCAAAGCGAGGATTAAGCGGCCCCTGCCTCCACCAACGAAAACCCGTTCGCCTTCATATGTTCGACCATCATCGTGTCCATCGACTTCACATGATTGTCGAACCACGCTGACAGTTCACCCACCAGCCGGCGGCCCAGATCGAGGCCGCCCTTGCCCGATCCTTCGGGATCTTCCTGTTCTTCGGCAATCTTGTTGCGCACCGCTTCGCAGACCTGCAGCACACCCTTGTGCTCGTTGGCGTGGCAGAAACGCGGGCCGAAATCCATTGCCTCCATCCATTGCTCTTCCTGCTCGAAATGATGGCGCGTGTGGTCGATCCAGGCGTCGAACGCAGCCAGGAAGCCCGCGTCGTCCGCCTTGACGGCTACATCCAGTAGCTGCAGGAACTCGGCGTGCGTGGCATCAGTGACGGGCTCGCCAAGCCGCAGTGCGTCGGGCAAGCCTTCCGAGGAAAGCCCTTCGTAGGGATTGGAGGAAGGATGGAGGGAATCTTGTGCTGGGGAAGCGGACATGGCGACTGGTCGCTTTTTCTTTGAGATAGGCGGAAAGGATACCGATTTCCCCGCGAGCCGATCTGATTTTGCGCAAAGCCCGGTATGCTTGGCCTTCATGCTTTCCTGCAGGCCACCGATATGCCACGACTGATATTCTTCTGCGGACACGCCGGCACCGGCAAGACCTCGCTCTCGCATCGGCTGATCGGGCCGCTGATGCAGGTCACCGGCGAACCGTTCTGTCTCCTCGACAAGGACACGCTCTACGGTAACTACAGCGCCGCGGCAATGCGCGCCATTACCGGCGACCCCAACGACCGCGACAGCCCGGCCTACCTCGATAACCTGCGTGATCCCGAATACGAGGGCCTGCTCGATACCGCGCGGGAGAATTTGATGCTCGGCATCAGCGTGATCGTGATCGGACCGCTATCGCGGGAAATCCGCGCACACCAGTTGATCGATCCGCAATGGCTGCGCGTGCCTGACGGTACGCGGACGCGCATTGTCTGGGTGCATCTGCCCGAGGACGAGGCTCACGCGCGCATTATCCAGCGTGGCAATCCCAACGATGCGTACAAGCTCACGCACTGGGACGCGTATCGCAAGCGCCGCTTCTCGCCAGATCCGGGCGAGTATCCCGAACTAATCTTCTTCGACAATCAGGCACCCGGCCAAGCCGAGGTGGACCAGTTGATCCGTACACTGGCGGCCTAGTTCTCGGCGGCAATCGTCCCGATCACGGCCGAGGCTGCGACGAAGCCGAACACGGCGGTCACCGCCACCGACGATCCGAAGCCCGCGCAGGCCAGTCCTTGCGGCGCCTGACGCGGCGCGGGCGGCACCTCGTCGATTTCGCACGCCTGCTGCTCGGGTTCGGGGTATTTCAATGGCTCGTCCGAATAGACGGCCTGGATGCCAAATTTCTTTTTCGGATCGCGCGGAAAATTCCACTGCTTGCGCAGGTTGCCGCGCACTTTCGCGAGCAGCGGATCCTGAATGGTGCGAGACAGATCCTCGATACCGACGCGCGTGGGGTCGAGCTGACCACCCGCCCCGCCACACGTAATGACCCGAACACCGGCGCCGCGCGCCCAGCCGAGGATGGCGGTCTTTACCTTGACCGCGTCGATGGCGTCGATCACGTAGTCGAAGCCCGAGAGCAATTCGGCCACGTTGTCTTCCGTCACGAAGTCATCGATGGCCGTGACCCGGCAACGCGGATTGATCGCGACGATGCGCTCGGCCATCGCTTCCACCTTGGCGCGGCCATAGGCATCGCCCAGCGCGTGAATCTGGCGATTGGTGTTCGACGGAGCAATGTGATCGAGATCGATCAGTGTGATGTGGCCCACCGCGTTGCGCGCCAGCGCCTCGGCGGCCCAACTGCCCACGCCGCCGATGCCGATGACACACACCCTGGCCTGCTCCAGCCGGATCAGCCCGGCCGTCCCGTACAGGCGCGCGACGCCGCCAAAACGACGGTGATAGTCGTCATCGGCAACGGATTCATGGGTAAGGGAGTCGGGCAGGTGATGCGCTGCCACAGGCGTGGAGTTCGCGGTCATGACGATCAATGTTTGTGCTGCCGGCATTCTAAGCCAGCCGCCGCCATGGCATCGGCGCCAAAAATAGGCTTTCGGGCGACCGCAATGTCAGCCGACCGCCGACAACTCCGCCGGACACGGCTCCCTACAATATCCATGTAGTGGTTTATCCGCCGCATGGCTGCACAAACGGAGCCACAAAACGGAGCGTTTCCCATGCCCGCCTCGCGTCGACGCAAGATCATTTTCTGGAGTGCTTTCACGCCGCTGGCGCTGATCGCCATTCTCATCATCGTCATCCTGACCTTTGACTGGAACCGGCTCAAACCGTGGCTCAACGACAAGGTATCTGAATCCATCGGCCGTCCCTTCGCGATCAACGGCGACCTCGTGGTCACGTGGAAACGCGCGCAGGGCGAGACCGGCTGGCGCACTTTCGTGCCGTGGCCCCGCCTCTCGGCACGGGACATCACGGTGGGCAACCCCGACTGGGCTCGCGCACCCAACATGGGCACCATCCGCGAACTGATCTTCATTCTGCGCCCGCTGCCGCTGCTGGCCCATGAAATCAACGTGCCGACCATCGTCGTGGACAGCCCGGCCGTCTGGCTCGAACGACTCGCCGACAAACGCAATAACTGGACCTTCGATACCCGCAAGGAGACCGATTCCGGCCAATCGAAATGGCACCTCGACATTGGCGAGGTCGTACTCCAGCGCGGCAATCTCGCGCTAAGCGATGCAGCCGAAAAGATCGAACTGCAGGCCACGCTCGATACCGTGGGCGACCAGGCGCTTTACGACAAGGCTCGCGATGGTGCGCTGATGCCATCGGACGCTTCGGCAGTGGCGGCTTCGCAGGGCGATGCCGCATCGGACGCCAAAGCCGCGGACAACAAGCAGGACAAGGACACCAAGGACGCGAAGGACAACGAGCGCTACGGCATCCGCTGGAAGGCAGTGGGCCATTACAACAAGGCCACGATCAACGCCACCGGCAAGGCCGGCACGGTGCTGAGCCTGCGCGATGTGAACACGCCCTACCCTGTGCAGGCCGATGTGCGCGTAGGTGCCACGCGCGCGGTGATCGAAGGCACGGTCACCAACCCGGCCCACCTCGGCGCGCTCGACGTGAACCTGCGGCTATCGGGCGACAACATGGCATCGCTGTATCCGCTCACCGGCATCGTGTTGCCTTCCACGCCACCCTACGACACGCGTGGCCGGCTGGTGGCCACGCTGAAGAAAGGCGCCTCGACGTACACCTATCGTGACTTCACCGGCAAGGTAGGTAGCAGCGATCTGGGCGGCACGCTGACCTTCGCGCAACGCTCGCCGCGTCCGTTGTTGTCGGGCGAACTGGTATCGAAACAACTGCTGTTCGCCGATCTCGCGCCGCTGATTGGCGCCGATGCCAAACCGGGCCAGGCCGCCAAGGAAAGCCCGGTCAAGCAGCCGCCGAACAAGGCGCTGCCTGTGGCGCCGTTCCGCACCGAGCGTTGGGACGAGATCGATGCCGACGTGAAATTCACAGGCAAACGCATCGTCCGCGACGAGGACCTGCCCATCACGGACCTGACCACGCATCTGAAGCTGACTGACGGCGTGCTTTTGCTCGATCCCCTGAACTTCGGCATGGCCGGCGGCAACCTCGTCTCGACGATCAAGCTCGACGGCAAGCGCGAGCCGATGACCGCGATGCTCGACATGACCGCGCGGCACCTGAAGCTCAAGCAACTGTTCCCGAAGGTGGAGAGCACCCGCGCGAGCGTGGGTGAGGTGAACGGCAGCGCCAAGCTGTCGGCCACGGGTAACTCGGTGGCGGCCCTGCTGGGCACATCGAACGGCGAGGCCAAGCTGCTGGTGGAGAACGGCACGGTCAGCAAGTTCATCCTCGAAGCGGTAGGTCTTAACGTGGGCAGCGTAGTGATCTCCAAGCTGTTCGGCGACAAGCCCGTGCAGATCAATTGCGGCGTCAGTGCATTCGGCGTCAAGGACGGTGTGGCGCGCGTTCAGACATTCGTGCTCGATACGCAGGATGCGGTGATCAACGTCGATGGCGGCATCAATTTCAAGGACGAGCAACTCGCGCTGACCATCCACCCGGATTCCAAGGGGCTGCGGATCATCTCGCTGCGCTCGCCGCTTTACGTAGGCGGCACGTTCAAGAATCCGTCGGTCAGCCCCAACATCGCGATCCTGGCCCTGCGCGCCGGCGGCGCGCTGGCACTCGCTCTGACCGCGCCGGTGGCGATGGTGATCCCACTACTCGATATCTCGCCCGGCGGCGACGAAAGCCAGTGCGGCAAGCTCCTGGCGGAACTCAAGAAGCGGCCTACGGCACCGCCACCGGGCAAGACGTATCAAGGCCCCAACGTGAAGGGCCAGCAGGCCGGCCCAGCGGTGCCGGAATCGCCGACGAAGTCCGACGCCGCGCGTGGGGAGGCAGGCCCGGCGCCGACCAAGCCGAGGATTCCGGCGCCGTCGGTACAGAGTCCGAACCGGCCGGAGAATGATCGGCAGCTGTATCAGGGGGGTTGAGGACTTCCTCTCTCGCCGGTTTGCTCCCCTCTCCCGCTCGCGGGAGAGGGGCGGGGGAGAGGGTCAGCGGTGCAAATTGCGACTCGTCGGCAAGCAGACCCTCAGGCCCTCTCCCCCAACCCCTCTCCCACTTTGTGGGAGAGGGGAGCCCACATACCACTGTTGCAAATCCGCACCTCCCCCTTCACCGATGTTGTGCATCGCGTCGATGCGGTCGCATAATCATCCCAGCCATTGACTAATCAAGCATTTAAGCAACAGTGGCGTGCATCGCCGCCTTTGCCGGGTTCCAGTCCGGCCTTGGTGCTTTGTCAGGTGCGGCTTCGGCCGCATCCATTTTTTCTTCTTCGCGCGTCTTCTCGCCCGGATCGGAGACATTGCCGGCGGCGCGATCCACTATTCCTGCCCCCGCGCCCCATGACGTTGCCTCACGCTGCCGTCCCGCCGATCACATGGCTGATCGCGTTGACGGTGTGCAATCACGTGGCATTCAATGCCAGCCGTGTCGTCGTTTCCCTCTTTGCCATTTCGCTCAAGGCGTCGACGGTGACGCTGGGCATCCTGATGTCGCTCTACGCGCTGTTGCCGATGTTCCTGGCGATCCGCGCGGGCAAGCGCATCGACGAGATCGGTCCCCGGCTGCCGATGATGGCCGGTTCGCTGATGGTCGTGGGCGGTACGCTGCTGCCGGCGGTCTGGCCGGACATCGCCGCGCTGTACGCCGCCTGCGCGCTGATCGGCGTGGGCTTCATGCTGGTGCAGGTGGCCATGCAGTTGCTGATCGGACAGGTATCAACCAACGAGACCCGGCTGCGCAACTACACCTGGCATGCGCTGGGCCTGTCGATCTCGGGCACGCTCGGCCCGGTTGCCATGGGTTACACCATCGAGCATGCGGGCTTCCGCCCGGCTTTCTGCCTGCTGGTGGTGGTGGCGCTCGCCGGAGTGATCGGGTTGCAGCGCGTGCGGCATCGCCTGCCCGCCACGGGCGGCAACGCGGGACGCCTCGCCATCGAGGACGGCTCGCGCCGCTCCACGCTGGACCTGCTCCAGTATCCCGAACTGCGCGCGGTATTCGTCGCCAGCGCCGTGCTCTCCGCCGCGTGGGATCTGCACGCGTTCCTGATTCCGATTCAAGGCACGCGCATCGGTCTTTCTCCATCGATGATCGGCTGGGTGCTCGGCGCCTTTTCGCTGGCCACGCTGGCGATTCGTGTGGCGATGCCAATGGTGTCGCGGCACTTCTCCGAATGGAAGATCATCCGGCTGGCTTTGCTCGTGGGGGGCCTGGCCTACCTTGTCTATCCCTTCGTGGCGCATTTCTGGCTGATGTGCGCGCTGGCTTTTGTGCTGGGGCTCGCGCTCGGCAGCGCCCAGCCCAACGTCATGAACATCCTCCACACCGTGTCGCCATCGGGCCGTGCCGGCGAAGCGCTCGGGCTGCGCTCGGCCGTGCTCAATACCAGCCAGGTAGTGTGGCCACTCACGTTCGGCGTGGTGGGCACCGCGCTGGGCATGCTGCCGATCTTCCTGTCGATGGCAGGGGCGATGGGCGTGGCGAACTATTACTCGCGCAGGCAGACGCGCAAGATCGGTGCAACGCCTGCCCTGAAGGATTCACCAGCGGACTCGTAAATCGTCCATTTTTGCTTGCGGCAACGCAAATGCGCTCCCCGGCGCATTCGCTATACTCGAAGCATCTGCGCGCGTGATTCCGCGCGCGCGCCTGACCCTTCAAGCCGCGACATGACCCAACTCGCCGACCTGCGCCGCAACTACATGCTGAGCGCACTTTCAGAATCCGACGTAGCCGCTGACCCCATCCGCCAGTTCCAGAGCTGGTTCGACGAGGCGATGCAATCCAAGCTCCCCGAACCCAACGCGATGACGCTTGCCACGGTGGCCAGCGACGGCCAGCCGTCCGCGCGCATCGTGCTGCTCAAGGGCATGGACGAGCACGGATTCACGTTCTTCACGAACTACGAAAGCCGCAAGGGGCTGGACCTCGGGGCCAATCCGCGCGCGGCACTGCTATTCCATTGGGTACAGCTCGAACGGCAGGTGCGCGTGGAGGGCATCGTCGAGAAAGTGGCCGATGCCGAAAGCGACGCCTATTACGCCTCGCGCCCGCTGGGCTCCCGCCTGGGCGCCTGGGCCTCCGAGCAAAGCCGCGAAGTCTCGGGCCGCGACGTACTCGAAGCGCGCGAAGCCGATTTCCGCACCAAGTACGGCGAGAACCCGCCGCGTCCCCCGCACTGGGGCGGCTATCGGGTCAGCCCAACTTGGATGGAATTCTGGCAGGGTCGCCCTTCACGACTGCACGACCGCATTGGCTATCGCAAGCAGGCCGACGGCAGCTGGCAGATCGTGCGTCTCTCGCCTTGAGCCACGACCGAGCGCAAATGTCTGCCTGACCTGACAGGCACTGACGGTGCGGGACGCGCACTGCACAATCCGGGGATTTGGCGTAAAGTTTTCTGTGCCGCCGCATCGGCCATGCATCGATGCGGCCCCCAAGGCCAGCGCTGCGGCATCCACGCAGTAAGCGCAGCCGACCGTGGGGCATTTCATTTCGAGAGGAATCACGAACCAATCGGGAGAAAGCCGCATGTTCTTCAAACAAGCCCTGGAAAAGCAGCTCGATAGCTGGATCTCCGACGTGCGGGAGCACGCCAACCTGCCAGTCAGGCTCCGCCTGTGGAACGGCAGTGAATACCAGCTTGGCCATTTCGAAAAGCCGGACGTCACGCTGACCGTGCGCGAGGCATCCGCCCTGCCCCTACTGCTCGTACCAAGCCTTGATAATCTTGGCGAAGCCTATGTCCAGGAGAAGATCGACCTGGACGGCCGGCTGGCCGACATCATCAAGGTGGGCTATGGCCTTTCTGCCGCGGCCGCCCGCCGGGCAGGCGGCATGCTCGCCCGGGTGGCCGACCACTTCACGCATACCAAGGAAGAAGACAAGGCGTCGATCCAGTACCACTACGACGTCTCCAACGCGTTCTACCAGCTCTGGCTCGATCCGCGCATGGTCTACTCGTGTGCGTACTTCGAGGATGGCACCGAGGACCTGGCCACTGCGCAGCTCAAGAAGATCGACCATATCCTGACCAAGGTGCAGTTGCAGCCGGGCCAGACGCTGCTCGACATCGGCTGCGGCTGGGGCGCGCTGGTCATCCGCGCAGCGGAGAAATTCGGCGCGCGCTGCGTGGGCATCACGCTGAGCCAGAACCAGTTCGACATGGCCACCGAGCGCGTGAAGGCGGCGGGGCTGCAGGACCGTATCGAGATCCGGCTGCAGGACTATCGCGACACGCAGGGGCAGTTCGACCGCATCACCAGCGTCGGCATGTTCGAGCATGTGGGCAAGGAGAACCTGCCCGGCTACTTCGGCCGTATCCGCGACCTGCTCAAGGATGACGGCGTGGCGCTGAATCACGGCATCACGTCTCCCGATGCCGACAGCGGCGAAGTGCCAATGGACGGGTCCGCCTTCATGGACCGCTACGTCTTTCCGCAAGGCGAGTTGCCCCATATCGGCATGGTGCTGACCACGGCCCAGAAGGGCGGGCTCGAAGCCTTCGATGTGGAACTGCTGCGCCGCCACTACGCGCAGACGTTGCGGCATTGGGCCGAGAACTTCGAGAGCAATGCGGAGACCATCCGGGCCATGGTCGGCGAGAAGAAATACCGCATCTGGCGCATCTACCTGGCAGGCTGCGCACACGCCTTCACCACCGGCAAGATGTCGATCTACCAGGTCATCTGCCAGAAGGCGGATCGCCCCGCCGATACGTTCCCGGTCTCGCGGCGCTATATTTACGCTTCTCCGATCGGAACCAGCAGCTGAGATTGACCCCTAACCTCGACCTGTTCGGCGATGCACCTGCGTCGCCGGATACCGCCTCCACGCCCACACCCGTCAAGAAGCAAGCCGTCGGCAAGGTCGTCCAGCCATGGACGCACGACCCCGCCCTGAACGCGCTCGCCGCGGGGCTGCCGTCGAACCTGTATTTCGGTACGTCGTCGTGGTCGTACCCAGGCTGGCACGGCATGGTCTACGACGGCGAGTACACGGAAAGCCTGCTGTCGCGCAAGGGCCTGGAAGCCTGCGGCCAGCATCCGCTGTTGCGCGCCGCCGGTATCGATCGCGGCTTCTATGGTCCCATTCCGATTACCGATTACCTGCGGTACGCAGCGCAGGTGCCTGAGCACTTCCGCTTCCTGGTAAAGGCACCGGCCAGCGTTTGCGATGCCTGGCTGCGCGGCCCCGACGGCGCGGGACGCCTGGCCAATGCCGCATTTCTCGACGCGGAAATCGCCATTCGCGACTTTATCGAGCCGGCCACAACGGGACTCGGCGCGCGTTGTGGTCCCCTGCTGTTCCAGCTTTCGCCTTTGCAGAGTCTTGCCGACGATGGCCCGGCGCTATTCGCGCGACTCGAAGCATTCCTTGCCGCGCTGCCGCCGCTCGAACCAACGCTGACGCCAAACGCCTGCTATGCCGTGGAAATGCGCGACGCGACCCTGCTGACGCCGCGCTACATCCGCCTGCTGCGCGATCACGGCGTGCGCTTCTGCCTGGCCGCGGGGGATCGTCTGCCTTCCGTGCCCCGGCAGGCGCAAGCCCAGGCGCTGATGGACGATGGCGCGCCCGGACCACTCGTCCTGCGCTGGATGCTGCGCGAAGGCCGGTCCTATGCGATGGCCGAGAAAGCCTTCTCCCCCTTCGACAAGCTTGCGGACCCGGACACGGAGACGCGCAATGCCATCGCCGATGTAGTGGTCCGCACGCTGCAGGCCGGGCAGCCCGCCTACGTCATCGTGAGCAACAATGCCGAAGGCTGCGCGCCACTCAGTATCGTTGGGCTGGCCACAGCGATTGCCGACAGGCTCGGCACCGCATAGGACATCGGAATCACATAGAACATCTGCCGGTAAGGTCACCCCGGAGCCCATGTCCGATGTCCGCTACAATTGGGCCTTCCGCAGTCGCACGGTTTTTGTGCGGCAGGCCACCGAAGTTGCCGCCCCCGCGGATTAGCTTGTGCGTGTTGAATGCGCGCCGGCCAACCCGATATGAAGATCATGGATTTGTGTGGAGCCCGAGAGATGGGCATGCCAGAGGCCGACGCCCCCGTTACGGGCCGCACGGCCACCGCTCCCGATTTCGACAGCCAGCATTTCAAGCGTGCGCTGTCGCAGTTCGCCACCGGCGTGACGGTGATTACCACCCGCGCGGCCGGCCATCCGTATGCCAACGGCGCGCCGTTCATCGGTATTACCGCCAGTTCGTTCAACTCGGTATCGATGTCGCCGCCGCTCGTGCTGTGGAGCATGGCCCACCGCGCCAACAGCCTGCCGATGTTCCGCGACGGTTCGCACTACATCATCAATGTGCTGGCGGCGTCGCAACTGGACCTGTGCCAACGCTTTGCCACGCTCAAGGGCGATCGCTTTGCCGGCGTGGACTATCGCCTGTCCGAAACCGGACTGCCCATCCTCGGCAGCGCGCTGGCGTGGTTCGAATGCCACAATCGCAGCCGTTATGACGAAGGCGACCACACGATTTTCGTCGGCGAAGTGGAGCGTTGCGGCATTCTGGATGCTGGCGGCGATCCGCTGGTGTTCCAGGGCGCGCAATTCTCCACGCTCTGCCCGCTCTGCCCGACTGACCGCTAGTTGCCGACCGCTAGTTACTTTCCTTGAGGATCGCCAACGGCGATCCATCGGTCTTGATCCGCTGCAGCACGATGTTGGAGCGGATATCCATGACCCCCGGCGTACGGTACAGCCGGTTCACGATGAAATCCGAATAGTGCTTCAGGTTGCGCGCCTGAACGCGCAGGATGTAGTTGCTATCCCCCGTAATCACATAGGCTGTCAGCACTTCCGGCCACGTCTGCACTACGGCATTGAACGTGTCGTGCCATCCCTCCACATCGTGCCGCATCGACACCTGCACGATGGCCTCGATCTCCAGCCCTAGCTGCTCCGCATCGAACCACGCGTTGTAGCCGCCAATCACCCCGCTCTCTTCCAGCAACCGCACCCGCCGCAGACAGGCCGAGGGTGATAGCGCCACGCGGTCGGCGAGGTCCTGGTTGCTGATGCGTCCGTTCTCCTGCAGCGCGGTCAGGATGCGCAAATCGGTTGGATCGAGGGTCATTTCGCAGAATCCACTGTTTTTTGTGCCATTCGCACAATTCTATGCGAAACAACCGCGCTTCGACGCCCCATTTCGCAAGCCTCTTCTCGCGGGTTTTGACTATGATCCCTGCACGCACCGCGTCTTTAGAAACGCCCCCGAGACAACGCCCCAATGCCGAACGCCCCCATAGTCCACACGGATTCCCGCCGCCTCTGGGACATCACGCCCCCGGTCTCGAACGCCACGCCGGTCTGGCCTGGCGACACGCCGTTCCGTCATGAGCCTGCGTGGCAACTCGACGAGCACTGCCCAGTCAACGTGGGCAAGATCACGATGTCGCCGCACACGGGCGCGCACGCCGATGCCCCGCTGCACTACGCGGCAGACGGTGCACCGATTGGCGAGGTGCCGCTCGACGCCTACCTCGGCCCTTGCCGCGTGATCCACTGCATCGGCGCCGCGCCGCGTGTGGAGCCGCAACATATCGACCATGCTTTGAGCGACGTGCCACCGCGCGTGCTGTTGCGCACGTACCAGACCGCGCCGCTGGGCGCCTGGGATTCCGCGTTCTGCGCCGTAGCGCCCGAGACCATCGCGCTGCTCGCCAGCCGTGGCGTGAAGCTGATCGGCATCGACACGCCGTCGCTGGACCCCGAAACCTCCAAGACCATGGATGCGCACCACGCCGTGCGCGACCATCGGCTCGCCATTCTCGAAGGCATCGTGCTGGATGACGTGCCCGCTGGCGACTACGAACTCATCGCCTTGCCACTACGACTGGCAACGCTCGACGCCAGCCCGGTACGTGCCGTGCTGCGCGCGCTTTGAACAACCTCCTACCCTCCTGCAAGCAGAATTCGATATGACAACCCTGACGCATACACGCTGCGAGGCGATGGACCGGGACGACCCGCTCCGCGCACTCCGTGAACAGTTCGCCCTGCCCGAAGGCGTGATCTACCTCGATGGCAACTCGCTCGGCGCACGTCCGCGCGCCGCCGCCGCGCGTGCTTCGGAAGTGGTCAATCAGGAGTGGGGCAACGGCCTGATTCGCAGCTGGAACACGGCCGGCTGGTTCGACCTGCCGCAGCGGCTGGGCAACCTGCTGGCGCCGTTGATCGGTGCCGGGCATGACGAGGTGGTGGTCACCGACACCACGTCGATCAACCTGTTCAAGGTGCTCACTGCCGCCGTGCGCGTGCAGCAACAGCGCGATCCGGCACGCCGCGTGATCGTGTCCGAAGCCAGCAATTTCCCAACCGATCTCTACATCGCCCAGGGCCTGGCCGACCTGCTGCAGCAAGGCTACGAAGTCCGGCTCGTCAACAGCCCCAGCGAGATCGACGCCGCCGTAGGCGCCGACACCGCCGTGCTGATGCTCACGCACGTCAACTACAAGACCGGCGAGATGCTCGACATGGCCGGCCTGACCGAACTCGCGCACGCACGCGGCGCGCTGACGGTCTGGGATCTGGCTCACTCGGCTGGCGCCGTGCCCGTGTCGCTGAACGCGGCCCGGGCCGACTATGCGATCGGCTGCACGTACAAGTACCTGAACGGCGGTCCGGGCTCGCCGGCATTCGTCTGGGTATCACCGTCGCTGCGCGACCAGTTCTGGCAGCCGCTGTCGGGCTGGTGGGGCCACCGCGCACCGTTCGCGATGTCGCCGCAGTACGTGCCGGCCAATGGCATCGACCGTTTCCTCTGCGGCACGCAGCCAGTCACGTCGCTGGCGATGGTCGAATGCGGCCTCGACATCTTCGCGCAGACCAGCATGACCGCCCTGCGCGCGAAATCGCTGAAGCTGACCGATCTGTTTATCGAACTCGTGGAAGCCCGCTGCGGACACCATCCGCTGACGCTCGTCACGCCACGCGAACACGCAAAGCGCGGCAGCCAGGTCAGCTTCGCGCACCCGGACGGTTATGCACTGGTGGCCGCGCTGATCGAACGTGGCGTCATTGGCGACTACCGCGAACCGGGCATCGCACGCTTCGGCTTTACGCCGCTGTACACGAGCTTCACCGAAGTCTGGGACGCCGTGGAGATCCTGCGCGACGTGCTCGATAGTCGCGTGTACCGCGACGCGCGCTTTGCCGTGCGGACCGCAGTGACCTGAGCGGAGCAGATCATGAGCGAATTCAAGGGATGTCCGATGGGACACGGCGCCGCCCCTGCGGCAGGCGCCGATGCAGAGGGCTGGCATGGCGCGCAGATGGATTTCGCGCGCGACATGAGCTACGGCGACTACCTGGGTCTCGACCAGATCTTGTCGGCCCAGCACCCACTCTCGCCCGACCATAACGAGATGCTGTTCATCGTCCAGCACCAGACCACCGAACTGTGGATGAAGCTGATGCTGCACGAATTGCGCGCGGCGCGCGAATCCGTGAAGACAGACCAGTTGCAACCTGCGTTCAAGATGCTGGCACGCGTCTCGCGCATCATGGATCAACTCGTGCAAGCCTGGAACGTGCTGGCCACGATGACCCCGCCCGAGTACTCCGCAATGCGGCCTTACCTGGGTGCGTCGTCCGGTTTCCAGTCGTACCAGTACCGCGAGATCGAGTTCATCCTCGGCAACAAGAATGCCGCGATGCTGCGCCCCCATGCGCATCGTCCCGAGCATATGAAGCTGGTGGAAACGGCACTGCAAACCCCGTCGATGTATGACGAGGCGATTCGCCTGATGGCACGTCGCGGCTTTGCGATCGACGCCAACGTGGTGGAGCGCGACTGGACCGAGCCGCTGGCCTACAACGAATCGGTCGAGGCCGCGTGGCTTGAGATCTATCGGAATCCGTCAGCACACTGGGACCTGTACGAACTCGGCGAAAAGTTTGTCGACCTCGAAGACGCCTTCCGCCAATGGCGCTTCCGCCATGTCACAACGGTGGAACGCGTGATCGGCTTCAAACGCGGCACCGGCGGCACCGAAGGCGTGAGCTACCTGCGCAGGATGCTGGACGTGGTGCTGTTTCCGGAGTTGTGGAAGTTGCGGACGGATTTGTAGGTCTGTCTCTCCCTCTTGTTTTCTCCCCTCTCCCGCTTGCGGGAGAGGGGTTGGGGGTGAGGGCCAGCGGCTCTGTTTGCCGACCGAGTCGCAATTTGCACGGCTTGCCCTCACCCCCGCCCCTCTCCCAGAGGGAGAGGGGAGAAAACAATGGGAAGACCGGACCTTACCGCC